>NC_011959.1:1200000-1500000 GCF_000021685.1 Thermomicrobium roseum DSM 5159 | reverse complement strand
CTCGTCGCCTTCGACGTCGAGAGTGCGCTGGCAGCGCTGGAACGGCTCGGTTATCCAGCTGTCATCAAGCCGGTGACCGGTTCCTGGGGACGGCTCCTCGCTCGCGTCAACTCACCAGCGGCAGCCCGCGCCGTGCTGCAGCACAAGCGGTCGCTCGGCTCTTTCCACCACGGAGTCTTCTATCTCCAGGAATACGTGGACAAGCCGGGCCGCGACGTGCGCGTCTTCGTGGTCGGTGACCGGGTGGTGGCTGCTTCCTATCGTCAGGCCGACCACTGGGTGACCAATGTCGCTCGCGGGGCGGTTTCTTATCCCTGCCCTGTGACACCTGAACTCGCCGATCTCGCCTTGCGGGCTGTCCAGACGATCGGTTTGGAGATCGCCGGAGTCGATCTCGTCGAGACTGCCGACGGACTCGAGGTGCTGGAAGTCAATGGTGGTGTCGAGTTCAAGGGCCTGATGCGGACGACTCATATCGATGTCGCCGGTCTCATCGCCGATTACGTGCTCGCGCGGGCGACGCGAGGTGCGTCGCCCGCGATCGCATTGAGCCGGTGAAACGTTCGCCGACGGGAGGGAGAGGCGGTCACGGATGGTCGTATCGGTCGCGATCTTGGGGGGCTCTGGGTATACGGGTGGTGAATTGCTTCGCTTGCTGTTGAGCCACCCCGAAGTCGAGGTGAAGCAGGTCACGTCACGCTCGCGCGCGGGAAAGTTCGTACACACCGTACATCCGAACCTGCGGAAGCGGACAGCGCTCAAATTCGTCCCGCCCGAAGCGCTCGAGCCGGTCGATCTGCTCTTTGCCTGCTTGCCACACGGGGAAACGGCACCGATCGTCGACCGGCTTCTCGAGCTGGCGCCGATCGTGATCGACCTTTCCGCGGACTTCCGGTTGCGGGATCCCGCGGCCTACGAGCAGTGGTACCACTGGACGCACCCGAGGCCCGATCTCCTGGCACAGGCCGTCTACGGCCTGCCAGAGTTGCATCGGGAGGAGATCCGCAACGCGCGCTATATCGCCTGCCCGGGCTGCAATTCGACCACGGTCATCCTCGGTTTGGCCCCGCTGTTCCGGGCTGGCTTGATCGACCTCGACCTCCCTGTCACCGTCGAGTGCAAGGTCGGCTCATCGGGCGCTGGTGGTGAGGCTGGGCCGGCCAGTCATCATCCGGAGCGGAGCGGCGTGATCCGCCCCTTCAAGCCAGGTGGACACCGCCATACCGCCGAAGTGCTGCAGGAACTCACTGTGTGCGGGCGAACCCCATCGCTCGGTCTGTCGGTAACGAGCGTGGAGGCAGTGCGCGGGATCTTGGCGACCGCTCACCTCTTCCCTAAGCAGCCGCTGACGGACCGCGACCTTTGGCAGGTCTACCGGGCAGCGTATGGGCAAGAGCCGTTCATTCGTCTGGTCAAAGAGGCCAGCGGTATTCACCGCTATCCGGAACCGAAGATCTTGGCCGGCTCGAATTATTGCGACATCGGCTGGGAGTTGGACGAGCTGCCAGGTGGACGCCAGCGTCTGGTAGTGATGTCGGCGATCGACAACCTGATGAAGGGGGCGGCCGGCCAGGCGGTGCAAGCGATGAATATCCGGCTCGGTTTCCCCGAGACGTTGGGTCTGGAGTTCCCCGGTCTCCACCCGCTGTGAGGACAGAAGCGTGCGACGTCGGTGGTTGGTCGTCGGCATCTTTGCGCTCGGGATCGGTCTCGGTTGGGTCCTCGCCCGGCGGCGACCCTTCTCGGCGCGGCTCGCCTGGTTCCTGACGCTGCCCGGACCGCGTGCGATCGCCCGGCCCGAAGAGCTGGTGGCGCTCCTCGACCTGCAACCAGCAATGTACCTCCTCGATGCGGGTGCCGGTCCCGGTCGCTTGACCATCCCGCTCGCGGAAGTCGTCGGGCCGACAGGCTCGGTCACAGCGGTCGATGTCCAGCCGCGGATGCTGGAGTACATCCGGCAGCGGGCAGCCGAGCGCGGGCTGACGAACGTCCGACTACTCCTGGCGGAACTCGGTCGAGGGACACTGGCAGCCCTCGGGCCAGAGACGTACGATCGCGCGTTGCTCGTGCACGTGCTCGGCGAAACCGACGATCCCGCTGCGACACTCCGCGAGCTCGCGGCTGTGCTCCGGCCCGGCGGGCGGCTGGCGGTCATCGAGCACATCGGTGATCCGCATTACGTGCGGTACGCGCGCGTGCGCGAGCTGGGCGAAGCAGCCGGGTTGCGTCTCCTCCAGGAGCGGCGATTTCTTTTCGGTCATACGACGGTCTGGGAGAAACCACACGACGGTGCGACGAAGGGAGCGGCGTGACAGCGATGCTGGTGGTGAAACTCGGTGGGAGTGCAGGTATCGATCCGGCGTTGACGCTCGACGATTTGGCGGCCCTCTGGCCGGAGCACCGGATCGTGTTCATTCACGGTGCGAACGCCGTGCTCGACGAGTGGATGCGCCGGCTGGGGCGTGAACCTCGGTTGGTCACCTCGTCGACCGGACAGGTGAGCCGGTTCACCGACCGGGAGACGATGGACCTCATGCTCATGGTCTACGCTGGTCTGGTGAACAAGCGGCTGGTCGAGGGCTTGCAGCAGCGCGGCATCAATGCGGTCGGCCTCACTGCGATGGATGGTCGGATCGCGAGTGGACCACGCAAGGACGTCCTGCGAGCGATCGAGAACGGCAAGCCGAAGGTCCTGCGTGGCGACTATGCCGGTAGCATCGAGCAGGTCGATACGCGACTCCTCGATCTCCTGCTCGACAACGGGTATCTCCCGGTCCTGACACCACCGGCCGTGAGCGACCAGGGCGAGGCGATCAACGTCGACGGCGACAAGCTCGCGATGCAGCTGGCGGTGGCCTTGCGGGCCGAGGCGCTGGTCATCCTCTCCAATACGCCTGGACTGTTGCGCGACGTGCGCGATCCGGCATCGCTCATCGCGACGATCGATGTCAGCGACCCTGCTTCGGTGGAAGCAGCGATGACGGCAGCGCAAGGTCGCATGAAGAAAAAGGTGGAAGCCGGCTGCAAGGCGGTCCAATCGGGGATCGGGCGCGTCGTCTTCGCCGATGCACGCCTCCCGCAGCCGATCCAGCGTGCCCTGGCGGGGGTCGGAACTGTGCTGACCGCTGGTAGTCGTGTCGAGGTGCGGCCATGACGGCACGATCGACGAGCGCTATCCTCCAGCTGGACGAGTCGCTGCAGCCGCCGCTCTACGCCAAGCGGGGTATCGTGCTGGTTCGTGGCGAGGGCGCCTGGCTCTACGACAGTGACGGCCAGCGGTACCTCGACCTGATGAGCAACTACGGCGTGAATATCCTGGGTCACGCGCACCCACGCGTCACGGCAGCGATCGTGGCTCAGGCGAGTCGGCTCTTGAGCTGTCACCAGTCGTTCGCCTCGGATGTCCGGGCAGCGTTTCTCGAGAAGCTGCTCGCGGTCGCACCGCATGGACTTTCGCGGGCGTTCCTGAGCAACTCGGGTGCCGAGGCGGTCGAGGCTGCGCTCAAGTTCGCCTGGGCCGTGACCGGTCGGCGCAAGGTCGTCGCGGCGAAGCGTGGGTATCACGGGCGCACGCTCGGAGCGCTGGCGGCTACCGGCGAACCCAAGTACCGGCAACCGTTCCTGGCTGTCCTGCCGGAGGTGGTTCACGTCCCCTACGGTGATGCCGCTGCACTGGCCGAGGCAGTGGACAACGACACGGCGGCGGTGATCCTGGAGCCGGTGCAGGGCGAGGGCGGCATTTACCCGGCGGAACCGGGCTACCTTGCGGAGGTGAGACGGATCACCCGCGAGGCTGGTGCCTTGCTCGTGCTCGACGAGGTCCAGTCCGCCTTCCGCACGGGAGCCTGGTTCGCCTGCGAGCATGCCGGCGTGTCGCCGGATCTCCTCTGTGTCGCCAAGGGTCTGGCCAACGGTGTTCCGATCGGTGCGACCCTGATGACGGAAGATGTCGCCCTCGCTTTGCCGGCCGGGGTACACGGGAGCACGTTCGGCGGGAACCCGCTGGCCTGCGCAGCAGGTCTGGCCACGCTGGAAACGCTGGAGGACGACCGGCTCATCCCGGGAGCAGCGGAACTGGGCCTGTACTTCCGCCAGCAGTTGCTTGCGCTCGGTCATCCCCTCGTGCGCGATGTGCGAGGGATCGGGCTCATGCTCGGCCTGGACCTCAAGGTCCGGTCGACCCCGGTCTTGAAAGCGCTGCAAGAGCGTGGCGTCCTGGCCTTGCCGGCGGGGACAACGGTCGTCCGCTTGCTCCCACCGCTGATCTTGTCGCGCGACGAAGTCGACCTAGCGGTCGCGCGTATCGCGCAGGCACTCGATGCGGTCCGCGAGCGCTGAACGTGGGGGTGCGATGAGCGAGCAGCGACCAGGCGAGCAAACGCGCATCGTCCTGCGCAGTTTCGGCGTCATGGTGACGACGTTCGAGGAGCAGATGACGCAGCTGCTCGAGCGAACGCAGCGGAACGACCTGACCCTGGACGATGCGCTGGAGCTCGCTGCCCAAGCCCTGGCACTCTCGATGCGCCTGTCCCGCCGGTTGCGTGAGGTGAACGAACTGGTTCTCTCCCTCCAGGAGCGCTCGCTGGGGGAACTCCGCGCACGGCTGGCCCAGCGGTTTCCAGCGATGCCCGCTGAGCCGGAGGAGTAACGCACTCGGCGATCGGCGACCTTTCGGGGCACGTGTTGTGCTGGCCGAGACCAGCGGACGAGGGTCCTGCTGTGGTAGGGGGCTGGCTCGCTCACCTGCCGTCCCGATATCGAGGCGTTTGCGACTCATCGTTGTGAGCGAGGAGACTGCAGCTCGTCACGCCCTGATCGAGAGTACTGCGAGTGCTCGCTGGTCTCTCGGCGCGTGGTGGTGTGTTTTTTCCTCGTGGAGAATGGCAGCCAGCCCTTCCGGCAGATGGCGGTTCACGTCGAGAGCGGCATTCGTCTTCTGCCTCGGCGCACCAGCCCCGGCCGACGTGAGTCGGTCATGCGACCGAGCCACATGCTGCGGCGTTGACGGTTTCCGACGCTGGTCGGTACCCTTGCCGAGGGCCGTCCCAGTGGACGGTGGTTCGTGTTTGGGATCCGCGTGCATCCGGCGCTGTACGATGCACTCGTCTGACAGTGACTCGAGGCAACAGCGTGCCAAAGAGGGAGGCGGGGCTCGATGACGCAGGTGGCCCATTCGGACGAACTCGCTCCGGCGTACCAGCCGCAAACGGTCGAAGCGCGCTGGTATGACTGGTGGGAGCAGCGTGGCTACTTCACCCCGGCTATCGACTGGAACCGGAAGCCGTTCGTCATCATCATGCCGCCGCCCAACGTCACGGGCGAGTTGCACATGGGGCACGCCCTCTTCGTCGCTATCGAGGACTTGATGATCCGCTGGCGGCGGATGCAGGGCTACCCGACGCTCTGGTTGCCCGGTGCCGACCATGCGGGTATCGCGGGCCAGTGGGTCGTCGAGCGCGAACTGCTCAAAGAGGGACTGACCCGGCACGATCTCGGGCGCGAGAAGTTCCTCGAGCGCGTTTGGGACTGGATGAACCGCTATCGCGGTCGTATCCGCGAGCAGTTGCGGATTCTCGGGGCTTCCTGTGACTGGACACGCTTCCGCTTCACGATGGACCCCGGCCCCTCGCGGGCGGTGCGCACTGCCTTCAAGCGTCTCTACGACAAAGGGCTCATTTATCGGGGAGAGCGGCTCATCAACTGGTGCCCGCGCTGCATGACCGCACTCTCCGATCTGGAGGTCGATCACGAGGAAATCGAGGGGACGCTCTACTACCTGCGCTACCCGATCGATGGGAGTGACGAATCGCTGGTCGTCGCGACAACGCGGCCGGAAACGATGCTCGGCGATACGGGTGTCGCTGTGCACCCGAACGACGAGCGGTATCGCCACCTGGTGGGGAAGACAGCCATCCTGCCGCTCCTCGGCCGGCGGCTGACCATCGTGGCTGACGAGGCGGTCGATCCCGCGTTCGGTACCGGTGCGGTGAAGGTGACGCCAGCGCACGATTTCACCGATTTCGAGATCGCGCAGCGCCACGGTCTGCCACCGGTCAACATCCTCAATCCGGATGGGACACTCAACGAGCAGGCTGGGCCCTTTGCGGGCTTGACGATCCAGGAAGCTCGCCGACGCGTCGTGGAGGAACTCGATCGCCAGGGGTATCTGGTGCGCACGATGCCCCACCGCTACAGTCTGGGACATTGCCAGCGCTGCGGTGCCGTCGTCGAGCCACTCATCAGCAAGCAGTGGTTCGTCAAGATGATGCCGCTCGCCCAGCCGGCGATCGAGGTCGCGCGGAATGGGACACTCCAGTTCATTCCGGAGCGGTTCCGCGCTGTCTACCTGCACTGGCTGGAGAACGTACGCGACTGGTGCATCTCGCGGCAGCTCTGGTGGGGGCATCGTATCCCGGTCTGGTATTGCCAGGACTGTGGGCAGCTCACGGTCACGGCGGAGGAGACGATCGAGCGCTGCGAGCATTGTGGCAGCACGCGGATCGAGCAGGATCCGGACGTGCTCGATACCTGGTTCTCCAGCGGGCTTTGGCCGTTCAGTACGCTCGGCTGGCCTGATGACACGGACGATCTCCGTTACTTCTATCCTGGCTCGGTGATGGAGACCGGGTACGACATCCTCTTCTTCTGGGTGGCCCGCATGGTCTTCCTCGGGCTGGAGTTCATGGGCGAGGTGCCCTTCTACACCGTCTACCTCCACGGAACCGTGCGGGACGAGCGTGGCCAGCGGATGAGCAAGACCAAGGGGAATGTGATCGATCCCACCGAGGTCACGCAGCAGTATGGCGCCGATGCGTTGCGCTTCACGCTCGTGACCATGGCTGGTCCCGGTACTGATATGAAGCTGAGTCTGAACAGGGTGGAGGCCAGCCGGAACTTCGCCAACAAGATCTGGAACGCCACGCGCTACACGCTCCGGGTGCTGGCGGGTGGAGAGATCGAGCAGGCACCGGACGGTTCAGTCGTATCGCCTGAGCGCTCGGCGATGAGTCTGGCCGATCGCTGGATTCTCAGTCGCCTCGAACGCGTGACGACGGAGGTGACCGACCAACTCGAACGTTATCAGTTCCACGAGGCAGGGCACCTCCTTTACGATTTCCTGTGGTCGCAGTTCTGCGACTGGTACATCGAAGCGAGCAAGGTGGCGATCAATGCTGGTGACCCTGGAGCTCGAGCAGCCCGGCAGACCTTGGCGTACGTCCTCGAGCGGGCGCTGCGCTTGCTGCATCCCTTCATGCCGTTCGTGACTGAGGAGCTCTGGCAACGGCTACCGCACGCTGGAGAGAGCATCATGGTCGCTCCCTGGCCGCAACCGGACGCGGCACGGATCGACGAGGAGGCGGAGCGCGAGTTCGGCTTCTTGATGGAGGCCATCCGAGCAGTACGGAACGCCCGTGCCGAAGCTGGTGTCGAGCCAGCCCGCTGGATCCAGGCGATCGTCTATCCGGGTTCGCATCGGCGCGCCTTCCAGGACAGCGAGGGCGTCTTCCGCTTCCTGGCTCGTATCGCGAGTGACGGTTTGAGCTACGTCGAAGAACTCCTCGAGGCACCGCGGCAGGTCGTCTCGCTCATCGTGGACGATGCGGTGATCTACTTGCCGCTCCGTGGGATGCTCGATATCGAAGCCGAGCGACAGCGCCTGCAGCGCGAACTGGAGGAACTGCTCGCCGAACTCGAGCGGACGCGGGCGCTCTTGGCCAATGAGCAGTTCGTCACGCGAGCGCCAGCGCACGTGGTCGAGCGCCACCGTGCGAAGCTGGCCGATGCCGAGGAGCGCATGCGGCTGATCCGCACCCGGCTCGACGAGTTGGCCTGATTCGAGCCGGCTCGTCAGAAGGGGGAGTTGTTCGAGCCAGCGGTCGGCAGCGTTCGGCTCTCCGCGTCACTGCTACCCCGAGTGAGCGGACTGGATCGGTGCTGAGCAGTCGGGCGAGAGCACAGCCAGAAGACCACGGCTCGCCGCGAGGGTAGCGAACATCTTGGCCGGAGGGGAAGCACGCACGAGTGACTGATGGACGGTGTCGGAACCATTGTCGACACAAGCGAGATCCAATTGGATCCGGCACGAGCCTTACCGCGTGACTGGTTCGCGCGTCCGGCGGTCGAGGTCGCTCGCGATCTCCTCGGCGCAATCCTGGTGAGCATGGTCGGCGGCGAGTTGGTCGCTGGAGTGCTCGTCGAGGTCGAGGCCTATGGCGGGCCGGAGGACCCTGCTTCGCACGCGGCCCGCTACCGGAACGGACCGGCTCGGGTCATGTGGGGACCACCGGGCCATGCCTACGTCTATCGGGCCTATGGCGTTTACCCATGCTGCAACATCGTCACCGATCCGGACGGTACAGCCGGAGCTGTCTTGCTCCGTGCCGCCATGCCGCTGGCTGGCCACGCGATCATGCGGCAACGCCGGGAGCGATCGCGTCACGCCGGATACCGATTGGCTGAGCACCGGCTGGCGAGCGGGCCGGGAGCGCTCGCTCAGGCGTTCGGGATTATGCTCGATCATCACGGGTTGCCGATCGATCGACCGCCGTTCTGGATTCAGTCTGGCTCATCGCCGCAGCGTGTCGCGAGCACGCCACGCATCGGGATCTCGCGCGGTCAGGAGTTCCTGTGGCGGTTCGTGATTCCCGGACATCCGGCAGTCTCTGGGCGTACTCCGCGCCTCGTGACGGAGTAGACTGGAGAGAGCAGGACCAGGCGATCCTGCTGGACCGGACCGTTTCATGTGGAGTTTCCCGGCTTTGCAACTGGTCAGTTTCGCGCTGGTGGTTCTCTCGGTCCGTGCGATCGTGCGGGCCTGGCGTGCCCGACACCAACTCTTTGCTGAGCCGGTGACCGCTCAACAACTGGCGGTGCTCGTGGAATTAGCGCTTTTCGTGCTCGTACCGATCAGTGTCCTCGCGCACGAACTCGGACACGCGGTCGCGGTGTGGCTTTCCGGTGGACGCGTGATCGGCTTCGGGTACCTCCTATTTCTCGGCTGGGTCGAGTACACAGGCGTGACGAACCCGATCGCGCAGTTCTGGATCGCCTCGAGCGGCAATCTCGTGAGTTTGTTCCTCGCACTCGTCGCCATCGGGGCTGGCCTCTTCGCTCCGCTGCGCCGGCCGGTCGCCGCGCTGCTCTTGCCGGCCGGAGGCATGATCCTGGCGACCACGCTGGTGTTCTACCCTGCACTCGATCTCGCGAGCGGTTTGCGGGGTGACTGGACGCAGCTTTACAGTGGGCCGAGATCGGCCGCTCTCGTGCTCGGGGTACTGCATGGGGCGCTCCTACTCACTGGTTTCGCAGTATGGCGGAGTCGGTGGCTCCGCTGGCGCGTCTCGGCGCGGATCGGTCGGCCGTGGCGGCTGGACGAGCACGACCGGCGACTGCTCGCCTGGCGGCAACTGGCTGAGACCGCGGAGGAACTCGGGAAGCATGACGCGTCGCTGGCGGTCTCCGTTCAGGAGAACGGAGGGAGGCCCGAACTGCACCTTTCCTGGCGAGGAGCGAAGGGCCAGCGCTCGTTGCGGGCACGCATCGGTGAGCGGCCGGATGTGTTGGAGGTCGAAGCGCTGGCGGGGCAGCCGCCCGCGTTACGGGCAAGTTGGCGGGCACTCGTTCCGCCTGAAGCGCTCTTCGCCGGCCCGTCGCCTTTCCCCGCTCTCTTGCACCGCTTGCGCGCCGCGGCGGATGCGCTCGAGCCGGTGGGGGAGGAATGACATGCGACGGTGGTGGCGGCGCGATCGTGACCAGGATGAACGACCAGCCGTAGACCGACCGACCAACCAGCCCGAGCGGCCGGTCCGGGAGGCAGAGCGCCGACGCCTGGCTCGCCTGTACCAGCGTCGTGAAGAGTTGCGCTACGACCTCATGCTCGCTGAGCAGGCTCGCCAACCGGAGAACCGCTGGACAGAACGTCTTCGCGAACTCGATGCGGCGATCGCTGACCTCGACGAACAGCGAAAAGCATTGGAGACGGCGCCCCCCGTCCTTCAGCTACAGCCCCTCCCGCCTGTTCCGGTCGAAGTGAGGGTCGATCTGCAAGCATCGCCCGTGACGGTCGAATTGGAGATCAGCGGTGTCGTTCTCCGCTGGATCGAGGAAGTCGACTGGGCTGAGCGTGGTCACCAGATAGCACCGGCCCAGCTCCGGCGTGTGGAGGACGAACTCGAGAAGGTATTGGCAGCAGTGGGGTACCGCGATCCGAGTCCTGAGCTCCTCGCGACCCTTGCGGCGAGTGCCGATCTCGTGGCGGCTGATGCGCTGGAGACAGTGCGACGTCGGCAAGTCTGGACGGACATCCGGCTCGACGATCTGGCGCGACCGTGTCCCGCCTGCGGTGGCTGGCGAGACCTGCGTGACCGCTGTCCGACATGCGCCGCACGCGCCTGGCAAGTGCAACAACTGATCCTGGAGCGCAACCGGCTGCGGCGCGAGCGGGATGAGGTTTTCCGCGATTGGCAGCGCGCACGTGACCGCTTGCCGATCATCCAGCGTCAGCTCGCGGAAGTGGAAGCGGACATTCGCCAACTCGAAGAAAAGGGCGTTCGTCTGTCCAGCGACGGATGAGTTCTCGCTTGCTCGTCAGTTTGCTCGGTGATCCTGGAGACGATCGGCTATACTGCCGGTACGGGATTCCCTGTCACGGCCAGGCAGACGGTCGGGGAGGGGAAGGGTGGAGTGGCGCGAGCCGCTGCGGCTGCTGGTGGGGAACCGGCGGTTCGCGGCATTATGGGGCTCCGATCTGGTCGCGACCATGGGTGACCGGGTACACCGGGTCGCTCTCGCGGCACTGGTGTACGAACTGACGGGGTCGATGACCGTCGCTGGCCTGGCGTTTTTGGCCAGCGGATTGCCGGATCTCTTGCTCGGGCCGCTCGCTGGTGTGGTGGTGGACCGGGTCGATCGGCGGCGTGTGATGATCGCTTCGGATTTGGCTCGTGTTCTGCCGGTCGTTCTTCTCCCGATCGCGGCCGAATACTGGATCGGCAGTCTCTACCTGCTCCTGTTCATGATCAATGCTGCCTCGATCCTGCACCGGCCAGCCAAGATGGCCTCCATTCCAGCGGTCGTGCCACCGAGCCAGCTCACGACGGCGAACTCTCTGTCGTCGCTTGCCGAGAGCCTCGGTGACATCGGCGGATATCCGCTGGCCGGGCTGGTCGTCGGTGGGCTCGTGTCGGTGATGGGTAATCGGCATGGCCTGGAAGCTGCTTTTGCGGTCGCTGCACTCGGCTACGTCGTCTCGGCGCTGATCCTGTGGCCCCTTCGGCTACCGCCCCTCGTGGTGGGGAGCGACCGGTCCGTTCGAGTGGTCTGGCGCGAGCTGGTCGGCGGAGTGCGGTTCTTGGTCGATCAGCCGCTCGTTCGCACCAACACGCTGCTCGTCGCACTCGGTGCGATCGCGATCGGTATGGCCATGCCGCTCTTGGTCGGCTACGCCTACGCTCGTCCGGAGCGCGGCGAGGTGACTTATAGCCTGCTCAACTTCGGGATCGGCGTGGGGAGTGTCGCGGGTGCGCTCTTGGTCGGCACGCTCAATACGCGGCGCCTCGCGACGCTCGTCGTACTCGGTCTGGTGGTCATGGGAACTGGCTTGACTGGACTGGGCCTCGAGCCACCGCTCTGGGTCGGTGTCATGCTGACTGGGCTCACTGGACTCGGGAATCTCCTGTTCCTGGTACCGAGTGTGACGATCGTGCAGCGTGTGACTCCCGCGAACCTCATGGGACGAGTTTTCGCTCTTCGGTCAACGATCCTGTTCACCGCGCTCATCGCTGCGAACGGTCTAGGTGGTTGGCTCGGTGATGACCTCGGTGCCGGGCGTGCGTTTTTGGTAGTCGGGAGCGGGCTGATCATCATGACCGTCGCGCTGTCGCTGCTTCCGGCGACCCGGCAGGCCGACCGACTCGATGATCTCATGCTCGAGCCATCCGGGTAATGGATATACTTGCACGATGTGGTCTGGAGGTTGTGTGTGCCGGAGCATCCACTCGCTCGTTACGTCTATGAACTCTTCGTCGAGCGACGGCTGACGCTGGCAACCGCCGAATCGTGCACGGGTGGGCTGATCGGCCATCTCCTCACTTCGGTACCAGGGAGCAGCGAATACTATATCGGTGGGGTCATCGCCTACAGTAACCGCGTGAAGCAAGCGCTGCTCGGTGTTCCGGAACAAGTGCTCCGTTCCGTCGGTGCCGTGAGCCGCGAATGTGCCGAGGCGATGGCGAAGGGAGCACGAGAGCGCTTCGCAACCGACTACGCGGTCGCCACGACCGGCATCGCTGGCCCCGGTGGTGGGACAGCGACGAAGCCGGTCGGACTGGTCTACGTTGCCTGCGCGGGGCCGCATGGTGTCGTGGTCGAAGAGCATCGATTCACTGGTGACCGCTGGCAGAACATCGAGCTGTCGGCGGAAGCGGCGCTCCGGCTGCTGCTCGATCAAGTTCAGGTCGCCGATCGATCGGCGATGAGGTAGGAAACGGGTAAGGATGGATTACCAGAAGACGTGCCTGCCCAACGGGATTCGTATCGTGACCAGCCGGATGCCCCATGTGCGCTCGGCGACGGTCATCGTGTACGTCGGGGTCGGCTCACGCTACGAAAGCGATCGCTTGGCTGGTATCTCGCATTTTCTGGAGCACATGCTGTTCAAGGGCACCGAGCGGCGCCCGGATCCCGTGCTGATCAGCGAGGCGATCGAAGGCGTCGGCGGGATGATGAACGCGTCGACCGGTCGCGAGCATACGGACTACTGGGTCAAAGTGCCGAGCCGGCATCTCGAACTCGCTTTCGATGTTCTGGCTGACATGCTGCGCCACTCGTTGTTCGATCCAGGCGAACTCGAGAAGGAACGGCATGTCATCGTCGAAGAGATCCACGGCATCCGCGACACACCGGACGACTACGTGCACGATCTGGTGGATCGGGCACTCTGGAACGGGCATCCGTTGGGAAGGCCGATCATCGGCTCGGAAGAGACAGTGGAGGCGATCACGCGCGACGAACTCATCGCCTACCTCGAGCAGCATTACCGGGCCGATCGCTTGGTCGTGGCTGCAGCTGGAGATCTGACGCACGAGCAGGTGATCGAACTCGTGCAGCGCTATTTCGGTGATCTGGAGCCAGGGACACCAGCTGATCCCCACCCGGCTCGACTGAGCGATGCACGGCCGACGATCGAACTCCTCGAGCGACCGACCGAGCAGGCGCACCTTTGCCTCGCGCTACCCGCGTTGCCGTACCGTGACGAGCGTCGCTTCGTGCAAGGTATGTTGGATTCTGTGCTCAGTTCCGGCATGAGTTCGCGGTTATTCAAAGAGATCCGCGAGCGCCAAGGACTCGCGTACGAGGTGTACGGGTATCTCCGCGAGTATGCCGACGTCGGGCAGGCGGTCATCTACACGGGTACCGACGTCGAGCGTGCTGAGCGCGCGCTGCGTGCGGTGCGGGGTGAATTGGAGAAGCTGGTGCGCGAGCCGGTTCCCGATGACGAACTCGAGCGCACAAAGGAGCTGCGTGTCGGGCGGATCGTCATGGGCTTGGAAGACAGTCGTGCGGTGGCCAGCTGGATCGGCGGGCAGGAACTGGTGTTCGGTGAGGTGCTGACGCCTGAGGAAGTCATCGCCCGCATTCGGGCGGTCACCAGCGAGGAGATCCAGGCGCTGGCACAGGAACTGTTCCAGCCGGAACGCTTCGCCCTGGCTGTGATCGGGCCGTTCGCGGATGTCGAACCCCTGGTGTGCGCCGTGCGTTAGGATCCGCTGGCGACCAGCTGCTCGATCCAACCGCGCTCGCGACCGATCGTCGTCGTCGGGCCGTGACCAGGGAAGACGATCACGTCACCGGGCAGTTCCAGCAGGCGACGGAGTGTCCGGATCGTTTCTGCCATGCTGGACCCGGGTAGGTCAACGCGACCATACCCGCCCGGGAAGAGGGTATCCCCACCGAAAAGCCAGCCGCGTGTGGGCTCGTACAGCGAGATTTGTTCCGGCGCGTGGCCAGGCGTGTGGATTACCGTGAAGCACAGTGGCTCGAACAGCAGTGTAGCCCCATCCTCGACCAACTCGTCCGGTGGTGCTGGCTCGATCTCGAACGGGAGCGGCGTGAGGAGCGGGCGCGGCTGTTGGAGACGTGGAACCGCTTGCGGGTGCGCGACGATCAGCGCGCCTGTCTCCCGTCGCAACGCAGTCGCATCGACGATATGGTCCCAATGCGTGTGGGTGATCACGATCCGTTCGAGCCGCGCCTGGCGTCGCTCGAGCTCGTCGAGCACGGCGAGGCATGAGTCAGGGGGAGCGTCGACCAGGAGCGCGCGCTGCTCCGTGACCAGGAGATACGCGTTCGTCTCGAGTGGCCCGCAGGGAAGGGTAACGATGTCGACCGCCATGCTCTCCCTCTCTCGTGTCGTCCAGCCCAGCGCCGCCGAGCGGCCGCGTCGTGAGTATGCCGCAACCTGGATGAGCGCTAAAGATCACGGCGTTGGAAGCGCAGCATGGCGAGCAGCAGGAGGACCAAGGCATAGGCGACGCTGTACCAGACGGCGAGGGTGCTCGGCGGGACGGTGGTCCCGAAGGGATTCGGGCCCAAGAAGTTCACGGCGAGGCGCGGTTGGACGAGGTAACTGGCGAGTCGCCACATGCTGTCGCTGGGAACGAGGATGGACGAGATCACGCCGATGCGGATGAGGACATCGTTGTCCAAGGCCGTGCCGATCTGCTCGACCAATCCACCGGTGATCGCCATACCGTAGAGCATGAAGACGATGACGCCGTTGGCGACGGTCGAAAAGAGCGTGCTGCCGAGGATCGTCAGGCTCAGCAGAATCAGTGCGACGAGCACGATCAATCCATAGGCTGCGAGGACATTGGGCGGCCGGTAATCACCGACGAAGCGGGCTGTGAGCACTACGGTCGCAACCATCACAGCGATGTACACGACGAGCATCAGTGCGTAGCCGAGCCATTTGCCGAGCACGATCTCCCACCGACGGATCGGCTTCGGAACGATCGCGTGCAGCGTACCCTGTTCGATCTCGCTGGCGATCGTGCCCACGGATGCGAAGATCGTCATCACACCCGCGAGGAAGTTGACCGTCCAGAGGCCGAGCAGCACCATCGCACTGGCGAAAACCTCGTATGGCAAGGTCATGCCCGCTCCGGCTGCTGCTCGACGCGCTTCCATGGCTTGCCAGTCCTGCACGAACAGGGAAAAGCCCCACACGTAGAGCACGATGAAGACGAGGCTCAAGAGTACCACGCCGAGGACCAGCTTCTTGCGGAGACCTTCGCGGAAGGTCAAGCGCGCGATGACCAGTGCCTTCATCGTGACTCCAAAGACTCGTCGTTCACCAGGCGCACGAACAGGTCTTCGAGCGAGTGACGCTCGGGAATGACGCCATAGACGGGGATGCCGGATTCGACGAGAAGATCGACTGCCCGAGCGATCGTTTCCTCGTCCGGTGCACGCGCAATGATTGTCGGACGTGGATCGGGGCGGAGTTCCTCGACCTGCACGAGCTGCGCCAGGGCATCCAGCGTTCCGTCGGGGAGCGACCCGAGGCGGAATTCGACCGTCAGGTCACCGGCCAACAGCGTCGTCATCGGCCCCAGTGCGACGACGCGTCCCCGGTTCACGATCGCGATGCGGTCGCAGACTGCTTCGACCTCGCTCAGCAGATGGGAGTTGAGAAAGACAGTGATCCCATGGCCGCGGAGGCGCCGGATGAGGTCGCGGACGTCGCGCCGGCCGAGAGGATCCAAGGCCGAGGTTGGCTCGTCCAGGATCACCAGACGTGGCTCGGCCAGGAGTGCCTGAGCGATCCCGATCCGCTGCTGCATGCCTTTGGAGTAGGTTCGCACGCGCCGTCGTGCTGCTTCGGTGAGGCCGACCAGTTCCAAGACCTCGGGGATCCGGCGACGCCGCTCGGCACGGCTCAGCCCGTAGAGCTGTCCATGCAGGTCGAGGAGTTCCTCGCCAGTCAACCAGTCATGGAACCGGAAAAGTTCCGGCAGATAGCCGATCTGGCGGCGTGCTTGATAGTCGCCGAGGGGGCGACCGAGTACCCAGCCAGTGCCAGCGGTCGGCCGGATGAGGCCGACCAGTATCTTGACGGCCGTGGTTTTGCCAGCGCCGTTGGGACCCAGGAAGCCGAACACTTCCCCGTGGCCGACGGTGATCGAGAGGTCCTCGAGTGCCACTCGATCACCGTAGACCTTGCGGAGGCCCCGCGTTTCGATCGCCCATTCGGACTGGCTGCCTGGTAATCGCGGCTGCATGGTGTTCCGTCACAGTCCGTGGACGGGTAGGAGGCACGAGCCCCCTACCCGACGCGTCGAGTGGTCGACATCAGCGCAGCGAACGCGCGATGGCCAGCGCCTGATCCGCGGTCACGCTGCCGCCGACGACATGGAGGATACCGCGTTCCTGCCAGAGGACTGCGGATCCCTCAGAGCCTTCGATGAGCAGCCCGCTCGTGCCGCGCAGCGAGATGGTCCGCGAAGTGGCTCCCTCCGGAATCGGGATGATCAGCGTTTGGCGCCAATCACGGACTGCGCGGATTTGCGCTACCACGTCGGGAGGAAGCCCTGGGAGCATCAGTAGGTCCTCGCGCAGGAGTTCCGGATCGATCTCGGCGGGTAGCTCCAGTGTCGGGCTCTCCAGTTCGGCGACCAGCAGCAGGGCTCGATCGCCGGCTTCCCAGACTTGCGCAGCGCTCGCCGGAACGGAGAGTGCCACGGTGACCGTCGGCGTCACACTCGGATCAGGCAAGCTCGCGAACTGCAGCCCGAGCTGTGCGGCGGCCTCTTGCACGCTGGCGACGTCGATCGTCATCTCGCTCCGCTGTGGATCGCCCGCCAGATACCGTGGTTGGATGGACGCAAACGGCGCTGGCACCGCAGCCGGGACGAGCGGTGCACGCCCAAGGTGAGCAGTGAGAGCGTCCAGCGAGTCGACCTCGCGGACATGCTCACCATTCATCTGCTCGGGTGTGACCTGGAAGGATCGCTGAAGTTGCTCGCGAAGAGCTGCCCGCTGCTCCTCCGGTACCGACCCGAACTGATCGCTCAAAGAACTGATCGTCGAAGCTGGTATGGTGATGGCCGCGAACTGCTGGACACGGAAGCGCTGGACCAGCTGATCGGCAAGTGCGCCGACCGGTGCCAGCCAAACGACGAGTGCGAGGGCGAGAGTTGCTGCGAGCGCAGCGCTCGCTTTTCGGAAATAGCGCATGGGACGCTCCTTTCTCGATTCCGTGGCACCAACTGGCAGGGGGACGGGTGACTGCTCGAGCGCAGTCAGCGCGCGTTCGACGAACTCCGCATCGGCTCGCAAGCGTTCGAGGCGCTGCTGGCAGGATCGACAGCCAGCGACATGCTGGCGAATTGCGGTCTCACCTGGGCTGTCGACCAAGAGCCGAAGCGTTCCTTCTGGCGGGCAGCGGCGAAATCGTTTCACTCAGGCACCTCCTCTCCATTCTCGCCGAGCAGGGCTCGATAGCGCTCGCGGAAGCGGCGCTCAGCGCGCGCCAGCAGGGTACCGACCGACGTCGGTCGAAGGTCCAACAACATGGCGATCTCTTCGTAACTGAATCCGCTCACTCGCAGGGCGAGTAACGCCCGATCGCGATCGGAAAGTTTCTCCAAGACGCTCTGGACAAGCAGCGACGTTTCATTCCACTCCGCGGTGGGTCGCTGATCGTCGAAAAGCCGATCGAGGCGGAGCAGACGGGACCAGTGGAACCGGGCTCGTCGCTGACTGCGCAGCAGGTTGAGCGCCGCGTTGGTGGTCACGCGGGCGAGCCAAAGCCGCAGCGCGTGTGGATGATCGTTCAGCTGCGGTGGTTGCCGGTAGAGGCGAAAAAAGACCTCTTGGCAGATATCCTCTGCGTCGTCGGTTCGACCCAGTGTCCGCAGTGCGATCCGGAAAACGAGCGGGCGGTAACGGTCGTGCAGGAGCGCAAAAGCCTGCTCATCGCCCGCCTGGGCAGCTTCCAAGAGTTCGCGATCGGTTCGGTTGGCCACGAGCGTCACACGTACCCCTTGTCATTCCAGTAAAACACCGCCGAGCTCGCTGATGTGACAAAAGCTCGGCGGTCCGATCGGATCGAGTGTCTCGTTTCCCGATCGACCGCGCCTACGGTGTCGGTGTCACCGCTGGGGTGCGTCCTGGGCTGGGAGTGGTTCGAGGCGTAAGAACAGGAGACGCGGTTGGCGTAGATGTGGGCGTCCGCGCTGGTGTTGCAGCTGGGGTACGAGCCGGTGTTGCTGCGGGGGAGACAGCTGGCGTCCGTGCCGGTGCAGCCGTCGGCGTGCGCGGCGCAGCTGCAGGGGTTGCTGGACGTGTCGGAGTCGGGGTTGCACTACCGCCTCGGCAAGCCGGAAGTGCGACCAGGAGAAGCGCGACGACACAAGTGAGTGTGATGAGCGTTCCTTTCGACCATGTCGCCTCCATCGACACCTCCTAACCCCGTGTCCGACGATACCGAGCGAGACACCCGAACCGATCGGCTGCTGAGAGGGGATCTCCTCCCCCCTCCCATTCATGGGAGAACACCCCAGTGCCCGTTTGCTGTGACAGTGAGGGATTCGGAAAGAGCTGTGTGGTACAGTCGGCGCGGTTGCCGGATACCTGGCCGCCGGTGTTCTGGAAGGGAAGAGGGGTCGATGCGGATCCGGAAGGGAATCGTTCTCCTGCTCCTCGGTACGAGTGCTCTGATCGCCTGTCGCTCAGCCCCGCCGACGCCGACCGTCGTGCCGAGTCCGACCAGTGTCCCGACCGCGGTGGCACCCACTCCGACGCCGGTGAGGACGCCTGCGCCGGTGGTTCTCAAGCCGCCCGATCTCGTCCTGAAGGTCGCAAGCGGCGAGCAGCAGGCGACGATCGGTCCGTTCTTTTGGGTGCTCGATTCCGGCTTTGCCGGCGAGACGACCGCTCCCGGGCTCGTCCCTCCGAGCGAACAGCCGCTCGCCGTTCGGCCGGGGGAGACGCTCAGCTTTGCATTCAGCGAGGACCGGATTCCGGAGAAGGTGTCGCTCGCAGTCTATCCACAGGAGGGGAATTTCGAGCCGATCTCGCCCGCTCCGGATGCACCGAAAGGGTTCGTCGCCAAGACCGATCCCGTTGTGACGGCTGACCCGGAACGCAGCGGTGCTGGCTTCCAGTGGACGATGCCGGAACTGAGCCCGGGTACCTACTTCCTGCGTGTGGAAGTGGAATGGCCACAGCACCCGAAGAATCCCCGACCCGACAAGGTACCGCGGGCAGTGTATGCCTTTTGGATTCGAGTCTCCTGAACGGTCGAAACAGTGGCGCTGGACACTGGCTTACCGGCAGGCTTGTTACTCGCTAGTCTTCTCGGTAGCATGCTGGGGTTAGGCTGGCATGCGGTGTTTGGTCGGCGGATCTGGCAACTCCCGCTCTACTGGTTGGGTGGTGTGCTCGGTTTTGGGATCGGGTCTGTCGCGAGCCAGCTGCTCGGAATGGTTCTCTACCGGCTGGGCACTGTGCCGTTGGTCGAGGGAGGACTCGGTGCACTGTTCGTTCTCGGGATCCTCTGGCTCGTGACGACGCCAGCTGAAGCGGCCCGCTCTCGTCGAGCGAGGCAGCGCGTCCGACGGAACGGCGATCGATCGTCGGGGGAGGGATAGGGGATGCGGCGCGGCTGGTTGTGGGTGATCGTCGGTGGCTTGCTCGCGATCTTCGTCGTGCTGTTCGTCGTCTTGTATCTGTTGGGCGGGCCGGAGCAGTCGGCACTGGAGCGGGTCCGCGATATTGCGATCATCTTCCTCGCCCTTTCGACTGTTCTCGTCGTGCTCCTGCTCGGTGCCCTGGTCGGGATCGGGATCTGGCTGGGGCTCCTGATCCGGGATCATTTGATTCCCCTGCTCGCGGCAGCGACCGAGACGATGTCGCGCGCGAAGGGAACGGTCGAATTCGTGGGGGAGACGATCGCCCGGCCCATCATTCGGACCTATGGACGGGTGGCAGGTCTTCGTGCGCTGATCCGCACCCTCACGCAGCGGTGAGGGTACGCCGCACTGGAGACAGCGAGCGGGCAGCGAGCAGCGCTGCCCGCGTTGTGCGTTGATGTGCCTGCTTTCTGGTGTCAGCACCCGGCTGATGCTTCGGCCCTCTTCGCCGAAAGAGGGCGGCAGAGGGTCGTCTGCTGGCTCCCCCGGGTGCGCTGGTTGGTTCACCCTCGGCAGAAGCGGTAGACTCGACGCGCGTCGGCCTTAATGGTATCCCGCGGCGGTACTATCGAACAGCGCTGGACAGGGATGGTCCGATGTTGAGCGAAGCCGAGGCGATCGTGCGGCTCATCATCGCGCTCCTGCTCGGGGGGCTGCTGGGCTTCGAGCGCGAACTCAGTGCCAAGCCGGCCGGGCTGCGCACGCACATGCTGGTCGCTGAAGGCGCGGCGCTCTTCATGGTCTGCTCGATGCTGCTCATGGAGCAGTTTTCCCGTCCGGAGGTCGGTATCCTGATCGATCCCAGCCGGATCGGCTCGACGATCGTCACCGGCGTCGGGTTTCTGGGTGGTGGCATGATCCTGCGGGCCCGGGACCGCGTCTTCGGGCTGACGACGGCGGCTGGGATCTGGGTTGCAGCCGCGATCGGGATGCTGGTCGGGGCGGGATACTACGTGATCGCGATCGTCGGGACACTCCTGGCTGTTGCGACGATCGTCTTCGTGCGCCGGATCGAGCGGTACCTGCGCCTTCCGGACCAGCTGCGCGAGCGACCACTGGACGAGCTTTCCGTCGAGGAGTGATACCATGGCGATTCGTCTCAAGCGTGTCTACGAGCCACCGGATCCGGACGGCGGGGAGCGTTATTCGTTGGAGCGGCTCTGGCCACGTGGAATCCGACAGGCAGACCTGCAGTTGACGGCCTGGCTGCGTGATGTCGCGCCGAGCCACGAGCTCCGTCGCTGGTACGGGCATGACCCGACCAAGTGGCCGGCGTTTCAGGCTCGCTATTTGGAAGAACTCCAGAGCAATCCAGCTGCCTGGGAGCCACTCCTAGGAGTGCACAGCGGGGAACGATCACGCTCCTGTACAGTGCGCGCGACCCGGAGCGCAACAACGCGGTCGTCCTGCGCGCCTTCCTGGAGGAGCAGCTTTCACAGCGCCAACGGTGGGATGAGGAGCGCTCCGCTCCGAGCAGCCTCTTGCAGCGCGAGGCGCGGATCGAGGACAAGTGGTCCAGCCGCTGAAAGCCGCACGAGAACCTGTTCAGCTCGCTCGATCCGGAGCTCTCGTTCGCCATCCAGTGCCAGCGTACAGGGGATCGTCTCGATCGGTACGGCGTGATCAGGGCTGAGCGGTTCCCAATCGCGGACGGGAACAGGAACGAGGAGGCCCGGAGCCAGCGGTGCGAGTGCCGTGGTCCCGCCGGGACCGAGTTTCACCGTGGCCCCACCGTGATCCTGGCGAGGGCACACTGCAGCAGCGATCGCTGCTAAGCCGATCACGCCGGGCAGGACCCGGGCGACGATGACCTGTTCGATCGAGGTTGGATCCCAGATGGCACGAGCACCGAGGAAGCGCTCGCGCGAGACGGCGACGTCGATCAAGGCAATGTCAGCCAGCGTACCGTCGATCCAAACTTCGAGTCGTGGCCACCGTTGCAGGCAATCGGGAAGCCGACCACTGGCGAGCAGGCCTGCGGCCACACCAGCGATGGTTCCGTCGACCAGGAAAGGAAAGACATTGTTCGTCCCCGTCGCGATGGGAACGAGGGGAAGATCGCGACAGCTGCGTGCCACAACCCGGTTGGTTCCGTCGCCACCCAGGGTGACGAGACAAGCGACCCGCTGCTCGGCGAGCCAGGCCGCAGCTCGCTCGGAGTCGGTCGCAGTGAAGGTGCAGGGGATCGGGACAGGTCGGATGTCGAGTCGCTGCGTCATACCCTCAGCAGCGCGCTCGACGATCCCGAAGGAATCGCGCAGATACCAGACGCGCTCGATGCCCAGCGCGGCCAGCGCCGCGAGCACGCGCCGTACGATGCGGACCTTCTCCTGGTTGTCGAAAGTGGAGGCGAGCGCGACCAGACGTCGGACATCCTTGCCTGCAGCTGGGTTGGCGATGATGCCGACGCTCGTCGGCTCGCCTCGCTGGCTCGCGTGCCCGTTCACACGATCTCCCGCACCGCTGCGATGACGCGCTCGGGGCTCGGAATGTAGTACTGTTCGAGGCTCGGACTGAACGGCACCGGTGTGTGCGGGGCGGTAACGAGCTTGACCGGGGCGTCGAGATAATCGAAGCCTTTGTCGACGGCCAGCGCCGCGATATCGGCAGCCACCGAGCAGCGAGGATTGTCCTCGTCGACCACGATCAGGCGCCGCGTCTTAGCCAACGAACTCAGGACAGTGTCCTCGTCGAGCGGCGAGAGCGAGCGCAGGTCGACGACCTCGGCCTCGATTCCTTCACGACTCAGGCGATCGGCCGCTTCGAGCGCGATATGGACCATGCGCGAGATAGCGACGATCGTCACGTCGCTCCCCTCGCGCTTGATCTCCGCTTTCCCGATCGGGATGACGTACTCGCCCTCCGGCACCTCGCCCGTCATTTCGTACAGCATCTTGTGCTCGAAGAACATCACCGGATCGTCATCGCGAATGGCAGCGATCAACAGTCCTTTGGCATCGTACGGAGTGGCTGGCGCGACGGCTTTCAAGCCAGGCATGTGCGCAAAAACCGAATAGTGACAACCGGAATGTTGTCCAGCCGCACCGAAGCCGGCTCCGATCATCGTCCGGATGACCATGGGGACCTTGGCTTTGCCACCGAACATGTAGCGGAGCTTGGCGCCCTGATTGAAGATCTGGTCCATGCACACGCCGAAGAAATCGACGAACATCAGTTCAGCGACTGGGCGGAGCCCGGTCACGGCTGCGCCGACGGCAGCACCGATGAAGGCTGCTTCGCTGATCGGCGTATCGAGGACACGCTGGCGCCCGAACTCGCTCACCAGACTCTTGGTGACTCCCAAGGGCCCGCCCCACGCACCTTCTTGCTCGATATGCTCGATCGTCGCCCCGCCTGCGACGTCCTCTCCCATGAGAATGACGGTCGGATCGCGGCGCATTTCGAGCCGCAAGGCCTCGTTGATCGCTTGCCGATAGCTGAGTACTCGTGTGGCGACGACCATGCTCGTCCCTCCTCGCATCAATGACGAAACGCGAGTTGTTCAGCAGGGTAGCTGACGTAGACGTCGGTCAAGCACTCCTCGGGCGGTGGGAGCGGGCTCGATTCCGCGAACCGGACCGCTTCCTCGACCTGCTGCTTGACCGCTCGGTCGATCTTATCGAGTTCGTCCTCGCTGAGCAGCCCCTGGCTCAAGACCGTCTGACGGAAGCGCTGGATGGGGTCCCGTGCGCGGTAGGAGGCTTCTTCTTCGGGAGTGCGGTAGGTTACGGCATCCCCCTGGAAATGCCCGTAGTAGCGGAAGGCGCGACACTCGAGGAGCGTGGGGCCTTCGCCGCGGCGCGCCCGGGCGATCGCTTCGCCGGCTGCCTCGTACACGGCGAAGACATCGGTCCCGTCGACCAGTACGCCGGGCATGTCGTAAGCAGAGGCACGCGAGGCGATGTCGGGTGCGGCACAGTGGTAGGTCCAGGGCGTCGATTCGGCATAGAGATTGTTTTCGCAGACGAAGACGACGGGGAGTTTCCAGATGGCAGCGAGGTTCATCGCCTCGTGCGTGGTTCCTTGCTCGGCGGCTCCATCTCCGAAGAAGCAGACTGCGACCTGATCGGTCCCGAGCGTCTTGGCCATCAAGCCCGCTCCACAGGCGATCGGTGGCCCACCGCCGACGATGCCATTGGCACCGAGCATCCCCTTGTCGACGTCGGCGATGTGCATGGAGCCACCCTTCCCTTTGCAAACGCCGGTCGCCTTGCCGAAGAGCTCGGCCATCATCGCCGCGACATCGACCCCCTTGGCGATGCAGTGCCCGTGCCCCCGGTGTGTACTGGTAATGTAGTCGCGGTCAGTCAGGTGTGCGCAGACGCCGACGGCGATCGCTTCCTCGCCAGCATAGAGATGCACGAAGCCGGGGATCCGGCCAGCGGCGAAAAGCTGGGCGACACGGTCCTCGAAGGCGCGGATGAGTGCCATCCGCTCGTAGATCCACAGCAGTTTGTCGCGCGGGATCTCCACGATGCACCTCCCTCTCAGTCCGCTCTGTTCACCAGCCATACCTCGAGCCAGTTCGTGAGCTCGCCGAGCACGCGCCCGAAGACCGGGTGCTGGGAATTGAGCCAATTGAAGTGCCCCATCCCCTCGAGCAACACGAGTCGCTTGGGTTCTCCCGCGCGCTGGAAAGCGACGAGCGATTCGTCCGGCGCGACGAGCACGTCCTGCCGTCCGTGGACGAGGAGGAGCGGGCGCGGTGCGATCCGATCGATCTCCCGTTCGGGCTGGTACTCCAGGAGCGCCTCAGCCGATTCGAGCGTCACCTCGGGCTCGACGACGAGGTCAGGAAACCGTTTGGCCATCTCGCGCATGGTCATCTCGGTCTCCGGATCGGGCGGCATGATCGTGGAGAGCGGCACATGCCGGGACATTCTGCTCTGCACGCGAGCGCGGCGGTCGAGAGCGATCTCTTCCAAGAAGAGCCGCCACTGCCATTCAGCGCGGAGGCTCCGCAGCCAGCGGCGTCCATCGGTCACCGGCGCGAGCGCCACGCACGCGCGCACGCGCTCGTCGCGTGCTGCGACCGAAAGAGCGTGCGCACCACCCATGCTCAGACCGCCGATGGCCAGTCGCTGCGGATCGACCGCTGGGTGCGTTTCGAGGAAGGTGAGTGCAGCGCGCGCATCCCGGATTCGCTCGGACGGGATGAGGCGCCCACGTGGTCCTTCGCTCGCTCCGAAGCCGCGGTAATCGAACGTGAGGACGGCGAAGCCAGCATCGGCCAACGCCTGCGCCAAGAGCGGTATTCCCAGTTCCTTGATGCCATGGATGCCGGTGCAGAGCACGATTCCTGGTCGTGGCAGGGGAAGATGAGTAGGTAGGAAGAGTTCTCCGGCCAGCGCGTACCCGTCGCTCCAGAAGCGCACGGTTTCGCCGCGCGGCCAGCCTGGAGCAGTGCGCGTCGCCAAATACCGCTCGATGTCCTCAGCCGTGATCCGCCCACCGGGACCGGTTCCTCGGATGTGCCGCAGATCGATCCCATGCTCGCGGGCCAGCTTGCGGGCTGCTGGCGTGGCGCGGACCTCCCCACCCTCGGTCACCGGTCGCTCGCTTGGCGTCGGGAGGCTACTGGCTCCACTCGCTATCGGGGCTGTACTCGTGAGCGTCGCAGTGGGGGATCCTGGGACGATCGTGCTGAGATCGACCGTCTCGCCGGGCTCGGCGATGACGGCGATCGGCGCAGCGACCGGGAGCACTGCACCTTCCTCGGCCAGCACATGGGCCAGAATGCCCGAGGCGGGAGCTTCCACTTCCACGGTCAACTTCTCGGTTTCGACCTCGAGAACTGGCTCGCCAGCACTGACGGTCTCACCGGGACGCTTGAGCCACCGACCGATCCGCCCTTCGGTCATGGTCAGGCCGAGCTTCGGAACCACGAGTACTGTCGCCATACCGGTCGCCCATTCGCTCGTTTGCTCGACGGGTGTTTTCATCTCCAAGGTAATGCGCTGAGTGGCCAGTGTCAAGACCTGGCCGAGCCCTCGGTCTCGGACCTGCTCGCTCGCGCGACGGCAGCGCGAGGCTGGCAGCAGCACCCTGGGGTACCCCCTGCCCCCGCGGTCAGCAGGTTTCGTCGGCCAACGTCGCGATCCCCGGTATGCCCGACGATGTCGCGCCGGAGAAACGGGAGCTCGTCCGCCGCGCACGCGCGAACTCTGCCTGGCGCGTGCCCTGGTTCGCCTCCTGGCCGGGCGTGTCCGACTGGGTGAGCAGCTGGTAGTGAGCGGGCGTCGTTCGGCACTGTGGAATGGCGATGCCGCACGGGCAGCGAAGGGGCCTATACTGGTGCGACAGCTGTCGCGAGCCGATCTGCGGCTCCGGTCGATCCTTGGCGAGGAGGAAGGCGATGGGGACGGAGGCAGCCGCTGCGCGCCCGCGAGCAGTCGGCACGCCAGCCATTTGGGACGCGCGCGGCGTGTTGCTCATGTCGTGGGCGCACTTCGCTCATGACCTCTATCCTTCGTTCCTCGGCGTCCTGGTTCCGGCGATCCAGGCGAAGCTCGGGGTCTCGCTGTTCTGGGCCAGCGCCATGGTTCCTGCACAGCAGCTTCCTTCGATCGTGCAGCCGTTTCTCGGCTACGTGGCGGACCGGACGAGCCGCCGCTGGTTCGTCGTGCTCTCGCCGGCAGTCGCGGCGCTCGCGCTCTCTTCCATCGGGATCGCACCGCACTTCGCCGTCGCCCTCGTGCTCCTCCTCGTTTCGGGACTTGCCTCGGCTGCCTTCCATGCGCCGGCTGTGGCGTTGGTCGGCGAGTTCGGTGGACAGCGGCTCGGTCGGGCTATGGCGATCTTCATGGCCGGTGGTGAGTTGGCGCGGACAGTCGCACCCATCCTGCTGACCGCAGTGATCGCACATTTCACCTTGGACGGGATGCCGCTCGTCATGCTCGTCGGCCTCGCCGCCTCAGCGACGCTCTTCCTGCGACTCCGGACCGAGGCGAGCGACGCGATCGCGCGGCGGCACGCTGGCCAAGTTCAGTTGTGGCGGCTCATCCGCGAGCGCCAGCGACCGTTCATCGGGCTCCTGGGATCGGTTGTGGCGAATACCGCAGCAGTGACACCCCCCAGCTTCTTTCTGGTCGAATATCTTCTCCAGCGTGGTCGGAGCGAGTGGTACGGTGGACTGGCCCTGTCTGCCTTCTATGCCAGTGGAATCATCGGCGGGCTGGTCGGGGGATCGCTCTCCGACTGGGTGGGACGACGCGGCGCGTTGCTCCTCTCCTCGCTCGGGACCGCGCCGCTCCTCGCGCTCTACCTGGCTATCGAAAACGGGAGTTGGCTCATGCTGCCGCTGCTGGTTCTGATCGGGGTTTTTGCAACACCGCCGCGCTCGGTGACGCTGGCACTGGCGAACGACATTGCCCCCGAAGCCCGTGGCCCGCTGTCTGGCTTCACGCTCGCGACCAGTTTCGTTGCTCAAAGCATCATCGCGCTCGCCTTCGGTGCCGTGGCCGAGGCGATCGGTATCGAGCGAGCGTTCTGGCTGACGGTCGGCGCCTCGTTGGCCGGGGTACCGTTCGCGTTGCTGATCCCGGCCACGATGGGGCGGTCCCCTTCGTCAACAGGATGAGACCGGACGGTGAGCCTCCAAGCACGTGACCCCACGGGGGCCGACGACCGCGCTGTGCACGGTTCCTGCCGGGAGATCGAGGCGGTCACCTGGCCCCAACTCGATCGCCTCGCGCTCGTCCACGAAAAAGGTGATCGAGCCACTCACGACGTAGAGAACCTTGTGGTAGGGGTGGGAGTGCGGGGCATAGCGATCACCAGGAGCGTTCGACCAGTAATAACCGCGCAATCCCTCAGCGGCCAGAGCAGCCTCGAGTTCCGCGCTCGTCGGTGGCTGTGGGGTGTTCCAGCGCGTGACGCGGATCGTCTCCTGCATGGTGACCTCCCCTGCTGTCGGTTGTCTTGCTCGATCAGGTGCGGAAGGAACTGCTGATGCGACTGGCCCGGGTGCTCGAGCCAGGACCAGGCGCGCTGCGTTCATGGTACCGGATCAACCGCGTACTGGTCTGGATTTCCGCGATCGTCGGCATCAACCAGCTCGGTTTCGGGAGCATCGTGCCGGTCGTTCCGCTCTATGCGCAAGCCTACGGTGTCTCCGAAGCGCTGATCGGCCTGGCGATCGCGGTCTATGGTCTCGCCCGCTTCACGTCATCGGCTCCGGCTGGCTGGATCGCCGATCGAGCGGGGCGTCGGTGGTCGTTATTCGCCGGTGGCCTGGCGACGGTTTTGGGCAATATTCTCTGTGCGCTCGCCCCCTCCTATCCGATTTTTCTCGTCGGTCGATTCGTCGCGGGAAGCGGCGCATCGATGGTGCTCACCAGTGGGCAAATCGTGCTGGCCGATATCACCGAACCAGCGACACGCGGTCGGACGATGGCGATCTACCAGGCTGTCTTCCTGTTCGCTGTCGGCTTCGGGCCGATCCCTGGTGGCTTTTTGGCACAGTATGGAGGCCTGAGTGCTCCCTTCTGGGTCTACGGTTTCGTCGGCGCGATCGTCGCGGTGCTGGCGCTCTGGCGCCTGCCCGAGACGCGACCAGCTGGTGCTCGTGAACCTGCCCAGGGCAACGAGTTCGTCTTCAGGCGCCAGTTGGTGAGCGTGCTGCGGCATCGACCGCTAGTGCTCATCGGACTCGTCACCTTCGGGAATTTCTTCGCCCGAACGGGCGCACTCTTCACGCTCGTCCCGCTGCGAGCGGAGCGCGAGATCGGGCTCAGCCCCTCGCAGATCGGCTTCGGTCTGGCGGCAGTGAGCGTCGTGTCGCTGGTCATGGCGTATCCGGCTGGCGTCCTGCTCGATACGTTCGGGCGCAAGGTCGTCATCGCGCCGGCAACGTTGTTCAGCGGGCTCGGCCTCGTCGGATTCGCCTTCGCCTCGTCGTATCCATGGTTTCTCCTAGCATGCGTCACGTGGGCTCTGGCCAGCGGGATCGGGGGAGGGGCACCAGCCGCCTACGCGGCGGATGTCTCCCCGCCAGGCATGACAGCGGCGGCGATGAGCGCCTATCGGATGCTCTCCGAACTCGGGTACGTGGTAGGACCGACCGTGCTGGGGCTCGCGGCGGAAACGATCGGCATTCGCGCGACACTCGTGGCGACAGCTGTCCTGATCGTCGGACTGGGCGGGCTGTTCTGGCTGGCGGCTCCAGAAACGTGGCCAGGGCGGCGGATGGTGAGCGATCGAGATGCCGACGGCGCGTCAGCGAACAGTCGGTGAGGCGAGAAGGTCGAGTGGGAATCGCTCGCCACGATCGAAGACGAACTCGCGCTCGGTAGTCAGCAGCGTCACCGCGCCGCTACCGAGAACCCGACCGGAGCGATCCGCGAAATCGAGCACGCACACGGTGTGCTCGTCGATGCCGAGAATCACGGTTCCGGACGGCAGGAGGCGACGGAGAGCCGCGAACCGTTCTTGCCCCATGAAGCAGCGGCTCGTGTCGAGTTCGTCCCCACCTTCGCGGTTGTTCCAATGAGGGACGATGGCCAGCGAATAACCGAGCGGGCCGAGCAGATCGAGCCCCTGAACCCAATGCAGGTCAGCTCCAGCCTTGAAGATCTCGTACACCGGCAGGGTGAAGCGGCTGATCGCGAGCGCAGCGGCGCTGGCGAAGGCGAGGCGGAGCCCACTCGACCAGCGTTCGACGAGCAGGCGCCAGGTCAACGTTCCGGCGAGGTGGCGCACCATGTAGGTCGGACTCCCCGGCCCGGCAACGGCACAGTCGGCCCACTCGAGCGGCTCAGCGACGAGCGGGGAATCGGGATCGTAGATGCTCCCCCGCTGGCGAGCCGGGACGAAGCGGACCTCAGGCGCAAATTCCGGAAGATGCTCATACAGGAATCGAGCGAGCCGGCGCGCGACGAGCGCTGCGTTCGGTTGGAAACCGGCCGGGGTCTCCACGATCGCGACCCGGACCGGTGGCTGCAGCTGAGCGAACAACGCGGCAAAGGCCTGCCGGCCAGCATGCGCTGTCTCCCCGGAACCGATCAGCGCGATGGTGCCAGGAAGTCTGCTCACCTGCTGGCTGCTCACGCTGCAACTCATGCTCAGGCTTCTCCATGCTCGATCCAGGTGCTCAGCGATATGACGACCAGTAGAGGAGGATCGTCATGCCCGCGAAGACCAGCAAGGCGGCTGCTGCGCTCTGCACATAGGGGATAGCCCGTCGGAGCACCCGCACGAGCCCGAGGCGCAGGAAAGCCAGCGCAACGGTCAGGGCGACGATGACGCTCGCCATCCCCAGACTGTACGTGGCTAGCTGCAGGGTTCCCCGCGACAGATCACCGCTCAAGAGGGCACTTCCAGCAGCGATCATGAAGACAGGAAAGGTGCAACTCAGCGAGGCCAGGCCGTAGGCGAGACCGAAGAGATAGAAGGCTCGGACCGATCGTTCCCCGCGGCGCATCAAGCGGTCGGCGAGTCGCTCGAACTGGGTCGGTGCGATGACCCGCCCGGAGAACATCGCGATCCCCATCAGGATGAGGACAATGCCGATACTCATGCCGACCCAGGGCATGACCGGGAAGAGGAAGCTGCCACCGAGCGAGACAACGAGACCGACCAGGACAAACAAAGTTGAGAAGCCGAACGAGACAGCACTACCGACGAGCAGTGCGCGGCCCAGTCGCGCGGGAGCGCTCGCTGACCGGTCGTCGTCGAGACCGAGATACAAGGCGAGATACGCCGGGAGCATCGCGAAGCCACAGGGATTGACCGCTGCCAGCATGCCGGCACCGAAGGCATAGCCGAAGGGAAGCCATCCCGCGACCGTCGCGAGCCAGGCCGCGACGACCGTTTGGAACTCACTCACGCGACCGGACCTCCTCGGGAAGCGTGCAGGTCAGGCTGCGCCGTGCGATCACAAGTGCAGCCAGGGTGCCGAGCAGCGGGGCGAGGGCTACGATGAGGAGTGCCCATTGTGCAGTCGAGAAGCCGTAGGCGGCGATCGCCAGTGCGACGGTGAGCCATCCGAGGCGGCACGGAGTGAGCAGCGCACGAACGAGTTGACGCATCCGTCAATCCTCCGAGGAACAGCGGCGTGCGGCGACTCGGCACGTCGCGATCGCTGCAGCGTAGGGAAGAGCCAAGTCGCGGGCCAGCGCGAGCAAGGCAGGGATGCGGTGATCCGCGATGGTGTAAAAGCGATATTTCCCATCCTGGCGGACCTGCACGAGTCCACAGGTCCGCAGGCAAGCGAGATGCGTCGAAACGCGTCCTTGGGGCTGCTGGAGTCGCTCGACGAGCGCGCTGACGTGGAGTTCTCCTTCGCGAGCGAGGAGTTCGACGATGCGCAGGCGGGTCGGATCGGCCAACGCGTTGAGAAAGCGGGCCAGCACTTCCGGGGCGAGTTCGGTGCTCGAGGCCCGTTCGAGCTTCGCTCCGCGGGCCACGCGACGGTGGAACCGCTCGAGTTCATGGCGCGTGTCGCTCTCATCGTGCATACCTCGCCTCCCGAGAGAAGTGTACCGGGAACGTGCCGTCGCACTACGACCCACGTGGCAGGTGCCGACTATCTGAGTGGGAACATCGAACGAGTACCCCGTGGAGCGGGCCGGCGCTCACCGCGATCGCCGGCTCGCTCCACGTTTCCAGAAGGGCGAACTCCCGGCTGCTCACTCCGTGAACTCGGGGAGTGGCTCCTCGCTGAAGGAGAAATCGGCCCACAGCTCACGGAGCTGGGTAACGAACGAGCTCGCGCCCTGCTGGAGTCGCTCGCGCTGCTCCGGTCGAAGCAGACCAAAGTAGACCAGAGCAGCTGCCGCGCCCATCCAAAAGCCGAGGGCAGCAGTGTCACGCGCACCGGCAGCGAGTCGGGCGAGCAGTCCTGACCGGCGAGAGCGAGCGGAGGGCAGCGGGAGACGCTTGGGGACAGTGCGAGCGCTTTCAGCAGCACGCTGGAGCGCTCGCTCGGCCGTCAGTGCTGCCTGACGCGCAGCTTGCTCGGTGGCGGGCAAGATTTGGCGCTGCAGTTTTTCCACCGCTGCCCGTTCGGCTTCCAGGACCGCAGTCGCGCTGCGGGCGTGTTCCGGCAGGGTGCGGGCAGTCTGCTGAACGAGCGGCTTGACGCGCTTGCGCCAGATGGAGCGTGCGACCTTGCCGTCGTGGACTGGCAGGCGCTCGCGCACCTCCTGCACGGCCTCGCGGAGCGAAGTCAGCGTCGATTCCAGGTCGATTTCCTGAGCGAGTCGCTCGCGCAAGGTGCGGCGGCGTCGCCGGCGTGCGACGAGCGCTGCGACGATCGTCACTGCAGTCCCGCCGGCGAGCACGCTCCAGAGCTTCCAGTCGTTTCCTGCTTGGACCATCGTTTCCCTCCTTCCCCGGCGGTACCGGCAGTTTCCATGGTACCACTCGAGGACGAGCATCATCGCCTCGCGGGCATTGTCAGAAACCGGGGTTGCCCTCGGCAGGTGTCCCGCCTTCGCTGGAAGTACCGGCGAGCGTGTGATGGAAAAGTAGCGCCCTCGCTACACTCGTCGAGCGGTGGCTCGGCGCCGAAAAAGCGTGTGACCGACCGGTGCGAGCGCGCTCGTCTCGCCGTACTGGCGTGCTTGGAGTACCCTCGAAAGGAGAGGAGCGATGCGCGTTCTCGTCGTCTCGGACATCCACGGCAACCTGGAAGCGTTGGAAGCGGTCCTCGCAGCGGCTGGCCCGGTGGATCGTGTCTGGTGTTTGGGGGATGTCGTTGGGTACGGCCCGCGGCCGCGCGAGTGCGTCGAACGCATCCGGGAAGTCGCCGGCCCGGCGACCGTGCTGGGGAACCACGATGCCGCTTGCTCAGGACGCTTACCGCTGGAGGGCTTCAACCCGGCCGCTCGCTACGCCTTGCGCTGGACGATGCTGCAGCTGGGAACCGAGCACCGTGCCTTTTTGGAGAACTTGCCTGAGAAGCTGGTTCTCGACGAAGTGACGCTGGTGCACGGGAGCCTGCGGGCACCGATATGGGAGTACGTGTTCACGACGGAGCAAGCACGGGCGAATTTCCGGCTGCTCGAAACGCGCTTGTGCTTCTTCGGACACACGCACGTGCCGTTTCTGTTGAGCGAGGAAGCAGCGCAGCGGGGTGAGCGACCACTGCAGCCGTCGGATGGGATGGTCATCGACACGCGTGAGGGGCGTCTGCTGGTGAACCCGGGATCAGTGGGGCAGCCGAGGGATGGGGATCCTCGGGCTGCCTTTCTGCTTTGGGAGCCAGAGGCGCAGCGTCTCACTTTTCGGCGCGTGCCGTACAATATCGAAGCGGTGCAGGCCGAGATGGCGGCGGCGAGACTCCCCCAGCTCTTGATCGAACGTCTCGCGCTGGGCCTTTGACCGCGCGTCGCGATGAGACTGGAGGGGAAACGTGGCACGAGTCTACCGCCGGGTGGTCGTCCCGGTGAGTGGTTCACCAGACGACGAGCGGGCGATCGACCTGGCGGCAGCAGTCTGTACTGGCAGCGAGACGACGCTCATCCTCGTGTATGTGGTCGAGGTCCCACAACGGTATGCCTTGGATGTCGAGTTGCCCGAGCAGATCGAGCGGGGGTCAGCGATCCTGGAGCGAGCAGCGCAGTACGCACAGCGTGTCGCGCGCGGGAAGTGGAAACGGGTACTGACCGAGCTTCTGCAGGCACGCGTGGCTGGTGCGGCGATCGTCGACGAGGCGATCGAACGCGCGGCCGATGCCATCATCATGGCGACGAGGAGCCGTTGGACCTTGGGTGTCCTGACGCAGGGAGAGACGCTTCCGTATATCCTTGACAATGCTCCGTGCGACGTCGTCGTCGTACGGGTCGCTGAGCGGGGTGAGGCAGCATCGTGAAGATCGTCATCGTCGGTTGTGGCCGCGTCGGGGCGAAACTGGCGAGCGATTTCGCTGAGGAAGGGCATCAGGTCTCGGTCGTCGACCAGCGACAGACGGCCTTTCGGCGACTGCCACCTGGCTTCCGCGGCCAGCTCGTTCTCGGGACCGGCATCGACGAGGATGTGCTCCGGAATGCGGGAATCCAGCAGGCTGACGTGTTCATCGCTGTGACCGAGAACGACAACACGAACATCATGGCTGCTCAGATCGCGCAAGTCATCTACCGCGTTCCGAAAGTGATCTTGCGCATCTACGATCCCGATCGTGCCGAAATCTATCGCGAACTCGGCTTGACCGTCATTTGCCCGACCCGGACCGTCTCGGAGATGATCGAGCAAGCTGTGCGCGATGAACTCGTGACCAAGACCAGCTGAGCATCCTTCGAAAGCTGGGTGGGGAGCGTCCGCGATGTACATCATCGTCGTTGGTGGTGGAAAGGTCGGGTACTATCTCACGAAAACGCTCGTCAACGAGGGATACGAGGTCTTCCTCGTCGAGAAGAACCCGGTCAAAGTGCAAATCTATCGCGACCGTTTCGGTGCGATCGTCATGCAGGGAGACGGGGCCGAGGTCGCGACACTGGCGGCAGCTGGTGCGGGGCGTGCCGATGTGGTGATCGCGGTCACTGGTGACGACGAGGACAATCTGGTGATTTGCCAGGTGGCGCGCGAGCGGTTCGGTGTTCGGCGAACGATCGCTCGCGTGAACAACCCGAAGAACGAGGAGCTCTTCCGCCGGCTCGGGATCGACGTCACCGTGAGTCAAACGAACGTCATCTTGAGTCTGATCGAGCAACAGATCCCCGAGCGACCCTTCGTCCACCTCTTGGCTCTCCGGCACGCCGATCTGGCTATCGTGGAAGCCAAAGTCGCCGCCGAATCGCCGGTCGTCAACCAGCCGATCTGGCAGCTCCCCTTGCCGCCCGAGGCGATCATCACGGCGATCATCCGCCGGGGGGAGCTGATCATTCCGACCGGCCAGACGGTCATAGAGCCGGGAGACGAGTTGATCATCGTGACCAAGCAGCAGCGCGAGGCCGAACTTCGCGAGCTCCTGTGTGCTCCGGCAACGGCCTGAGCGTGTCCCTCTCGATCGCTGACAGGTTCTCGACGAGTGTGCCTCGTCCACCGAGGCATGCCTTGTTTTCGCTCCCTCGCCGGACTATGCTCGATCCGGAATGCGAGTCGCTTGCGCCGGGCTATTCGTCCTCGCAGACAAGCAGCGACGGAAGGAGCATGCGAGCGTGGCAGCCGATCGCCTGCCGGAGGAGCTGATCCGGCGGATTCGCGAAGATGCCGAGTTCCGGCGCCTCCTCCTGGAGGTCTTGCTCGGCGAAGAGTTTTTGCAACTTCCAGCGGGCGTCCGGCGCATCGAGCAAGCGGTCGATCGATTGATCGAGGCGATGGAACGAGATCGGCAAGCAGCGCGCGAGCGCGAGGCCCGGATCGACGCGCAGATCGAGCGACTCGGCCAGCGCATCGATGACGTGGCGCGTTCGATCGATCGATTGGCCGATCGCGTCGAGGCCCAGATCGAGGCGCTGACAAAGCGGATGGAGCGGGTCGAGGCGCAGATCGAGGCGTTGACTGCCCGCATGGAGCGGGTGGAAGCCCAGATCGAGGCCTTGACACAGCGGATGGAGCGCGTCGAAGGCCAGATCGAGGCCTTGACGCAGCGGATGGAGCGGGTCGAGGCGCAGATCGAGGCGCTGACAAAGCGGATGGAGCGGGTGGAAGATCGTCTCGGTTCGGTCGAAGAGCGTCTCGGCTCGGTCGAAGAGCGCGTCGGATCGCTCGAAGAGCGTGTCGGATCGGTCGAGGACGAACTGGTCAGGGTACGCAACCGTCTCGATGACCTGACTGGCAAGGCTCTGGAGCAGTACTATCGCGAGCGCGCGCCAGCGATTTTCGGTCGCCGACTGCGACGTGTCCGCGCGATGGCGATCGGGCAGTTGGCTGAACTCATCACCGAGCGGCTTCCCGGCCCGGAGGGGGACGATCTGTTCGAAGCCGACCTCGTCGTCTCAGGTCGGCTGTCCACAGCCGAGCAGCCTGAGGTATGGGTCGTCATCGAAGTGTCCGCGACGGTCGATCGCTTCGATGTGGAGCGGGCGGTTCGTCGTGCGACTGCGCTGCGCCAGCTCCACCCCCTCGTCTTGCCCGGCGTGGCAGGTGTCCGGCTGACCGAGGGTGGACGGGAACTGGCGAGCGAAGCTGGCGTTATCGTGATCACGGACGGTAAGGCGACCGGTTGGGAGGCTGCTCTGGCTCGCTGGCTGCCGAGCGACGAAACAATGGACGACGCGCTCGGCTGATCTGGTTCTGGTGTGGCTCGTGTTCGCCGCGCTATCCGGTGGTGCAGCCGGATCATGTGCGTGGATAGTGGCACGGAATAGCGTCGCGCGCAGTCATCCCGGCAGTTGGTCTCCCCGCCATCGACCCGACATGCGGACGGTGCTCTGTCACCGGGTCGGTCGACTCCCTCCGCGAAGCCTGCGTGAGCAGATCAACGTCGATCTCCCCCGCTAGCTGACGCGTGTGCTGGTGACTGGGGGCCAGTCAGGACGCAGCGAGCGCGGCGAGCGAGGCACGACACCCCTCCGCTCCACATCCTGTCGAGCGGAGGGGTGCACGCCGAGGCGCCAGCTGTCTGATCGAAAGCCTCACGGATAGATACCGCGCAACCGAGTGATCTCAGCGACGCGCTGGACGGCGAGTGCGAGCGCGGCCGTGCGAAGCTGGACATGGTAGCGCTCAGCGGTGGCATGGATCGCCTGGAAGGCGCGCGTCATGATCGCGCGGAGGCGGCTGTTCACTTCCTCTTCGGTCCAGTAGAAGTGCTGGAGCCCTTGGACCCACTCGAAATACGAAACGGTCACGCCCCCTGCATTGGCATAAATGTCCGGCAGCACGATGATGCCGCGATCGAAGAGGATCCGATCCGCTTCTGGCGTGGTCGGTCCGTTCGCGGCCTCAGCGATGAGCCGGGCGCGGATCCGCGCAGCGTTCCGTTCAGTGATCTGCTCCTCCAAGGCAGCTGGTATCAGGATGTCGCAGGGGAGCTCGAGCAACTCCTCATTCGTGACCCTCTCCGCTTCCGGGTAGCCGATGACTGAGCCGGTCTGCTGCTTGAATGCGAAGACCGCTGGGATATCGAGTCCGTTCGGGTTGTAAATGCCGCCGCGCGAATCGGAGACTGCGACGATCCGACTCCCCAGCTCGTCGAGCAAACGGGCAGCGGTCGAACCGGCATTACCGAAACCCTGGATCACGACGCGTGCTTGGGTCAAGTCGATTCCGTAGGTCTTCGCTGCTTCTTCGATCGCGAAGACGACGCCCCGGCCGGTTGCCTCCAGACGACCGGCCGAGCCACCGAGGATCGGCGGCTTGCCGGTCACGACTGCGGGCACGCTGACGCCCCCGTGACGGTGCATGCTGTAGGTGTCCATGATCCAGGCCATGATTTGCGGGTTGGTGTTGACGTCCGGCGCGGGAATATCCTGGTGTGGTCCGAGCAGGATGGAGATTTCTGTCGTGTACCGGCGCGTGAGATTCTGGAGTTCGCCGGGGGACAGGAGCTTGGGATCGACGCGGACCCCGCCTTTCCCGCCACCGAACGGGAGACCCATGATCGCGCATTTCCAGGTCATCCACATGGCGAGCGCTTTGACCTCGTCGAGGGTCACGTTCGGGTGATAGCGGATGCCACCCTTGGCCGGTCCCGCGGCGAGATTGTGATGGACGCGATAGCCGGTGAAGACTTTGATCGATCCGTCATCCATCTCGACCGGGAAGTTGACGGTCAGTTCACGCTTGCACGTGCTGAGAATCTGGCGGAGTTCGTCTTCCAAGCCGATGAGATCGGCTGCCTGGTTGAACTGCTCGACAGCGATCGCGTACAAGCTATGCTCCGGTGTAGTGATCACCATCCTCTGCCCCCATCGCTGACGCGACAGTCGATCATGATGCCTGCGCATGCGCGCAGGCGAGCCGGTTCTCGGCTCACCGCCGCGCTGAGAGGGCAAGGCGGGGTCACTCGACCGGTTGCTGGAGCGCCTCTTCCAGCAGTCGACGAGCCACGGCCGGATTGGCGCGACCGGCAAGCGCGCGATTGACCTGGCCGAGCAAGAAGCCGATCGCCGCGGTTTTCCCCTTGCGATAATCGGCGACCGCTTTCGGATTTTCGGCGAGGACGCGCTGGACGATCGCGCGGAGCTGGGCTTCGTCGCTCACCTGGGCGAGCCCGCGCTCGGCGACGAGCACCTCCGGGTCGGTACCGGTCTCGCTGACCGCCCCCAACAGTTCCTTGGCGGTGAGCGTACTGATGGTTCCGCGCTGAACCAGTTCGATGAGCTGTCGCAACTGGCGTGGTTGGACCCCGACCTCGGAGATACCGCAGCCACGCTCGCGCATCAACGCGAACAGCTCGCCAGTGATCCAGTTCGCGGCCTCGCGTGCCAGCGTGCGGTCTCCGGCGACGCACGCTTCGAAGAAGTCTGCGACCGCGCGTTCCTCGGTCAGCAGTGCCGCTTCCTGCGGGCCGAGCCCGTATTCGACCTGGAACCGCTCCCAACGAGCGAGCGGAAGTTCCGGCATGGCCGCACGGATACGCGCCAGATCGTCCTCGGTGAGAAAGATCGGCGGGAGGTCCGGTTCGGGAAAGTAGCGGTAGTCGTCCGGATACTCCTTCGCGCGCTGGGTAACCGTGATTCCCTGGTCCTCCAGCCAGCCCCGTGTCTCCTGGACGAGGCGCTCGCCACGGCGGATGGCTGCTCGCTGGCGCTGTTCTTCGTACGCCAGCGCGCGCTCGACCGAGCGGAAGCTGTTCAAGTTCTTGATCTCTGCCTTGGGCCATTGCTGCTGGCCATCCACGGTCCGTTGCGAGATATTGGCGTCGCAGCGAAAAGCCCCTTCTTCCATGTTGCCGGTCGAGACACCGAGGTAGCGGAGAACCTGGCGCAGTGATTGCAAAAACAGACGAGCTTCTTCGGGAGAGTGCAAATCCGGTTCGGTGACGATCTCGATGAGCGGAACACCCGAGCGATTCATGTCGACGAGGCTGTAGCTTTCGCCCGCGACCGTGCGATGGACCAAGCGTGCCGTGTCTTCTTCCAGGTGTACGCGGCGAATGCGGACGCGGCGGCGCTGGCCATCGACCAGGAATTCCAACGCGCCATCGACACAGAGCGGTAGGTCGTACTGCGAAATCTGGTAGCCCTTGGGAAGATCGGGATACATGTAGTTCTTGCGGTCGAACTTGCTGTAGGGCGGGATGCGGCAACCGAGTGCGAGGCCGGTCATCACGGTCATTTCGACGGCGCGTCGATTGATCACCGGCAAGGAGCCGGGAAGTCCAAGGCACACCGGGCAGACATGCGTGTTCGGTGGTGCGCCAGCGTAGTCGGCTGAGCACCCGCAGAACATTTTCGACCGGGTCAAGAGCTGGGCGTGGACTTCCAGCCCGATGACCGTCTCGAATTCCACCGGTCCCTCCATCCCGCTCTCGGCCGCGAGTATAGCATTCTGGCGGCCCGCCGCTGTTGTCCTCCCGGTCGAGCAGCCCCGTCGCGCGAGGAGCGACTCGGCTCTCTGCGTGTGTGGACTCGATCCGTCCTTCCCCGCACTGCTTCGATCGGTCGGAGCAGTGCTCGTCGCCGAGAAGAGCGAGCGCCGGCCGGTGAGCTGCTGCGATCCGGGGAGCAGCCTCCTGCGGTGGTAAGATCAGGGCAGGTGAAGCGGAAAGAGGCCGAGTTCGGCCTGTTCTCCTGTATCCGAGAGGGGCCAGTCGCATGACCGCGACCACCGAAAGCCGCCTCGTCACCGTCACGATCGATGGACAGCAATACACTGTGCCGGAAGGTCTGACCATCCTGGAGGCCTGCCGGATGGTCGGCATCGAAGTGCCCAACCTTTGTTATCAACCGCTCTTGCGACCCTGGGGCTCCTGCCGGATCTGCACGGTGGAAATCCTGGGTCGTCGCGGCGGGCTGGTCGAGTCCTGCGCGGCGCAGGTGCGCGACGGGATGGAGATCGCTACCAAGTCGCCGGCCTGCGAGGAGGCGCGGCGGTTCGTCCTGCAGCTCTATCTCATCGACCACGCGCTCGATTGCCCGACCTGCGATAAGTCCGGTGAATGTTATCTCCAGGACAATACCTATTATCACAATGTCCACACCAATCCCTTCCGGCGCCCCAAGCTCGCTCGTCCCTACAAGCATTTGAGCGAGTACATCGACTACAAGTGGGAACGCTGCATTCTTTGCGCGCGTTGCACCCGCGTCTGTGACGAGATGATCGGGGTCACGGCGATCGAAGTGCTGCGCCGCGGACTCGAGGGCGAGATCGGCAGCGCCTGGAATATCGATCTGACCCGCACCACGTGCACGTCCTGCGGGATGTGCATCGCAGTCTGTCCGGTAGGTGCGCTGACTGACCGGCGCTTCGCGCACCATCCCTGGGAGTTGGACGCCACGGAGACGATCTGTGGCTTTTGCGATGTGGGCTGCACACTGAATGTCGAGCACAACCGTGGCCTCGTACGTCGGATCACTCATCTCTGGGAGCGCGGCGTCAACTACGGCTACACCTGCGTACGTGGCAAGTGGGGATACGAGCAGGTGCAACACCCAGTGCGGCTGGACAGCGCCTGGGTGCGCGAGGGTGACGAACTCGTTCCGATCGAGCTCGCCGAGGCGCTCGACCGTGCTGCCGAGTTGCTGCGACCGTATCGCGGAACAGCGTTCGCGCTCCTGGCGTCGCCCGATCGGACGAATGAAGATCTGTATCTGTTGCAGCGGTTCGCTCGCCAGGTAATGCGTTCGCCGCATGTGGACACGCTGGTCTCTCCGGCGCAGCGAGCGGTCGATGCCGCGCTCACGGCGTCGTTCGGATTGCCGGTGAGCACCAACTCGATCCAGGAAGTCTTCACCGATACCGGATGTCTCTTGGTCGTGGGGCCGAACATCGGTCAGCATGCCCCGGTCGCGAGCTACTGGCATTCGTGGGCGCGACTCTATCGTGAAACCGCGCTGGTGGTGGTGAGCGCCGACGAGTTCCCACTCTTCCACCGGGCCGATGTGTGGTTGCGTATCCGCCCGGGAACGGAGGCGGTGGTGCTCGCGGCGATGGCCCGCGTGATCCGCGACCGCGGATTGGCTCGCCCGGTCGAAGGGGCGACAGGGCTGAGCGAATTCATGGCCTCTCTCGACTCGATCGATCCGGTCGCGGCGGCCGAGGCAGCCGGGGTGAGCTTGGCGGCGCTGGAGCGCGCAGCCGTGCTGTATGCGACTGGTGGGCGCGGCACGGATGCTTCTCCCTATCCACCGAGCCAGATCCAGCACACGCTCGCCCACGCGCAGCACGGCGATATCGCTGCGGCGGCGTTGCTGGCCAACGATCTGGCCTTGCTCACCGGTAATATCGGACAGGCTGGCGCGGGCGTGGTCGCGTTCCGCGGTCCGGCGAATGCGCAAGGTGCGCTGGACATGGGCTGCCACCCAGACTGGCTACCGGGGTATCGCTCGCCGGAGGATGCGGCGATGCGACAGGAATTGGCAGTCCTCTGGGCCGAGACGGGTGGCAATGGAAGCGGCTCGACCGAGTTGCCGAGCGGGCCAGGATGGGGCTACGAGGAACTGGTGGCAGCGATCGAGCGGGGTGAGGTGCGTGCGCTGTACGTGGCGGCGAACTCGCACGCGTATGCCACAGCGCTCGATGAGCGGTTCGTGGCCGCGCTGGATCGGCTCGACGTACTGATCGTGGAAGACAGTTTCCCCGGTCCGCTGACTGAGCGAGCGCACGTCGTGCTCCCGGTCACCATGTTCCTGGAGCAGGACGGGACGATGACGACCGCCGATCGAGCAGTGCAGCGGCTGCGGCGCGCGGTCGATCCGCCGGGGGAGGCGCGTCCGAGTTGGCAGCATGTCCAAGAGTTGGCACGCCGGCTCGGCTATCGCTGGAACACGCGCCACGCGGTGCAGCTCTTCCAAGAAATCGCCCGCGCTGTGCCCGGCTATCGCGGCATCACGTTCCCGCGGCTCGAGCGTGGGCCCATCGCCTGGCCGGCAGCGCCAGGCGATCGAGCGCGCCAGACGCTGCGCATCGGTCAGAACGTTCCCGGCGGCGGGTGGGCGGTCTGGTTGGGCAACGGGATCGCGCTCAGCGATGCCTGGCTGCGGTTGGACAGCGCGCCGCTGCGCGGCCGGGTCGCCTTCCGAACGCCCTGACAGCGATCGCTCGAGGAGGCGCACGATGGTCTTACAGGACATTCGCGGCTTTCTGGTCACGCTGCGGCACTTTTTCCAGCGACCAGTGACGATTCAGTATCCCGAAGAGAAACGGGAGCCGGCACCGCGCTTCCGTGGTTTGCCGGCGCTCCGCTCCGATCCCGAGACCGGTGAAGCGCTCTGTGTCGCCTGTGGGCTGTGCGCTCGCATTTGTCCGACGAGCTGCCTGGAGATGCACGTGGTCCCCTCGGAGGAGGGTGATCGGGAACTCGGCGAGTTCATTCTGCGTGCTGGTCGATGCATGTTCTGCGGGCTCTGTGCCCAGGTGTGCCCGGTCGATGCGATCACCATGAGTGGGGAATACGAGCAGTCGGTGCTGGATCGCGAAGGACTCATCTACGTCAAGACAGAACTCGCAGCGATCGGCTCGCAGCGGCCGAGCTGGTGGGAAGCAGATGGTGGAATGGGCTCCGAGCAATAGGGATGGGAGGCAGGGAACGATGGCGATCGAGACGGTACGGATCGAGCGCGATTCGCTCGGCGAGGTCGAGGTGCCGGCCGAGGCGCTCTATGGCGCGCAGACCGCCCGAGCGGTCCGCAATTTCCCGATAAGTGGCCTACGCCCGCATCCCGATCTCATCGTGGCGACCGCGCAGGTCAAGCTCGCAGCGGCTCGCGTGAATCATCGTGCTGGCCGCTTGACCGACGAGCAGGCACGCGCGATCGAGCAGGCCGCGCAGGAAATCATCGATGGCCTCTGGCACGAGCACTTCGTGGTCGATCCCTATCAGGCGGGTGCCGGGACATCGCACAACATGAATACCAACGAGGTCATCGCCAATCGGGCGAACGAGATCCTGGGCGGTCGACGCGGCGAGTACAAGCCAGTGCACCCCAACGACCACGTCAACCTCGGTCAATCGTCGAACGACGTCATCCCGACCGCGGGCCGTCTGGCCTTGTTGCGAGCCACTCCGAAGCTGATCGAGGCATTCCGCAAGCTGGCCGATGCCTTCTGCCAGAAGGCGCAAGAGTTCGGGAATCTGACTAAAACTGGTCGGACGCACCTGCAAGATGCGGTGCCGATCCGCTTGGGTGACGAGTTCACCGGATACGGGGCGGCCTTGCGGCGAGCAGCCGACCGGATCGCTGAGGCGCGCCTCGCGCTCACCGAGATCAATCTGGGAGCGACGGCACTGGGAACCGGGATCAACGCCTTCCCCGGGTATCGCGCGCAAGTGGCGGAAGAGCTCAGTCGCATCACCGGTTTTCCCCTGCGCCCAGCGCGGAACACGTTCGAGATCACCCAGAGTCATGCCGACTTCGCACACCTCTCGGGTGCCATCCGCAATGCTGCGCTCGAAGTGATCCGGATCGCCAGCGATATCCGGCTGCTGGGCTCTGGGCCACGTGCGGGGTTGGGTGAGATCATCCTGCCACCAGTCCAGCCCGGTTCCTCCATCATGCCCGGCAAAGTGAACCCGTCGATTGCCGAGATGGTCAACATGGTCGCCTTCCAGGTGGTCGGGTACGATCACGCAGTCTCGCTCGGTGTCCTCTCCGGGCAGCTCGATCTGAACGTCTGGACGCCGCTCATCGTGTACAACCTGCTCTGGGCGACCGATATTCTGACCAACGCTCTGGAGGTTTTCCGGACGCGCTGCGTGGAAGGGATTCAGGCCAACGAGAAACGGCTGGCCGAGCTCGCGCATGGCAGCATCGCGCTGGCGACGATCTTGACGCCGCGGATCGGCTACCTGCGGGCGGCGGAGATCGCCAAGAAGGCGTGGGAGACCGGTAAGACCGTGCGCGAGGTGGTCGTCGAGGAAGGAGTGCTTTCGCCCGAGGAGGCGGACGAGATTCTCGATCCGGTCAAGATGGCGCTGCCGCAGGATCCGGACGCGAACCAGTGCTGACGGCGCTGTCTTCGGATACAGTAGGAGCAGGCTGGTTGCTCCTGATCACCGAGGCAAGGTGTTCGTTGCCGGAGCGGCCGCAGCGGTAGACAGCGGCATGGGAGGAGCGAGACGATGGCGCGCGAGTACCCGTTTTATTGCGCTGGCGAGTGGCGGACTTCGCCGCAGCGGCTGGAGATCCGCAATCCGTACAACGACGAGTTGGTTGGGGTGACATTCAACGCGACCGAGCAGGACTTCGAGGACGCGGTGACGGCTGCCCAGCGTGCCTTCGAGGTCACCCGGCGACTGCAGAGTTACGAGCGAGCCGAGATTCTGCTGAGGCTCGCCGAGGGATTGCGCCGGCGTCAAGAAGAGTTCGCGCGCTTGATCGCGCAGGAGGCCGGCAAGCCGATCCGGGATGCGCGGGTCGAAGTCCAGCGCGGTATCTTCACCTTGACGACCGCAGCCGAGGAGGCGAAACGGATCGGCGGTGAGGTAATCCCGCTCGACCTCATGGCCTATAGCCAGGGGCGTTTCGGTTTCACGCGCCGTTTCCCGATCGGTCCGATCGCTGGTATCTCCCCGTTCAACTTCCCGCTCAACTTGGCATTGCACAAGATCGCACCGGCGCTCGCCTCGGGCAATACGATCCTGCTCAAGCCGCCGAGCCGCGATCCCTTGACCATGCTCACCTTCGCTGAGCTCCTCGACGAGGCAGGGGTGCCCAAGGGAGCTGTCAGCATCATGCCGATGGACCGCACAGTGGGGGATCGGCTGGTCACCGACGAGCGCTTCAAGCTCCTCACCTTCACTGGCTCGCCGGATGTCGGTTGGGATCTCAAGGCGCGAGCGGGCAAAAAGAAAGTGGTATTGGAACTGGGTGGGAACGCGGGCGTCATTGTCGACCGGACGGCCAATCTGGACGTAGCGATTCCGCGTATCCGCACTGGTGCTTTCGCCTACGCCGGACAGGTTTGCATCTCGGTACAGCGCGTGTTCGTCCATCGCGCCCGGTGGGACGAGTTCGTCGAGCGGTTCGTCGAGGACGTCAAGAAAATCAAAATGGGCGATCCGCTCGACGAAGCGACCGATCTCGGCCCGATGATCGACGACAAGGCGGCACGCCGCACGCAAGATTGGGTCGAGTCGGCAGTCGCTGAGGGGGCTAAGGTGCTCGTCGGCGGCAAAGCCGAGGGGCGCTTCTTCCAGCCGACGGTGCTCGTCGATGCGCCGAAGTGGCACCCGGTCTGCAGCCGCGAGGCGTTCGCGCCGCTGGTCGTTCTTTTCCCGTTCGACGACTTCGAGCAGGCGCTCGCCGAAGTGAACGACTCGGCCTATGGCTTGCAGGCAGGCGTGTTCACCAGCAGTCTGGAGCATGCACTCCGAGCCTTCGAAGTGCTGGAAGTCGGCGGGGTGATCATCAACGACATCCCGACCTTCCGGATCGACCACATGCCGTACGGTGGTGTCAAGGACTCGGGGCTCAGCCGCGAGGGGCTCCGCTACGCGATCGAAGATATGACAGAATTGCGGCTCGTGGTCTTCAATCGAGTACCGGAAATCTCGTGAACTCACTCGTCAGGGCGCCCGTAGGGAAATTTCACGGGCGCCCTGCATCAGCGTGCGCCACAGAGAGAGGTAGTAGCGCGTTCCGTTACCCGGTGTACGCAGAGACCGCTATTGTGCCTCGAGCGAATCGGACTGAATCTGACCGGGTTGGCGGACGTCGCGCGAGTTGGCCACGATACCTGATCGCGTCGGTCAATGGGCGAAAACCTCCTTTCAGGAGAGTGATTCCCGGCGGGTGTCTCGTATCGAGACGTGAGCGAGGACTGGGAAGTTCTGAGTTGACTGTCGGTTGCGTGCACACTGCAGCACTGCAATCGGCATGATCGACGGTTGCGGTGCGTTCTCCTGCGCCGATCGGAAGAGTCCTTGTCTTCTTGCATCGCTGTTCGCAGTGCCCACGAGAGACGATTGCCTTGCCCCGTCTGTCGTTCCACGTCAGCTGCGCCCGGTGTCACTCGCTGGACTGCTCAACCTCGATGCCGATCGTTGCACTGCGCTCGTGCTCGGTTCGGGATACGCGCGAGGGCGCTTGCAAGTGAATCCCGCAGTGTGAAAGCACAGCGAACCATTCCACCGGAGAGGAAACGGCCTGCGCCATGCTACGGTGGCTGGTCGGCACCGTCGAAGATGCTCCCAGCTCTCCCAGAGGATAGGGTGGCACTACAAGCTTGGTCAGATAATGATCAGTAAGGAATCATTAGAACTAATTCCTACTCGATCAGCTTTTGGATTCTTTCTGAGCATATATCGACGATAATGCGAGTTGTTTGATTCGCTCATAGTCAGCTATCGTGGTTCATGAAGCCTTCCTGCTGTGCCAGATTCGTGAAAGGTACATTCGAGATGACATGGGAACTTGCGGGACAGATGCTCGAGGTCTGCAACTGCGGGCTCCTCTGCCCATGCTGGATGGACTTGACTGCACCGCCGGATCGAGGCTGGTGCGGTACGGCTATCTTGTTCGATATCGAACGTGTGAACGTCGGTGGCCTGGACGTCGCTGGACGCAAGGTCGTAATGGCTGCCGAAATCCCGGGGGCCTTCGCTAACGGTAACTTCACGGTTCATCTGTATGTCGATGAAGGTGCGAGTGCCGAGCAGCTGCGTGCACTCGAACAGCTCTTCACTGGGCAACTCGGTGGTCCCATGGCCGCGCTCGGCCCGGCAGTGACGACGCTGCTCCCGACACGCGTGGCCCGGATCATGGTTCAGCATGGCGAGATTGTCACGGCGATGGTCAGTGAGGCAGGACGACTGCAGTGGGCACCGCGCTACGATCCGGGGGGCCGCGCGACGAAGGTCAAAGCGGCTGAAGCGATGGCCGCCTTCGGAATCATCGAGGGACATCCAGCCAAGACAGCGGGAAGTCAGTGGTCGGATCCCGACATGCGATCATGGAGCGGTGATTCCGGTATGATGAGCCGCTTCACCTGGCGTGGGTAGTCTGGATGACGAGACAGCGGGGGCACCTTGAAATGTGCCCCCCTGTATGCTCTTCGGCTTTCACGGCCTACGAAAGCGGGACGTTTCCCCATGAGTAAGAAAGAGGCTCCCGGGCAGCACAGTTCTGTGCTCACGGGAATCCCACTGGACTTCCTACGCTGGATCATCCTCGGACTCCTGCTCGGTGTTGCCACCACGAGTTGGATCCTGCTATGGACTTGGGGATCACGAACTGGGTCGATAATGGAAGGCCCCAGCATGGGGCTCGGGGCGTTCACTTTTCTGACCGCGTGGACTGCGATGATGGTCGCAATGATGTTCCCTGCCGCGGCACCGATGATCCTCATGTTCGCACGTGTGCAAGCGGGGAAACGGCAGCAGGGCAAAGCATTCGTCGCGACATGGATATTCGTGGCCGGGTACCTCGTCCTCTGGATAGCGTTCGGTCTTCCAGTCTACGGGTTAGCGGTAGTGATCGAACGGGTCGTGGACCAGGCGGGAATAGCGGCTACCAGTCTCGCTCGTGCTGGCGGACTCCTGATTCTCCTCGCGGGCTTGTACCAATTGTCACCGCTCAAGCGTGCGTGTCTCGCTCACTGTCGAAGTCCCCTGCACTTCGTACTAAACCAATGGCGTGATGGTGCGCTCGGAGCACTGGTGATGGGTGTTCGACACGGCGTGTACTGCCTCGGTTGCTGCTGGCTGCTCTTTCTACTTCTGCTTCCGCTCGGGTTCATGAACATCGGCGCGATGCTGCTTCTTACGGCGCTGATCTTCGCCGAGAAGGCTCTTCCCTTCAGTCGTCCGGTGCGGATCGCAGCTGCTGGGGCGCTCGCCACGTGGGGCACACTCATACTGTTCGATCCGCGCTTCTTGCCAGTCATGATGGGAATGTAGTACTCGAGACGAGGTCCTACACCGATTCCTGATCTCCAGGAAAGATGACCGGTTGTCAACTGTCGCGAGATTGTGGCCTGTGGTGTAGCAAAACAGCTCGAGGGCACCTCCACCGACTACGGTGTGGAGCGGCTGATGAGACAAGCCCGAAGGCTCGTATCGGGTGTATTGGCACCACCAGTACTCAGCTGAACCAGCCGTTCGATTCCAACCAGGGCAGCACAGCGTCCAGCCCCGGAAGGATCGCATCGGCGGCCGCAAAGCCGTCGAGGTGCCGGGTGTGGTCGTTGGGAACGGCCAAGCAACGCAGTCCGGCAGCGCGGGCAGCCGCCACCCCGAGCGGAGCGTCCTCGATCGCCACACACGATCCAGGTGAGCTTCCCAGGCGAGCTGCCGCGAGCACGTAGCAATCGGGAGCAGGTTTGCCGCGCGCCACGTCGTCGCCCGTCACCAGGACGCTGAAGGCATCGTCGAGTCCCAGTTCGTCGAGTACGAGGCGGACGTAGCGCTGGTGCCCGCTGGTCGCGAGCCCGAGTGGTATGCCGCGTGCCCGGAGTGCGGCGATGAGATCGTGCGCTCCCGGCATCGGGCGGACGTTTCCGGGTAGGGAGGCGAGAAACAGTTCGTCGCGCTCCTGCGCTGCTCGCTCAGGGGAGACCGGCAGGGCGAGCTCCGCCACGATGATGCGCGCCGCATCAGCCAAGCGTCGGCCGAACAGGCGCGGGAGCAGCTCGCGAGGGAGGCGCTGTGCGAACCGGGCAACGTACTGCTCCCAGGCGGCGAGCTGAAGCGCCTCGGAATCGATCAAGACCCCATCGAGGTCGAAGATGACCGCGCTCACCATCGCCTCACCGGGCCAAAAGCCGAAGGAAGCGGCCAGCCCGCTGCTGGGCAGCGTGAAACAGCGCGCGTGCTGCCATCTCGAGATAGGGCCGCCCCTCGAGTCCATCCAGGAGTGCTGGCGGAAGCGCTCCCGCCCCGAGCGCCGCGCCGGCGAGCGCACCGGTGATCGCTCCGCGGGTATCGGTCGCTCCACCGGCATTGACGGCGATGCTGACGGCCCGGAGAAAGTCGTCCGGTGCTGCCGCGAAGGCCGCGAGGGCGGTCGCGACCACCTCGTCGACCCGAGCGGATGCCCCGAGGGTGGCGAGATACCTGGCCACCTCGTGAGGATCGGCCGGGAGCGCGAGAGAAGCGACCGTGCGCAAGCGACGGGCGACCGCGTCCTCGTCGATGAAACGAGCGACCTCGTCGCTGAGCACGTCGGGCGGTGTTGCCCCCTGTGTCAGGAGCAGAACTGCGTAGGCGACTGCGAGGGCACCGTTCACGACTTCCAGTTCCGCGTGCGTGATCAGTGTCGCCCGCAGCACGTCGCGGACGAAGAGTTCGGGGTTGAAGCGGCAGAGTGCATGGAGCAATCCGATCGGCGCAGCGCGGGCGGCTGCACTACCGGTTGCGGTTTCTGGCCCGGCGATGCCGCGTTGGAAGTCACCGTGCTCGCGGGCACTCGCGAGGGCTCGCTTCGTCGGTTCGTCGAGGAAGCGACTGCCGGGCCCCTCGAGCAGTCGCACGAAGCGGTACCCAGCAGCGGTGACATCGAGGTAACCGTTCTGACCGATCGTGCTCTCCACGAGGCAGAGCGCCAGTTCGGTATCCTCGGTGAAGGTTCCGGCTGGAACCTCGATCGTGCCGTCCTCAGCGAGGAGCGGGAGGAAGCGATCGAGCCAGCCGTAGCGAGCCGCGATCGCATCGCTGGAGAGGCCCGCTACCGGCATACCGAGCGCATCACCGATCGCCATGCCGAGGAGGCTGCCCAGAAAGCGGTCGAGAAGGTCAGCTGGTCGGCCTGGTTGGACCATGCACGCACCTCACATCGCGACCAGCTGACAAGTGAAGCATGCAGGGGCTCCAGGCGCTAGGTGGGGAAGCAAAATGGTGGACAGGAGGTGGGGACGATCACCGCATCCGCTCGGCACCAGGAGGGTGGATCGAGCGAGGAGAGGGTGCGCTCGAATGCAAAGCTGGGGTGGTTTCGGCAAGGGTGCTGCGCTCTCTTGGCCATCAGGGCTACCGCGCTTGCACAGCGGCAGCCGGTGGCAGATACTGAGAGCAGCGCGGCGACCGGTATGGTCGGGACGAGATGACCGGTGTAGGCTGATGGGAGAGCGGGCTCGCGGTGAGCCGCTGGAAGAGAGGAGCGGCGGATGTACTTGACCGATGCTTTGCAGCGCATCCGCCAGCGGTTGGTGGAGAACCGGGCACGACCCGAGACGCTCGCGCTCGTCGACAGCGTGCTGGCGACGGCCCAGCGCGCTGGTGGTGACCAAGCACAGGTGCGTTCGCTCCTGGAGCTGGTGCGGCGGCTGATGCGAACGCCCCAGGCCAATAGCAATATCGTCATTTACGACGATCTGGCGGTGCTCGAAGAACAGCTCGTCCAGAAGGCTGCCCAGGCCGCGGCTGCTCGCGCCCAAGAGGAGGAGCGGCCGCTGCCCAAGCCGAAGAAGTATTACCGCCAGCTCAAGGAGCGGGAACGCCGTAATCCGGAAGAGTCCTGAGGGTCAGTGACAGGCGAGGGGGACAGGCTGTGAGCGAGCGGGTCTATCGGGTCGTGCAGTACGGGATGGGGCCGATCGGTCAAGAGCTGGCGCGACTCGCTCTGGAGCGTCGATCGTACGAGTTGGTGGGCGCCATCGATATCGATCCGGCGAAGGTCGGTCGCGATGTCGGCGAGTTGCTCGGTCTCGAGGGGCCGGTCGGTGTCCTGGTACGGGCCGATGCGGAAGCAGTCTTGGCCGAGACGCGACCCGATTGCGTCCTGCATACCACTGGATCCTACCTGGATCGGGTCTTTCCACAACTCGAATCGATCGTCAGGGCCGGCTGCAACGTCGTTTCCACGTGCGAGGAACTGTCTTTCCCCGCTGCTGGCCATCCGGAATTGGCCGCGCGGCTCGATGGGCTGGCCCGCGAGTACGGCGTCACGGTGCTCGGTACCGGCGTCAATCCCGGCTATGTGATGGACACGCTTCCGCTCTTTTTCTCGGGTGTCGCCCAGCAGGTGACCGCAGTGCGAGTGGAGCGGATCCAGAACGCGTCGACGCGGCGCAAACCGTTGCAGGAGAAGATCGGGTCAGGCAAGACGGTCGAGGAGTTCCAGCAACTGGCCGCGGCCGGAACGGTGCGCCACGTGGGGCTGCGCGAATCGGCCTACCTCATCGCCGCGGGGCTCGGCTGGCGGATCGAGCGCTACGAGGAGCGGATCGAACCGGTAATCGCTGAGCGTCGGATCGAGACGCGCTACTTCACGGTGGAGCCAGGACGGGTGTGCGGTGTCGACCAGCTCGGCCGGGCTTTCGTCGAGGGTGAAGAACGGATCACGTTGCACTTGCGCATGTATCTCGATGCCGATCCGGCCTATGATCGTGTGCTCCTCGAGGGGACGACCCCGTTGGAACTGGTCATTCCCGGTGGTCTCCAGGGCGACCGGGCAACGACCGCGATCGCCCTCAATGCGGTGCCGCGGGTGGTCGCCCATGCCCCCGGGCTGGTGACGATGGTCGATCTCCCCATCATCACTGTTCGTTCGTGATTCGCGTGCTCGCTGGATTGACGGTACGAGGGGGTCGCTTCGATGGTCCTGCCGAACCAGATCGATCGTGTCGCAGTCTTTTTCGATATGTCCAACCTCTATTTCGTCGCACGCGATCTCGGGGTACGGATCGATTATGCCCGGCTCCTGGAGTTTCTCGTCGCGGGGCGACGGCTGGTCTGTGCCTACGCGTACGTGACCCTGGCTGGCGAGGAGTCGAGCGCGGTGCCGTTCCTCACCTGGCTGCGCCGCAACGGGTTCCGGGTGGTCACTCGGACACTGCGGCGTGGGAGTGACGGAGCGCTGCGCGGAGACCTCGATTTGGAGATGGCGGTGGACGTCTTGCTGCAAACACCGCACGTCGATGTGATCGTCCTGGTGACTGGCGATGGTGAGTACTGCTACCTGGTGGAGACGGTGCAGCGCCTGGGCCGACGAGTGGAGATCGCTTCTGCCCCACGCAACACGGCGGTGGAATTGATGGAACTCGCTGACTACTACGTCGATCTCGAGGTGAATCTGCGCCATTTCAGTCAGCCGCGCCCACCGGCCGCGGGCCGCGTGCGCCCCGAACCGGAGCATGGCGAAGAAGAGGTCTGGCAGGAGCAGGAGCTGGCTGATGACGATCTCGATCGCTGACGTCCTGCCCAGGCGCGAGGCGCTCCTCACCGAACTCCGCACTCTGGTCGAGCTGGAGTCCCCCAGCACCGACAAGATAGCGGTCGATCGTCTCGTCGCGTACGTTCGCTCGCGAGCACGTCAACTCGGAGCGTCGATCGAGGAATACCCACAGCAGGAGTACGGTGATCTCACGATCGCCAGTTGGCCAGCCCAGGGGAATGCGTCAGCTGAGCCATTGCTCGTGCTCACCCATCTCGACACCGTCTGGCCGGTCGGGACGGTGGAGCACCGTCCCTTCCGGATCGAAGGAGACCTCGCCTTCGGCCCGGGGATCTACGACATGAAGGCGAGCATCGCCATGTTCCTGGAGGCGATGCGCTTTCTCCAGGAGCGGCGGCTGGCGCACCGGCCGATCCGCTGGTTGATCAATACCGAGGAGGAAGTCGGCAGTCCTGTCTCGCGACCGCTGATCGAGGACGAAGCCCGGCGTTGTGCGGTCGTTTTCTGCCTGGAACCGCCAGCACCGGGCGGGGCGCTCAAGACGGCGCGGAAGGGTGTCGGGATCTTCACGGTGCGGATCACTGGGCGTGCTGCTCATGCCGGTGCTGACCCCGAGCGGGGGGTGAGCGCGATCCAGGAGTTGGCCAACCAGATCGCCTACCTCCACAGCTTGAGCGATCCGACGCGCGGGACGACCGTCAACGTCGGAGTCGTCGGTGGTGGAACGCGTTCCAACGTGATTGCTGCCGAGGCGTGGGCACAGGTCGACCTCCGCGTGGTGACACCCGAGGAAGCCGAGCGGGTGACCGCGGCTATCCTGGGAACGCGCCCCTGGCTGCGGGGAGCGACTGTGCAGGTGCACGGTGGGATGAATCGCCCGCCGATGGAGCGGACACCGGCGGTCGCTCGAGCGTTCGAGCGGGCACGCGCGATCGCACGAGAACTGGGGCTGGAGATCGGTGAAGCAGCGACCGGTGGGGCGAGCGATGGCAACTTCACGGCTGCACTGGGTCTGCCGACGCTGGATGGGCTGGGTTGCCCCGGTGACGGTGCCCACGCCGAGCACGAGCAGGTCAGCATTGCGGGGCTGATCGAACGGACGGCTTTCCTGACGGCGCTCTTGAACCGCTGGTAAGGAAGGCTGGGATGGATAGGGACGAGAAGGAAAGGGGTTGACTGATGCGACTCGAAGTCGATCCGCTGCAGATTTTGCCGCGTGTCCTGACGCGCTACTCATCGGTCGTCGTCGACCGGGCCGAAGGGATCTACGTCTGGGATATCGAGGGCCAGCGTTGGATGGACTTCACCTCGGGGATCGCGGTCGTCAACACCGGGCACTGCCACCCGCGCGTGGTGGCGGCGATCCGCGAACAGGCGGGCAAGATCATCCATGCCCAGGCCAACATCCTGATCCACGAGCCGATGCTGCGGCTCTCCCAACTCATCACCGCGACGATGCCACCCACGCTGAACCAGGTCTTCTTCACCAACTCAGGGGCTGAAGCGGTAGAGGGCGCGGTCAAGCTGGCCAAGGCGGCGACCGGACGCCCGGCCATCATCGCGTTCCGCGGGGCCTTCCACGGTCGGACGCACCTGGCGATGGCCTTGACGACCTCGCGGGTCAAGGTGCGCGGCCATTACGAGCCGCTGGTTCCCTCGATCTACTATGCTCCGTATCCGTACCCGTTCCGGAACCCGTACAACGTCCCAGCGGAGGATGTCGACCTCGTCTGCATCGCGGAGCTGGAGCGCCTGTTCCAGACCATGGTGATGCCGGACGACGTCGCGGCGATCATCGTGGAGCCAATGCTCGGCGAGGGTGGCTACGTCCTTCCTCCCAAGCGGTTCCTCCAGAATCTGCGGGCCATCTGCGACCGTTACGGCATCCTGCTCATCGTCGACGAGATCCAGACGGGGGTCGGTCGGACGGGGAAGATGTGGGCGTTCGAGCACTTCGAGATTGTGCCGGACATCGTCACGGTTGCCAAGGGGATCGCTTCCGGACTCCCCTTGGCCGCGGTGGTGGCCAACAAGGAACTGATGGATCGCTGGGAGCCGGGTGCGCATGGCGGTACCTATGGTGGCAATGCCGTCGCCTGTGCGGCCGGTGTGGCGACCTTCGAAGTGATGCGCGAGGAGAAGCTGCCGGAAAACGCAGCACGCATCGGCGGGTATCTCATGGCGCAGCTCCGCGAGCTGCAGCAGGAGTTCCCGGTGATCGGTGAGGTGCGCGGGCTCGGCCTGATGATCGGCGTCGAGCTGATCAAGCCCGATCGGGCTCCCAATCCGGAGGCAGTCAAGCGGGTGGTCAAGCGGGCACAGGAACTCCGAACGCTCCTCATCACGGCTGGCGAGCACGATCAGGTGATCCGCGTCATCCCACCGCTCGTCATCACGCAGGAGCAGGCCGATGCATTCCTGGACGTCTTCAGCGAGGCGCTGAAGGCGGCCGAGTGACGGGGTCGCGAATCACCGAAGTGGTGGAGCGCTCGCAGCATTGGCGGGAAGTCAGCGCTGCGAGCGCTTTTCCTGCCCGAGCGCTGCTGGCGAGCCGGTAGAGGACGTGTCTCGTACTCGTACCGGTGCGCGAGCGCCCAGCGCCGCATGAGCCATTCGGGGTACGCTGCGTCAGCGCCATCCTCGCTGAGAGCGTCGCCGGGTCACCCACTCTGGTCGACGTGAGCCGAGCGGGAGAACGGCTCAGCTGGGGACTTCTTTCCTAGGCACCCTGCCTTGTCGGCGGTCGATCGTCTCGCTAGAGTGAGCGTCGGGGAGGCGACGATGACCGGTGAGCGGACCGGCGTGAGCTTCACCGAGGAGTTGCGCAGCACGGTGGAGCGCTGTCGTGCCGAACTGGGCGAGACGGGGCGCTCGCTTGAAGAGATCGAGCTGCTGTTGGCACAGACTGCTGCCGAGGTGGAGCGGCTCAGCCAGCGCGAAATCCAGCTCAGCGCCCGGCTGCGCGAGGTCGAGAGTAACCTGGAAGCGTACCCGCGCAGCGAGATCCGCGATGCCTATCGGACCGTTCACGAGGCGACGCTGCGACTCTTCATGCTCCGCAATCAGATGGAGCAACTGGAGGAGCGTCGCCAGAGCCTTTCGCTCTACCAGGAACGCCTGCGCGAGCTGCTCTTGCTCGCCGAGAGCCAGCTGCGAGCAGTGACCGAGCGCGAGCGTGGCGGTGACCGGCGGACGCGCCTCTTGGGTAGCACAGGCCAGCTGGCCAGCCCTCTGGACATTCTGGCAGCTGCCGAACGAGAGCGGATGCTGATCCGCCGGACGCTGGAGCACGAGCTCGTGCAGCTCATGAGTGCGGTCGCACTGCAAGTGGAGATCTGCCTCCAGGTCGAGCGCAAGCGGGCCGATGACTTGCGTCCCGAACTCCTGCGGCTACGCGAGTTGACCAGCGAAGCAGTGCATGGGTTGCGACGCACGCTGCTCGAGTTGGCGCCGAGCCTCCTGGAAGAGATCGGGCTCGTGGAGACGCTCCGTCGCTATCTCCGCGAGTTAGCCCGGATAAGCCGACTGGAGCGCGTGGCGGTCACCGGGCCGGAGCAGGATGCGAGGCTCGCGCCTCCCCTGTCGCACCTGGTCTATCGCCTGCTGCAGGAACTGGCGGTGCGGGCAGCTCGTCAGCCGGGCGTGACGGATCTCGCGGTGGAGCTGCGTGTCGAGTCGGCCCAGCTGGTAGCGGTTCTGGAAGCTGGTGGTCCAGCGGCGCTCGATCCCCTGCCGCCGCTCGATCCGCTGGTCACGGAACGGCTGGAGCAGCTGGGTGCCAGTCTGGCCGAGGAAGCGATCGCGGCGGAGCGCTGGCGCGGGACGCTCCTCGTGCCCCTTACCTGAGTCCTGATTCTGTCTCGCGCGCTGGCCAGGATGTTCTCCCCCGATCGGGTCGCGCCGAAGTTCCCCACTCCAGTCGAGACGACTGCACCTACGAGCCTCACGGGTTCCCACCGTACTGTGGCAGTAGATACCCGCGCTGACCGACCGAGCTGTGGCAGCAGGAGGGGGGTGACGGTTTTCGGCGAGCGGCAGCGGGCGGTCGGATCGGGCAGATGGAGTCATCGAGCCGAGCCGTCATCGGCTGGCGACCATTCTCGGAGGGAGCGAAGAGCCATGCTGGAACGATACGTGTACGATGTGCTGGCCTGGTGGGAGACCCAGAAGAACCGAGCGGCCGAGGGGCAAGGGCTGGTCGAGTACGCCCTGATCATCGCGCTGGTGTCGATCGCCCTGATCTTTGCCCTGACGGCGCTGGCTGGCGGAATCGGGAACGTGTTCTCGACTATCCAGGGTGCACTCAGCGGCGGTGGCGGCGGTGGCGGCCAGTGATCCTTCTTCTGCCGTTCGGGAATGCATGCTCACAGGAGAACGGCATGAGACAATGGCACCGGGCAGCTCTGGCAGGGCAAGGGCTGGTAGAGTACGCGCTCATCATCCTGTTCGTGGCGATCGCCCTCGTCGGGGCATTGACGATCCTCGGCGGTGCCTTGGCGAGCTTCTACCAGTCAGCTGCGGGAGCGATTCCCGGCTCGTGAACGGAACGCCCTGTCTCGATCGCCGAGGCAGGGCGTTCTGCTGACCTGGCGCGGGAGCGGCGGGAAGATCCCGCCGCTCTCTCTTCGTGCATGCTTGACTCCAGCAGCAGAGCGATGGCCGTGCGCTCGGTCGAGGCGGCGAACCCCCTCCTCGCCACGAGCGCAGCGCTCAGACGCCGAGTACTTCCTTGATCCGCTCGAAGAAGCCCTTGCGGTGCGCCTCGTGCACGTCCGGTCGCTCGAGCGATTCGGCCAGTTCCGCGAACAGCTCACGCTGGCGGGGCGTGAGTTCGGTCGGCACCACGACCCGGACGGTCACGATGAGGTCGCCGCGCCGCTCGCTGCCGAGTTCCGGCGCCCCCTTGCCGCGCAGGCGGAAACGCTGGCCAGGCTGTGTCCCCGGGGGGATAGTGAGCAGCACCGGACCGTCGATGGTCGGTACCTCGACCTCGGCACCCAATGCCGCCTGGGCCACGTTGATGGGCAGGTCCAGGTAGAGCGTCGTTCCCTCGCGCCTGAACAAATCGTGCGGTCGGACTCGTACGTGGACATAGAGATTACCCGGCGCGCCGCCCGGCTCACCGTGCTCCCCCTCGCCGGTCAAGCGCAGGGTGGCACCGTCCTCGATGCCAGCAGGGATCTCGAGGCGGACAGTGCGTCGCCGCACGGTGCGCCCGCGTCCCCGACAGGTCGGGCACGGATCGGAGACGACGCGGCCTTCGCCCCCGCAGTGGCTGCAGGTGGTAGCCGTGATCATGGCGCCCAGGATCGTCTGTTGGTAGCGACGCAGCTGTCCGGTCCCACCGCACACCGGGCACGTGGTGGGACGAGCGCCGTGGCGCATCCGCGTTCCCCGGCAATCTGGACAGAGCTCCAGCCGCTCGATCTCCAGTTCCTTCACCACCCCGCGCAGCGCTTCCTCGAACGTGAGTTCGATCGTGGCCTCGAGGTCGGCACCGCGGGCCGGTCGGCGCCGGGTGGTTCCGGTCATGTCGCCGAAGAAGGAATCGAAGAGATCGGTGAAGAGCGAGCCGAAGCCGAACGGATCGCCGCCCGCGCTCGGCTCATGGCCGACACCAGCCTGGACACCAGCATGGCCGAAGCGGTCGTACGCAGCACGCTTGTCGGGATCGCTCAAAACCTCGTAGGCCTCGTTGATCTCCTTGAACTTCTCCTCGGCGTCCGGCGACTTGTTGACATCCGGGTGATACTGGCGAGCCAAGCGCCGGTAGGCCCGGCGGATCTCCTCCTGGGTCGCCGTGCGACTGACTCCCAGGATTTCGTAATAGTCGCGCTTCGCAGCCATCGGCACCCCTGCTCTCGGGCACTCCCGATCCGCGCAGAGTCTGATACAGAGTATAGCAAGGCAAGACGCCCTCTTCGCAGGCAGCGAAACGTGTGCTAGTGCGAGCGTGGGTTTGGCGGACTCGGGTGCGAGCGTGCGCAGTATCGGGCGCCAGTCGAGGCAATGATCGCTGTCGCTCCGCTCCCCGACCGGTGCGGAAAGCTCAGCACCGCGGGAGTTGTCAGCTCCTCCGTGGGAAGAGAGGGCGTCGTCAGCGGGTCGGTGCGCGCGCCCTCGCGACAGGGACACCTGGCGGCACGGTCATGTCCGCGATCGCGCCGTCCCCCGCTGAGTGCGTGCTGACTCACCGGAGTGGTCATCGTGGCGGAAGGCATCGTCGTTCTCGGTCGGTCAGGGCGGGGAAGCAGTGGCACTTCCCGCAGTCGGTTCTGGCTCGGTGGTGACCCCTTGTCAATGACTTCTGTCGAGTGGTATGATTGTGTCAGCGGGCGGGAAGCACCCCCGCTGACCGACCCGCACCCCAATCCCTTCCCTTCCCTTGGCGCGCGGAGCGCTCCGTCCCCCGGTGCTCCGCGCGTTTTTTTCTTCGAAAAAGGGGAGACTGGTTCTCCGGGAGCCACCACGGCGGATCAGCCGCGCATCTTCTCCGTCGATCCGCTGGCCGCACGGCGACGCGTTGCGTGTCCCCCGAACGATGGCCGAGCTCGCTCCCTGTGTCCCCGTTCGACCGTGCAGGGCGGTTTTCCCCTCTCGGACACTCTTGTCGCCGCAGCAAGCACCACGACTCGCGCTTCTGCTTCGCGGAGCGGGACCGACCGGTGAACAGGAGCACCACCGAGAGTGCTGTTGACCGTTCCTGAAGCGCACACTGAACGATGCAGCCAGCATCCATCGTTGTCGACTGGCTACGCCGGGCGCGTGCGTTCGTTTCCGCTCGTCAGCTGCGCTGCTGTACTCCAGCTGATTCGTGTCCCGCGCGGAGGCACGAACAGCCATCTCGTCCAGGCCGCGGAGCGTGCGCACTTGACCGGCGCGGAGCGAACTGGTTGGATGACCACGACCGGGGAGGAAGGCATGGCGGCGACTGCTGAGGTGGTGATCGTCGGAGCAGGAATCGTCGGCGCGAGTGTCGCCTACTGGCTGACCGAGTTCGGGATGCGGGATGTGCTCGTCGTCGAGCGCCGCGTTCCCGCTTCTGGGGCAACCGGGAAATCCGGGGCACTGGTGCGGTTGCACTATCCCAACCCGCACGAAACCCAGCTCGCACTCGAAAGTCTCCGTTTCTTCCAGGAATGGGAGAGCCGGGTCGGGACATCCTCGCCCTTCGTCCGCACTGGCTTCCTGCAAGTCGTCGCACCGGATGACGAGGCAAAGCTGCGCCAGAACGTGGCGCTGCACCAGGCGCTGGGTGCTCCCGTGACGCTGCTCGATCGCGCAGCGGTCGCCGAACTCGAGCCGTGGCGCGAGTTGGGTGAGTTGACCGTCGCGGCCTACGAGCCGGAGAGCGGGTATGCCGACCCGATCGCGGCGACACTGGGGTTGCTCGCGCGCGCGGAGCAGCGTGGTGCCACGTTCTGGCCGGGGACGACGGTCACCGAGGTGCTGCTCGCCGGGGATCGAGTCGCTGGCGTCGAGACGACGCGCGGACCGATCGCTGCTCCAGTGGTGGTTCTCGCACCGGGCCCATGGGCCAACCGGCTGCTCGCCCCGCTCGGTCTCGACTATCAGTTGCTACCGCGTCGGGTGCAGGTTGTCGTGTTCCGTTGGCCGCTCGAGCCGGCACCCGCGCATTGTTGCGGGATCGATACGGCTGTTGGCTTGTGGTACCGGCCAGAGGGCAAGACCGCGACGCTGGTCGGCTTGGAAGCGGGTGTTCAGCCGGCTGACCCGGACCACTATCCGGAGACGGCCGATCCGAGCTTCGTCGCGCCCGCCAGGGCAGCGATCGCGCGTCGCTACCCCGCGCTGGCTGAGGGGATCGTGCGCGGAGGCTGGGCGGGTATCGTCATGCAGAGTCCGGACGGGCGGCCACTCTTCGGGCCGATTCCGGAGTATTCTGGCTTGTTCGCGTTTCTCGGTGATTCGGGCACGTCGTTCAAGACCGCTCCCGCGATCGGGCGCGCGTTGGCGGAGTGGATCGTCTCCGGACGCTCGTCGCGCGATCTGACGCCTTTTCGAGTGGCGCGACTGGCGGAGGGGCGCCCCTGGATCGATCCGACCGATTATGCCCGGCCTGGTCGGACGGTCTCCCGCTGACGGTGGTTCCACCAGGCGTAGAGGCCGCGCTTGGCCAGTTCGACCAGCGCGAGGTAGCTGGTCACCGCGACGGCGAGGAAGAGGAGATAGCTCGGTGGCAGCTGGACGAAGCCGAGCACGTCAGCGAACGGGCTGAAGGGTAGCGCCAACCCGATCCCGACGATCGCGAGAACGTTCAAAGTGAGGAACCAGCTCGGTCGTGCCCTCCAGGGGGCGCGTGCGGTGCGGATGACGAACACCACCAGGCACTGGGTGACGAGCGATTCGACGAACCACCCACTGTGGAAGAGTCGCTCGTCGGCGTGGAAGAGTGCCAGCAAGACCGCGAAGGTCAGGAAGTCGAAGAGCGAACTGATGGGGCCCAAGACCAGCATGGCTGCCCGCACGAAACCGATGTCCCAACGTCGAGGAGAGGCGGTGAGGAGCGGATCGACACGATCGCGTGGGATGGCGATCTGTGCCAGGTCGTACAAGAAGTTGTTGAGCAAGATCTGGTGCGGCAGCATGGGGAGGAACGGGAGAATCGCTGCTGCACCCGCCATGCTGAAGACGTTGCCGAAATTCGAACTCGTCTCCATCAGCAGGAACGTCATCACGCTGGAGAAGGCGCGTCGTCCCTCCATGATCCCCTCGTGAAGCGTCGAGAGACGGCGATCGAGGAGGACGATGTCCGCTGCCTCGCGTGCGATATCCACCGCATTCATGACCGAAATGCCGACGTCCGCTGCGTGGAGCGAGGGGGCATCGTTGATGCCGTCACCCAAAAAGGCGACCGCGTGTCCCCGCGCCTTGAGCGTGAGCACGATCCGGTGCTTTTGCGCCGGCGTCACGCGAGCGAACGCGTCGACTTCCTCGACCAGCCGCTCGAGCGCGAGTGGGTCGAGTCGCTCCAGTTCGCTGCCGAGGACGATCCGTTCAGCGGGCAAACCGACGGCGCGGCAGACGGCGGCTGTGACCAGCTCGTTGTCGCCAGTGAGGAGCTTGATGCGCACGCCGTCGGCAGCTAACTGGCGGATCGCCTCCGCGGCCTCGGGAAGCGGCGGGTCCGCAAAGGCGAGGAACCCGGCGAAGACGAGGTCGCTCTCGTCAGGGAGCTCGATCGACCGTCCCGCTTCCCAGCGGCGCCAGGCGACAGCGAGCACGCGCAGTCCCTCGGCGCTGAGCTGTCGGAATTGCGCTGCAGCCTGGGCCCGCAACGGCTCGTCGAGCGGGTGCACGCCTTCTTCGTCCTCGTAGGCCGTGCAGAGCGGCAAGATCGTCTCCGGGGCGCCTTTGGTGACCAGGAGGGGAACTCGACCAGCGACCTGAACCACCACCGAGACGCGACGCCGCTCGAAATCGAACGGCAGCTCGTCGAGTTTCACGACATCCGCATACTCGGCGACGTCACGAGCGAGGAGCACGCGATCGAACGGGCTGGCGAGACCGGACTGTGTGCGGGCGTTGAGCAAACCCAGCTGGTAGGCGCGCGGCCAGTCGTGGCCGTGGAGATCGACCGCTGCCACCAGCTGCATCTCGCCGAGGGTGAGTGTCCCAGTCTTGTCGCTGCAGACGATATCGACACTCCCCAGATTCTCGATCGCGGGAAGCGATTTGACGAGGACGCGCTGGCGTGCCATCCGGAGAGCTCCCTGGGCGAGCGTGATCGTCACGATCATCGGTAGGAACTCCGGCGTAAGACCGACGGCGAGCGCTACCGCGAACAGCGAGGCGTCCAGGGGCGGTCGACCGAGCGCGAGCATGACCACGAGCGTCAGGAGGACCAGGAACACGACAGTCCTGGTGATGAGCAGACTGAAATCGCGGAGACCACGTTGGAAGGCCGTCTCCGGCGGGGGCGCTCCGAGGCGAGCGACAATGCCGCCGAACAGGGTCCGTTTCCCGGTCGCGACGACCTCGGCGATGGCGGTTCCGGAGATGATCGACGAGCCGAGGAACACCATGTGCGGCGCATGCGGATCGGTGCTAGCTGGGGCCGACGGATCGGCCGTCTTGTCGACCGGAAGGGACTCGCCGGTGAGTGCTGCTTGCTAGACGGTGAGATGGCTCGTCTCGAGGAGACGAGCATCGGCTGGGACGAGATCTCCAGCGTTCAGTCGGATGATGTCTCCGGGGACCAGCTCCCGACGCGGCAGTTCCTGCCATTGTCCGTCACGCAGGACCGTCGCGGTGGGCAACAGGGCGGCTTGCAGCGTCTCCACCGCCTTTTGCGAACGATAGGTTTGGAGGAAATTGATGGTCGTGCTGGCCAGGACGATGCTCATGATGAGCGTCGCATCCACGAACTCGCCGAGCAGAGCCGTGATCGAGGTGGCCACCAGGAGCACCACTGTCAAGGGTTCGAGGAAAAGGCGTGCAAATTGCACCATGGCCCGGCGCCGCTGGGGCGGTGCCGGTTCGTTCGGGCCGAACCGGCGCAGCCGATCTGCCGCCTCATTGCTGCTGAGACCTGTCCAGGGTGCAGCGATCAGTGTCGGTGGCCCGCTCATGACTCGCGCTCCAGTCCGGTGCTGACTGGTGGTTCGGTCGAAGGTCGTCCCCCGAGAAACGCGGTGAGCCTCGCGGCGAGGACGGCCAGGCCGAGCATGACCGCGACCGTCCCGCTCCACAGAACGTGCGCGAGCTGACGCTCCAGGAGAACTCCGGCGATCCAGGCAGCGCCACCCCATCCGATAGCCCAAACGACGCTCGCAAACGCCAGTGCCCGCGCTCGCTGGTAAGGTGACGAGAGGGCTACGACGACTGCTCCCGAGACCGGCATGAAGAGGAGTTCGGCCAGCGAGTAGACGAGCACTCCGACGGAGGCAGCGGCGGCTGTCTGCGGGGCGAGCGTGAACGATGCGTACGCGATCGCCCAGCCGATACCGGTCGCAGCGAAGAGATGTCCAAAGGGTCGACCGGTTGCCCAGCGGGCGACCGGAACCTGTGCGAGGACGACCACTAGGGTGTTCACAGCGAAGAGCGCGCCGATCGTGCGCTCGCGGAATCCCGCTTCTTCCCGTAAGAAGGGTGGAACGCTGACCTGAAACTGCGTGAAGCCAGTGACGCCGAGCAGCAACAGAAGCTGGCTTGCCAGAAAGCGGCGATCAGCCAGTAGTCCTCTCCAATCGCCGCGTAAAGCGGTCCGGTCCAGGGCGCTCCGGCGGTGAACAGCGGGAACCAACCACCAAATGAGCAGCGCGGCGCAGAGGATCCCTGCGGAGCTGACGAGGAAGCTCGTCCGATAGGCAGCCGGGTCGCCTCCGGTCACCAGCCAGCCACCGATCAGGCCGCCGAGACCGAGGCCGAGCGCGTTGGCGACCCGTTGGAGGCCGAACACTTCGCCAGCCCGTTCCGGTGGGAGGAAAGTAGTCGCCAGCGTATCGGAGGCCGGCCAGTAGACGTTGATGGCGATACCGAACAGGCTCATCAGGCAGAGGAAGAGCCCAGGCGAGCGACCCAGCCAGAGCGTGGCATGGACAGCGGCCATGGCCAGCAAGGCGAGCAGGAGGATGCGGCGGGCCCCAGAGCGGTCGATCGTTCTGGCCAGCGCGAGCGTCGCGACGACGCCGACGACGGACGAGAGGGCGATGCCTGCTCCAGCCAGGCTTTCGCCCAAACCGACGATCTGCGCAAAGTAGATCATGAGAAAAGGAAGGACCATACCCCGCGCGAGAAACAGGACGAAGGTTGCGAGGGCCAAGACGAGAAGTCCCCGGGGATAGGATCGCCAACCATGGTTGTCTCGGTCGTACGCGGTCATTCCCGTTCGCTTCGTTCGAGCTTAGCGTACGGGTTGGCGGGCGAATCGTCACCAGGGTGCTCGACGACGATGGAGCGAGGTGGACGCTGGCGTGTGACCACGAAGGCGCGGGTGCACGCGCGGAGGTGCACTCGCGCTGGCCAGATGCAGGAGAGAGCCCAAGATTTCGGAACGTAATCCGGTACGATGCTCGCCAGTGGTGCCGACGACTGACGAGAGGGAGAGAAAGGGCCATGCTGGTCGATCTCACTCATCCGTTCGCTCCGGACATTCCCATGTTTCCCGGCTTTCCCCAGCCGGAGATCCTGGAGTTCAGGACACGAGCGGAGATGGCCCCGCACTATGCGAGCGGAACGACCTTCGTGGTGCACCGCTATGCGTTCGTCGGTAACTCCGGGACGTATCTCGACAGCCCGTTCCATCGCTGGGAGGACGGACTCGATCTCGCCGCGCTCCCGCTCGAGCGGGTCGCTGACGTGCCCGGAATCGTCGTCGACGTGCGGTGGCAGGTCGCTCGCGGTCGGCTGGCTATCGGCGCGGAGCGGTTCGAGGGGCTCCAGCTGGCAGGTCATGCTGTCCTGGTCTGTACCGGCTGGGATCGGTATTGGGGAACCGCCCGGTACCTGGCAGCCAACCCGTATCTGACGGGAGAGGCGGCGGCATCGCTGGTCGCGGCGGGTGCGATGCTGGTCGGTATCGACAGTTGGAATATCGACGATGTGCGAAACCGGAGCCGACCGGTGCACAGCCAGCTCTTGCGAGCTGGGATTCCCATCGTGGAGAACCTCCGCGATCTCGCGCGGCTGCGCGGCCGCCGGTTCCGCTTCCACGCCGCGCCTATCCCGATCCGCAGTGGCTCGGCGGTGCCGGTGCGTGCCTATGCCTGCCTCAGTGGGACCGAGGCGTGATATCGCGCGGGAGCCCGTCTTGCGACGGCAGTCCCACGAGTTGGCGGAAGCGTGCCCAGAGCTCCTGCTCGGTCTCGACCGCCTCCGACTCGGCAGCCTGGCGCGCCCGCTGCCAGCGCTGACGAAGCGCTGTCTCGACCTGCCGTCGTCGTTCCGACGCCAGGGCGGCAGCGACCAGAGCGCCGGCGGCGATGCCGAACGCGCTCGATGCCAGGAAGCGCAACAGGCGATGGCTCGACGCCATGCTCTCACCCCCCATCGCGACCGCGCAGGCGACCCAGCAGGAGTCCCGCTACGATTCCAGCCAGAAACGTTCCGATGGCCGCCAGTGGCAGGCGGAGGTATGCTGGGCCGGCGAACTCGCGGACGACCGCAAGCGCGACGCGTCCGTCCTCGACTGTGACGCGGTCGGCCTGGAGAAGGGCGATCCGTGTGCGCACTGCCCGCACGTCGCGTGCTTGTGCCCAGGCGACTGCGCCGCGCAGCGTCACGGCTCGCTCGGCCTCCAGGTGACGGATCGCGCTCCGGTCGGTTTGGGCGGAACGTGCTTCCACGTGATCGACCCGGGACTGCTCGAGGCGCACGCGGTTACCGCTGAGCTGATTGACCCGACTCTGACGGACGATGACCGTTTGCCCCTCTACCCGGTCGACCTGCAGGCCGACCGCTTCCGTCGCCTCGGTCGGCACGTTTCCACCAGGCTGGCGGTAAACGGTCGTGTGGATACCCGGGCGGTCCTCTTCGTGCATAATGTTCTTCCCCTTCCGGTGAATTCAGGCTGCTCGCACCCGGGCCGTCTTGGCGATCTCGGCGAGGTCCTCGAAGAGATAACGAGTCCAGCGGTCGAACTGCCGGTCTCGCCATTCCTCGAGAAAGGTGCGGACAGCCATGCGTGTCTCGGCGGGCATCTCGGACCACGGTCGTGTGACACCCTCGAGTTCGGGATGCTGGGCTGCGAACTCGGCGAGTGCTTCCCGCAGTTCCTGTGTCGCCCGCTCCGGCCGTTCGACCAGATAACCGAGTTCTTGCATTTCGGCATCGAGCAGGACGAAGGTCGGGATCGCTTGCGAGCCGTCCGGCCGGCGATAGCGATCAGCGAGATCCTGATGCTCGCTGCGGCGCAGGATGCGTACCTCTACCGTGGGGATCCGGCGTGCCAGTGCGATGACCATCGGCACGAACTGAACGGAGTCCGGGCACCAGTCCTCGGTGATGATCAGGATGAACAGCGGCTCCTGCCCGAACGCGGCCCAATCCCCTGGCATGATGCGCGTGCGGCTGATGTTAGCCTCGAACTGGTCACGATACTGTTGCATCGTGGCGAGATAGTCGTCCGGCGTCAGGGCGCTCTCCCAGCGCTCAGCAGCCGACACCATGGGGAATCACCTCCTGTCGTGCATTGTCCCGGTCACTGTGCTCGACGAGCCTGCGCAGCGCGCTCGCGGAGTTCCGGAATCACCTCACGAGCGCAACGTTCCAGTACCGACCACTGCGGTTCGGGCGGCATCGGGAAGACGAGATCGGTGAATCCCCGTTCGAGATAGGCGAGCGCGACAGTGCGGAAACGCTCGACGCTTTCGAACGGAGGCCGCCAGGTGAAGACCGAAAAGCGGATCGCGTCCTCGGCGCGTCCGGCCTTGCGAGCAGCCTCCCGGACATAGTCGGCCAGTGGCCCGACTTCGTCCGGCTCGCCACGCGTGTTCCAGATATCGGCGTAGCGGGCAGCGAGGCGCAACATACGCGGCTTGAAGGCCCCGACGATCAGTGGAATGCGCGGCTGCTGGATCGGCTTCGGTTCGAAGGGCGCGTCCTCGAACTGGTAAAAGCGACCGCGGAAGGTGACGCGGCGCTCACGTTGCAGCCGGTCGATGATCTGGATCGCCTCCTCGAGCATGGCGATCCGGTCGGCAGTGCTGGGAAAGGGGAACGAGTAGGCGCGATGCTCGCGTTCCCACCAACCAGCGCCGATACCGAGCTCCACTCTTCCCCCGGTGGCATGGTCGATCGTGACGGCCATCTTGGCGAGGAGGCCGGGGTTGCGGTAGGTGTTGCCGCTCACCAGCACGCCGAAGCGCAAGCGCTCGGTCTGGACACCGAGGGCGGCGATGAGCGTCCAGGCTTCGAAATAGGGCGTGTCCTCGTTGTCCGCGGCCATGAAGTGATCGACGACCCAGGCGGTGTCGAACCCGAGTTCCTCGATCCACCGCCACTGGGCCAGGAGTTCGGGAAAGGGACGCCGGTTACCAGTGCCGATTCCGAAGCGGACGACTGGTCGTTGACCGCTCATCCGTTCCGCTCCTCTTCACCGAACTCCGGGGTGATCGTATGTCGTTTCCGCTCGTGCTCGGTGAGTGCGGCGATGATCGCCTCCGCGACCCGGACGGCGAACGCGCGGAGTTCGGGGCGCTCGGCGAGCGGTTGTTCCAGGTCACGCAAGAGAAGCTCGAGCAGTTGGTCGCGATCGAGCGATGGCACGTTGGCCCCCCTCCACTGATCGGCCGTTACCAGTATCGGTCAGGGGGGCCAGCGTGACAAGGATCAGGCGATGAACGCCCGATCGATGACGCGGCGCACCGGCTCGAAGTCGCGGCGAGCCTCTTCGATCGTCGGCACACCGCTCCCCACCTGGCTGACCAGCGAGCTGTAGTATGTGGCGAAGGTAGGGTCGCTGACCGGCGCGCTCTCGCGCTGCAGAATCCGCAACAGTCGCTCCAACGTGCGCATCGTTCATCCTCCCATTTCCTGCCGTCTCGGCATCCTGCACAAGGATATCACGATATCGCGATATCGCCAACTCGCGGAACCGCTTGCCAGGCGAGAAGAGGTCGGCTAGGCTAGGGGGGACATCTCCCTCACGAGGGATGGACCGCGCGCATCGCTGGAGCGCGGGAAGGGGAGGGTGATCGATGCACAGGAGTCCTTTGGGCAACCAGGTACGGCTCGGCGTGCTTCTCGTCCTGCTCCTCGCTCTTGCGCTGCCGCTCCTCCCAGCGCGGGCGCAAGTGACGACCGACGGGTGGAGCGGCACGGTAGAGCCGTGCGGGAACGGCTTCGCGACCCAGACCTTCGGCCCTGGTCCGGCCTCGCCACCGCACGGAACGGGCAGTCTCCAATTTTCGGTCGCCGCTGTGGATGACGGGAAGGTCTGGTCGCAGTTCGTGCAGCGGGGGGTTGTCGAAACTCCCCTGACCGCGATCAGCGAGCTCCGCTACTGGACCTTCGTGAGCCGGGGCGCCGGCCATGCGCCGCACCTCTTCCTCGATGTCGATCTGAACGGGGACGGGGTGGCCGACGATCGCCTGATCTACCAGCCCGAGCTCAATGGGACGGTTACCCCGCTCACCTGGCAGGAGTGGAGTGCCGCCGGTGGGCGCTGGTGGTCGCAGCGAGGGTTGGGGGGATTGCTGCAGGGCGCACCGGGGCTGCTGACGAGCTATGCGCTGGCTTTTCCGAATGCGCGACTCGCGCTACCGGAAGGAGGTCAAGGTGGGCTCGGTATCGGCGTCGGCTGCTTGGGCAGCGGGTGGGGAGGCTGGCAGGGAGCGGTCGACGCCCTCGTATTCCGGGCCGGGACGCTTTCGTTCTTCTGGGACTTCGAGGCCACCGGCGTAGTGACGACCCGCGGAGGCGGGGTACGGGAAGGGCCCACCTTCCGCGACCTGCGTCCGGCACCCTGGTCGACAGTGGCGCCGGGGCCGGTGACCATCGCCGTGACGGCGACCACTCCGAGCGGCCTGCGTTCCGTCCGCTTGTCGCTCGATGGTCGGGAACTACCGGTCACGGAGAGCGGTGACCGCAACACCCGGACCGTCAGCACGCAGCTCACGCTCCAACCCGGCTTTTTCGTCGTCACGGCCATCGCGACCGACGAGCTGGGCCGGAGCTTCACCGCCCAGTGGCAGTTCGTCGTGTCGCCCGATCCGCGAGACAGCTGGTGGTTCAGGGCCGACGGGACACCACGGCAGCAGCAGATCACTGCCTCCCTGCGGGCGCTCAGCGAAGCGTTCCGCTGGCACTTCTTCGGTTACTCCTGGGATGGAGCCTATCACCCGGAAATGCCGACCCATGCCTCGGTCGCCTCCACACTGCGCGTAGTGACGCGCTCGCCCATGCACTTCGGGACACTGTCGCCGACCGAGCCGATCATGATCTCGGCCGCAGTCGTCTCGAGCGAGAGCCCGCTCGCCAGCGTCGAACTCACGCTCAACGGTCAGCCGCTCGACGTAGAGATTTCCCGCGACGACGAGCGGCGCTGGCTGGTCTACGCGATACGAACGCTGAGCCCTGGTACCTATGGAGTGACTGCGACGGTCCGCGACACGGCCGGCCGTCGTTTCACGACCGTGTGGGGCTTCGTCGTCTCCAGCGATGCTAACGAGAATCCCTGGTTCTATCCGGATGGCCGCATGAAAGCCGAAGTGGTGACGCGTACCTTGCGGACGCTGGTCGAGGGCTGGCGCTGGCATACGCGCGGACAGTCGTGGGATGGCAAACCCCACCCGGAGTTCCCGACGCATTCCACCGGCGTGAGCGGTGCAGAACCGTTGCCGCAGTGGTTCGATGCCCAAGGACGCCCGAACCAGCAAGCGATCAGCGACACGCTGCGCATGCTCGAGCAAGAGTTCCGCTGGCACTTCTGGGGAATCAGCTGGGACGGCAATCGCCATCCCGAGATTCCGACGCATGCCGATTGAGACAGCGGGCAACGAGCGGGGGTCGTCAGTCGACCGACGACCCCCGCTCCGCGTCGTGCGTGGACGGCCGGTTCTACGGACTCAGGCGGTAATTGGGCGCTTCCTTGGTGATGATCACGTCGTGCGGATGCGACTCGCGCAACCCAGCATTGGTCATCTGGATGAAGCGAGCCTTCTGCTGCAGTTCCTGGATCGTGCGTGCGCCGCAGTAGCCCATCGCGGCGCGTAGACCGCCGACTAGCTGGTAGACGACGTTGGCGAGCGGTCCCTTATAGGGGACGCGTCCTTCGATTCCTTCCGGAACGAGTTTGGCGATGCTGTCCACGTCCTGTTGGAAGTAGCGGTCCTTACTGAAGGAGCGTGCCTTCATCGCACCGATCGAACCCATGCCGCGGTATTCTTTGAAGCGCTCTCCCTGATAGAGGATCACTTCGCCCGGGCTCTCGTCCACGCCGGCCAAAAGGCTGCCCAGCATGACGGTATCCGCCCCGGCCGCGATCGCCTTGGCGATGTCGCCCGAGTACTGGATTCCACCGTCGGCGATGACCGGGACACCGTACGCGCGGGCGACCCGTGCCACATCCATGATCGCGGTGATCTGGGGGACACCGACGCCAGCCACGACCCGGGTGGTGCAGATCGAGCCGGGACCAACGCCGACCTTGACCGCATCGGCACCGGCTTCGATCAGCGCGCGAGCAGCTTCTCCCGTCGCGATGTTGCCGGCGATGACGTCGACATCCCAGCGGGCCTTGATCGCCTTGACCATCTCGATGACGGCCCGGGAGTGTCCGTGTGCGGTATCGACGACCAGGACATCGACTCCTTCTTCGACCAGCGCAGCTGCTCGCTCCAGCGATTCCGGCCCGACTCCGACGGCAGCACCGACCCGCAGTCGTCCGTGGGGATCCTTGGTCGCGTTCGGATACTGGATCCGCTTCTGGATGTCCTTGACCGTGATCAGCCCTTTGAGAATCCCGCGCTCGTCGACGACCGGAAGCTTCTCGATCTTGTACTTGTGGAGGATCTCGCGGGCTTCGTCGAGCGTCGTTCCCACCGGTGCCGTGATCAGGTTCTCCTTGGTCATGAGATTCGCGACCGGCTGATCCAGGTCGTCCTCGAAGCGAAGATCCCGGTTGGTCAAGATGCCGACCAGCCGCCCGTTCTCGTCGGTGATGGGGACGCCGGAAATGTGGTACCGCTCCATCACGGCCAGTGCGTCGCGGACCTTGTCGGTGGGGCGTAGCGTCACCGGCTCGACGATCATGCCTGATTCGGAGCGCTTGACCTTGTCGACTTCCGCAACCTGCTCCTCGATCGACAGGTTGCGGTGAATGATTCCGATCCCGCCCTCTCGAGCCAATGCGATGGCCATGCGCGCTTCCGTGACCGTGTCCATCGCTGCCGAGACGATCGGGATGTTCAGCTGGATGTTTCTGGTCAGGTTGGTTCGGGTATCGACGTCCTTCGGGAGCACGGCTGACTCGGCGGGAACGAGCAGGACGTCGTCGAAGGTCAGCCCGATACCGACCAGCTTCTCGGCCAGTACGTCCTCCAACGACGGGATCTCGGTTTCGGATACGGGTATCGATTCGGACATGATCGTCATGATCGGTCACCCCCTGGATTCGCTTGGACTACCATCGTGAGCCACGGCCAGCGGTTCGCAGGTTGCTGGGAGACCGAGCCGGTCCAGCAACTCGCGACCCAGTTCCGCATACGCGGTCGCCGCGCGGGACGACGGGTCGTACTCGAAGATCGTCTGCCCATGACTGGGCGCTTCTGCTAACCGGACAGCGCGTGGAATCACGGTCCGGAACGCTCGTGCGCCGAAGACGCGCCGCACCTCCTGGACCACCTGGAGCGCCAGCCGGGTCCGCGCATCGAACATCGTCAAAACCACGCCGATGACATCGAGCGGCGGGTTCAGCCGCCGCTTCACCAGATCCACCGTCGTGACCAACTGGGCGAGTCCCTCCAGCGGGAGATACTCGCACTGTATGGGGACGAGGACAAAGCGTGCAGCCACCAAGGCGTTCACGGTCAACAAGCCGAGCGAGGGCGGGCAATCGATCAGCACAACCGCGTACCGCTCGGCGAGCTGGCCGAGCGCCATCCGCAATCGGAACTCGCGCTGGTTCGCCGTGACCAGTTCGACCTCCGCCCCGGCCAAGATGCCGGTCGAAGGGAGCAGATCCAGTCCGGGGCGGACACTCGGTACGACGACGGCGCTGGTGCGCTCCGGAGCGAGCAGTGCCTCATACACCGTACCGGCGAGGGCGTGGCGCTCCACACCCAGGCTGCTCGTGGCGTTGGCTTGTGGGTCGAGATCGACCAAGAGCGTTGGGTGCCCATGCTGAGCGAGAAAGGCGGCGAGCTGCACAGCGGTGGTGGTTTTGCCGACTCCACCTTTTTGATTCGCGACCGCGATCACTCGTTCCACGCCGCCCGCCCCCGCCCGCGCGGTCGATATCGATTACTTCAGTGTACCACGGGGCTCCAGGAAGCGGACAGCGACCTCGTTCGCCAGCAGGATGCCGCGCCGGCTCAAGCGAAGCCGTTCACCATCCCATTCGATGAGGCCATACTGAACGAGTTCGTCGAGTTCTGGTCCATACGCCTCGCTGAGTTCGACGCCGTGCCGAGCGCGAACCGCTGCGGCGGAAATTCCGTCGGCGACGAGGCGGAGACCGAGCATCATCGTCTCGACCAGCTCGGTACGTGGATCGATCGACTCCATGTCAGCGATCGGCAGGTCACCAGCCTCGACGCGCGCGATATAGCGAGCCGGGAGGCGCTCGTTGACCGTGCGGATCCCGCCGAGATAGCCGTGCGCTCCTGCCCCGACGCCGAGATAGAAGCCGTTTCGCCAGTAAATCGTGTTGTGTATCGAGCGAGAGCAGCCGGCTCGTGCCCAGTTGGAGAGCTCGTAGTGGAGATACCCGTGCTTCTCGAGCTGTTCCATCGCCAGTTCGGCCAATTCGGCCACGACGTCGTCGTCGAGCGGACGGAGAATACCCCGGCGCACAGCACGTTCGTACGGAGTTCCTGGCTCGATCGTCAAGGCGTAGAGCGAAAGATGCTCCGGTTGCCAGGAGAGAACCGTGGCGAGGTCCTGTTCCCACTGGTCTCGCGTCTGACCGGGCCACCCGTAGATCAGATCGAGGTTGACATTGCGAAAGCCAGTAGCCCGAGCGGCCCGGTAGGCGGCGACCGGTGTCTCGGGACGATGCGCGCGCCCGAGGACCTTCAGCCCCTGCGGCACCAGCGTCTGAACCCCCAGGCTCAGCCGGTTGACGCCAGCTGCGCGATAGCCGGCGAGTTTTTCGGTGTCGACCGTTTCGGGATTCGCTTCCAGCGTGACCTCGGGCTGGTCGACCAGCACGAAGATCGCCGCGATGGCGTCCAGCAGCTCGGCGACCTGATGCGGAGTGAGGAGCGAAGGAGTTCCCCCACCGAGGTAGATCGTGCGGACAGGGCCTCGTCCCCAGCGATCAGCGAGCAGCGCGAGCTCGCGGCGCACTGCCGCGAGATAGCGGGGGATCAACGGTTCCTGCCGGGCGTAGACGTTGAAATCGCAATAGGGGCAGACCCGGCGGCAAAACGGTATGTGCACGTACAGCCCCCACGGTGCCTCGCGGGGCTGCGGTGCAGCGAGCTGGAGCTGTGCGGTAGACTCAATGACCGTCATCGATCGGTGACTCAGCCTCTTGCTTTCTGTTGAGTATAGCCGGTCCAGCCATGCTCCGGCTGTGGCAGGATCGTGCTGGCCAGACCGGTCCGAGCGCAGGTACACGATCGTCGGTCAGTCGCGCCCGAAGGCTGTTCGTCGTCGGTGGGTCAACAGGCTCTGGAGGAGTCCCAGTGCGGCGAACTGCGTCCAGATCGCGCTTCCACCAAGGCTCACGAAGGGCAAGGGAACGCCGGTGACGGGAAGGAGACCGACGTTCATCGCCATGTTCACGAAGGCCTGGAAGAAAAGAAGCCCGGTCACGCCAGTCGCCAGCGTTCGCCCGAAAAGATCGTTGACGAGGAGAGCGACCCGACTGGTGCGCCAGAGCAACAAGACATAGGCCGCGACGAGCGCGACTCCCCCGACGAACCCGACCATCCCCATGGCATGGGCGAAGATGAAGTCGGTATGCCGAACGCGGAGCAGCCCGAGCTGACTCTGCAGGCTCCCGGCCAGCCCGTTGCCGAACAGTCCTCCGGTGCCGATCGCGATCTGTGCTTGGATGATGTTGAAGCCTTCGCCAAAGTAGTCGCGCTCTGGATCGAAGGAGACGAGCAGCCGCTCTCGCATGTAGTCGTGGAGCACGAAATGCCAGGCGAACAGTGCGAGGAACGGGCTGGCTGCGAGAACCGCAGCGAGGTGCAGCCGACGCACTGGACTGACCAGCATGACGGTGAGCCAAATCGCGGCGAAGCACCCAGCCGTTCCCAAGTCCGGTTGCTGGTAGACCAGGACCATGGGGACGAGCACGAGGAGACCGGCCAGGAGAAAGTTCAGAAAGCGCCGCATCTCTGGCCCACGATCGGCCACGAACGCCGCCAGCGCGACCAGGACTGCGACCTTGGCTGGCTCCGACGGTTGGATCGTGATCGGGCCGACGTCGATCCAGCGGCGAGCTCCACCGATCGTCACGCCGATGAGGTCGACGGCAATCAGGCCAGCCAATGCAAAACCATAGAGAGCCCAGGCGAGTGCTCTGATGTAGCGGGGATCGACTCGGCTCAGTGCGAGCATGAGGAGGAAACCGAGGAGCATGGCGATCGCTTGTCGCCCAACCGGGCCACTCAGGCGCAGCGGGCCAGCGCCGTCGGCACTCCAAATCGCGACCAACCCGAACAGGCAGAGGACAAGCGCAGTCGCGACGAGTGCCCAATCGAAGTGCCGCAGATTGGCTCGCTGCTCGTGACCACGCAAGGTCGTGACGATCGCGTTCATGAGTCCATCCTGGCCTGGCGTGCGCTCCGCAATCCCTAGGCCCGAGTATACGCGCAGCAACGTTTGCGCTCGACTCCCCTGGCAACGCTGACGAGCCGTGCTGGACGGTGTTCCGAGTTGGGTGGCGAGAAACATGCCGGCACGAGTTCTCCACCGGCGACCATGGCGGAGCAACGGACGGCACCAGGATCTTGACACAAGGCGTGGCAGATGAGTATATATATCTCCGGAAACAGTGCTGAGCCGATCAGTCGAGGCACCAGGGTACCTCGGAACACTGCGAAAGGAGGGAGCCATGATGGAGCGCTGGAGCCCGATCGCGGAGTTCGAGCGACTCTGGAGCGAGATGGACCGGCTGATGAGCGAAGCCTTCGGCCGCACGGCTCGACCGTTCTTCGCCCGGACCTTCGCGGCGCGGCCGGCGATCGACCTCTACGACACGGGTGAGGCGCTGGTCGTGAAGGTCGCCGTGCCGGGTGCTCGGCCGGAGGATCTCGAGGTCAGCATCGAGCAGAACGCGCTGACGATCCGCGGCCGGTACGGTTATGTCCTCGATGAGGAAACGGCGAAGCATGCGACCTGGTACCGCCGCGAGATCGGGTACGGCGAGTTCAGCGAAACGCTGACCTTGCCAGCTCCGGTCGACGCGGAGGGTGCCCAGGCACAGGTCGAGCACGGAATCTTGACGCTGACTCTGCCCAAGACGACGGAGGCTCGCGTCAAGCGGATCCCGGTGCAGCAGCCGAAGGCGTTGGCTGGTTCGCTCAACTGAGCGAGTCAGTCCACGCGGCAGGACAAGCCCGGGCAGCTCGACGCCCGGGCTTTTCTCGTGCGTGGTAGGGGACGAGCGGATCGACTCAGTCGTGACTCGACGCCTGTGGCGGAGCCGGGACTGCCCGTTCCCGGGTCTGCATCGCCCGTGTCTCCGGGACGAAGAACAGCAGAATCAGGGCTGCGAAGAGGCCCAACCCGGAACAGAGCCCAGCAGTGAGCGCGATACCGAGGAGGTCGGCGACCACACCGACGGTTAGCGGAGCAGCTGCCTGTCCTCCATCACCGACGAGACGCCAGAGGCCCAGAAATTCTCCTGTTCGTCCGGGTGGAGCGAGGTCGGCCCCCAGCGTCATCATGGTTCCGGATCCCAGACCGTTGGCGAATCCCAACAGGAGGGCGACGAGGAGCAGCCCCGTCTGGGATCCGGCGAAGGGAACGAGTGCCATTCCGAGGCCGAGCAAGAGAAACGAAGGGATGGCGGCCGCCTTGCGTCCCCAGCGATCCATGATCCAGCCAGCAGGCCAGAAGAGTGCCATATCGACCATGGCGGAGAGACTGACGATCTGACCGATCGTCGCTGCGCTGAGTCCGAGCGCATCGGCACCGTACAGCGGGATGACGACCTGGCGGGTCTGACGCAACATCTGCCCGAGCAGCTGTGCCGAGCCAGCGCTGATCAGCACCTGCCAGCGAGTCCGCAGCACCTCGCCGAGCGCGGTCAGCGGAGCGTGACGGACGCCTGTCTGCGACCCTCCGCTCGGCTCGAAGGCCAGGCTGGCGACGAGAAAGGCCAGCAGTGCCAGGACCGCCGTCGCGGCGATCGCCCAGGCCAGACCGAAAACGTTCCCGATCCAGCCGCCGATGGCCGGCCCCAGGAACCAGCCGATCCGGTTGATCCCGCCGAAGACTGCGATGGCTCGCCCTCGCTCCAGGACGGGAACGACGGTGGCCAGATAGGCATGCCGAGACAGACCCCAGAGGGCCACGCCAGCACCACTCGCGAAGCGGCAGATGACGAGTAGTCCGATGGCGTCGCCCGACAGGGCAACGCCGGCCGTCGCCAGTCCATAGACAAGGCAACCGAGCAAAAAGGCGCGGCGGTGTCCGAGGCGGGGCAGGATCGTACCGACCGGCAAGTCAGCGCTGAGCGTCCCGACCCAGCCCGCTGCGATGGCGATCCCGGTCACCGTATAGCTGGCGCCGTGCTCGCGGAGGAAGAGCGGCAAAACCGGGACCATGACTCCCTGCCCGAAGGCGAGGAGTATCGTCGGCAGATAGACTGGGAAGAGCAGATCGCGCGTCAGGCGCATCGCAGTCTCCGCAGCCCCCGCTCATCCTGGCACGGTCCGCCCCGCTCGGCAAGCGAGCGAGAGCACGAGCCGAGAGCCGTTGTGAGACCAGCGGTGACGGAAGACGCGCTCGGGCGAACCGGGTGTCGCGCTCCGTATCTCGGGGAAACGTCGTCGGACCGGCGAGCGTTCGCCTCGAGGGTGCGAAGTGGCGAACCGAGAGACGACCAAGTGAATTGCCCTGGGTATCGCGGCGTGACCATCCACGCTCGCCGCAGCGTCGTGCCGGTCAGCAGTCCGTGACCGAGCAGGCGTACGCCAGGCGAGAGAAAGACAGATCGAGTGGTTCGCCTGACCTGAGTTGCGCCGTGTCGGCTTCCTCGCGCCACCGACGCTTCTCGTCGCGCGCGAGCGTCGTGAACCTCGGAAACGGAGCGATAGGTTGGACGATCACTTTGCACAGAATAGAACATGTGTGCTATACTGGCAGTGGTACCGTTGGGGAGATGCCCGAGTGGTTCAAGGGGCCGGTCTGTAAAATCGGTGCGCTCGTGCGCGTCGGGGGTTCGAATCCCTCTCTCCCCACCGAGGAGTATTCCGGCGAGTTTTCCCCGTTCTCGATCCACCGGTTCTGGTTCACGTTCTTCTCGTGGCTGCACGACCGAAAGGCTGCTCGGGCTTCTTTTCGGTCTATACTGTCGCGACCGGATGATTTGGGACTGACGTGCGGTCGTGGGAGCGTCGCTGGTCAGTGGCACCGAGCATGCACGGCTGCTGAACCTGCCCGACGCCCGCGTGCGAGAGCTGTTCCCGACCAGGCTTGGCGCACCAACGATGCGCGCCGATCCCGACTGGCAGCACGCTGGAGCGGCCGACCGAGGCGGCCGGTCAGAGGGAAGAGGCTGCCTCGCTGATGGACAGAGCGAGTTCGCTGGGGAGACCGGCATCGACCAGGAGGTCGTGCAACTCGCTCAGCGTGGCTGCTGTTCCTCGACGGGTCCGCAAGCGCTGGTGTTCGGCGAGGTCCTCGAGTATCCACAGCCGCGTTTCGACGTCCCAGCCCGACGCGGTGCGACGGACGAGAATCCGTCCCGCGAGCGCCTGCCCGATACTGACGGAGCGTCGGTCGAGTCGCCGGCCGGTGATTTCGAGTTCGGCTGATCGCATCTGCCAATGGCATTCCCAGCCAGCGATCTCCCTCGGCAGGTGCGGTGGTGCTCCGGTGAGACCGGACATGATGGCCTCCTCTCTGGACATCGCTGCGCGTTTGTCCGCGATCACTGTGTCTTCGGCGTTGTGCGCTCAACGGAGAACGCCGGGGCCGGCATCGCTCAATAGCTCGACCAGCAACGCCTTGTGGAGATGGAGTCGGTTCTCTGCTTGTTCGAAAATGATCGACTGCGGGCCGTCCGCGACCTGGGCTGTGGCCTCTTGCCCACGGAACATGGGTAAACAGTGCATGAAAACCGCGTGCGGCGCAGCGGCCGCCATGATCTCGGGCGTCACGCGGTAGTTTTCCAGCGCGCGGAGCACGTCGTCGGAGACCGTTTGGCCCATGCTGACCCAGACGTCGGTATAGATGATATCGGCACCGCGCACGGCTTCGTACGGGTCAGTGGCGACCTCGATGCGTCCGCCGGTTCTGGTCGCGATCGTCCGAGCGCGCTCGATGATCACGGGATCCGGGCGACAGCCGGGTGGCGTAGCGATGCGGACGGACAGCCCGACGAGAGCACCGGAAAGGGCCAGCGAGTGAGCCATGTTGTTGGCGCACCCGAGATAGGCGAGCGTCCGACCGCTCCAGCCACCGAACTGTTCCTTGATCGTCAACATGTCGGCCAGGGCTTGCGTGGGATGGACGAGGTCGGAGAGACCGTTGATCACGGGAACCGAGGCATGGGTAGCGAGTTCCACGACATCCGCATGTCGGAAGACGCGGGCCATGATGCCGTCGACGTAACGCGAGAGGACGCGCGCGGTATCGGCGATCGTTTCGCCGCGCCCGAGCTGGAGGTCGTTTGTGGAGAGGTAGAGGGCGTGCCCGCCGAGCTGAGCCATCCCGGCTTCGAAAGCGACGCGAGTCCGGGTGGAGGGCTTTTGGAAGATCATGGCGAGTGTCTTGCCGCGGAGAAGATGATGCTGCGGTTCGCCAGCCCGGTGCTGTGCCTTGAGGTGAGCCGCGAAGTCGATCAGTGCGATCGCTTGCTCGGGGGCGAGGTCGGAATCGACGAGCAGATGGAAGAGCTTTCGTGCGGTCGGGACAGCCATGGCAACCTCCTGATCATGCTGCACACGGTCCAACGAGCGGCGTACCGGATACCCACTGTCCTGGACCTGTGCCTCATGCGGAGGTGCACCCTGACCCGTCCTTTCATCGCTGCACCGCTCGCCATCGCGAGCTCGGTTTCACTATCGCAAAAGGGAAGCCAGCTGTCAAGCATCGCGCTCGAGCATCAGCTGCCACGCTCGCGATCGCCGGCAGCATTCCGCCGGACTCGGAGCGTGTGGTCGTTATGCCGCCCGTCGAGAGTGTCCCGTCACGCCGACAGATGCCGAGAGACAGCCGCTGATCTCTTGACACGCCGAGAGGAAAGCTTTAGAGTGCATGACGAGTCCAGCAACCGATTGGACGCTCGAGTCGAGCAGGGTATCCGACTCGTCGTCGAGAACTGGTGCGGAGGCACTGACGATCGACGCAGCGAGCGGTGTCATGTCGAAGGCCTGCTCAGCGGGGTCGGGCATAGTGGTCCTGACGGTCGTGCCAGTGAGGTTCGTTCATCAGTGAAAGGGGGTAGAAGGTGAGCGCCAGTGGTGATGGTGGTGCGGTCGGTCAAGCTGTCCAGCTCGGCACCAGTCGCCCTCCACTGCCGTTGGTCGATCTGCCGGAGCCGGAGGAGGTCTTCAAGGTTCCACGCATCGGTGTCAAGGAGGCGATCACAGTGGTGATCGGCCCCAGCCTGATCGCGCTCGGCCTGTCCATCGGGTCCGGCGAGTGGCTGCTGGGGCCGCTCGCCGTCGCCCAGTACGGCTTCGTCGGGATCGGTTGGGTCATCTTGCTTTCGGCGCTTCTTCAGACTTTCTACAATGTGGAAATCACGCGCTACATCATGGCGACGGGTGAGGTGCCGGTGTTGGGTTGGGCACGAGTGCCGCCGGGTTGGTGGTTGTGGGTGCCGCTCGCGCTCCTGATGGTCTACTTCGCCAACATCTGGGGTGGCTGGGCTGCCGGTGCTGGCGAGGGGCTTTATGTCCTCTTGACAGGGAGCCTAGTGGATCAGCCGAGCGAGCGAACGACGGCACGCTGGCTCGCGGTCCTGCTCATGGTCATCGTCTTCCTGCTCGTGCTCTTCGGTCGCAAGATCGCGCGCACGCTGGAGTTGGTCAACTGGGTAGTTGTCGGCTTCGTTTTGATCACGCTGTTGATCGTCAATCTTCTTGTCGTTCCTTTTTCGACCTGGGGGACAGCGCTGATCGGTTTGCTCACGCCCGCTCTTCCGCCGTCCGGCGTCGATGCGACACTGCTCGGGGGCCTCGCTGGCTACACCGCGCTGGCCTCGGGACTCAACTGGTATAACATGAACTACTACCGCGATCATGGTTATGGCATGGGATCCCGAGTCGGTTTCATCGCCGCACTCGTCGGCGGCAAGCAAGAAGAAGTGCTGGCCAGTGGAGTGACCTTCCCAGATACCCCGGAGAACGAGCGTCGCTGGAAGCGCTGGTTCCGGCTGTTGCTGCTGGACCAGTGGGTCGTGTTCTTCGGTGGTGCGCTCATCGGCATGTATTTGACGACCCTCCTCGTCTATCACTTGGCCAATCTGCCTGGTATCGAGAAGCCGACGCGGGCCAGCATGCCGACCTTCGCAGCTGATGTCTTGGGCCGAGAGTATGGGACGCTGCTCTATTATTGGGCTTTGATCGTGGGCTTCTTCATCCTCTTCAGCACACAACTCGGTGTCTTCGAGTCGCTCGTGCGCAACATGTCGGACGGGTTGTATGGACTCAGCCCGGCCTTCCGGCGCGCGATCGCCGGTGACCCGCGTCGCTTTTACTATCCCTTCATGATCGTGTTGCTGATCGTGATCAGCTTCCTCATTTTCCAGGCCCTGCCGACGGAACTGATCCTGATCTCGGCGAACATGGCGAACCTCGGTGCGTTGGTCTTTCCCTTCTTGCTCATGTACCTGAACCGGCGCCTGCCGCGACCGGCGCGGCTGCGCTGGTGGTCGTATCTCCTCTTGGTCGGTAACACCATCTTCTTCGGCTTCTTCTTCGTCAACTTCCTTTGGACACAGCTCACGGGAGGACCACTCGTCAAGTTCTAGTCGCGTCAGCGCGGGGAACCGAGCAGGGTACTGGTCTGTGGTGCCCTGCTCGGGGCCCATACTCGCTCCGAGTCGATGCGCTGGAGTCGGCCACCGATCCGGTCTCGTCCTGCTGGACCAGCGCCAGCAACTGGGGGCAGCTCTTTCCCACCGTGTCGTGGTTTCCTGGGAGCGCGAGAGACCGGGGCCGACTCCGATTCGCCCATGCGAGATGATGGAGAGTCGGTCATGATTCCGGTGCGATCGAGCCGTCTGCACAGGGCGGCACGGGAGATGGGCATAACCTGCTCGGTCTGCGTCCCGCGAGCGGAGGAAAGCATTTGCGGGTGTTGTCGGAACCGCGCTCCACGTTGACGTTGCGGCATGCACGCGTTAGGCTTATCGTCTGTGGGTGAATCGCCCACGCGTTGTCGTGCATGGACCCACGGGAAGGAACGGGCGTGTACGCGGTCGTCCGGACAGGAAGCAAACAGTACCGAGTGCGCGTCGGCGACGTCATCGAAGTCGAGAAACTGCCGGTCGAGCCCGGCCAGGCGGTCACGCTGGAGGAGGTCCTGCTGGTCGAGCGCGACGGCACGGTGACGGTCGGTCAGCCGGTCGTCCCGGGAGCGCGGGTCGTGGCCCGGGTGCTCGATCAGGTAAAAGGACCGAAGCTGATCGTCTTCAAGATGAAGCCGAAGACGCGCTATCGCCGCAAGACTGGCCACCGGCAGCGCTATACGCGCTTGCAGGTGGAAGCGATCGAAGTGGGAGCAGCGTCCTGAGCGACAGAGCGAGGAGGTTGGGCTGTGGCGCACAAGAAGGGTGGCGGGTCGACTCGGAACGGGCGCGATAGCCGAGCCAAGCGGCTGGGCGTCAAGCGGTACGATGGGCAGTTCGTGCCGGCGGGTAGCGTGCTCGTCCGCCAGCGTGGAACGGTCTTCCGCCCGGGGCGCAACGTGGGAATGGGGCGGGACTACACGCTCTTCGCCCTGATCGATGGGTACGTGAAGTTCGAGCCGATTTCGCGCGATAAGCGGCGGGTCAGCGTCTATCCGGAGCCGGTCGGGCGGACACTGCCTGCTCCGGCGGGGAGCGCGACAGCATGAAGAAGGGGATCCATCCGCAGTACTATCCACAGGCCACGGTCATCTGCACCTGTGGCAATACGTGGACGACCGGCTCGACCAAACCGGTGCTCCGGATCGAGCTCTGCCCGAAGTGCCATCCGTTCTTTACGGGAGAGCAGCGGATCGTGGACACGGCCGGTCAGGTCGAGCGGTTCATGCGACGACTGGAGAAGGCACAGGTTCAGCCGCGCAAGAAGAAGGAAGAGCGGCGACGCAAGCGGCTCGAGCGGCGCGCGCTCCTGGTCGAGGAAGAGGCTGCCGAGACAGCCAGCGAGGAATCGGCCAGCGAGGCCTGAGCGGAGAGCCGGGCGGTTCTCTGCTATACTTCTGGTGCGAGTCGGCCGATCTCATCGGAGACGGTGGCGACTCGACACCGCGCGCGGGGGCGCGCGTGGACAGGGAGGCGAGCGATGACGGGATACAAGGCACTGACGCCGCGCCCCGATGAGCAGTTCGATCTTCTGCAGCTGGAGGCGATGGGGTTTACGCCCGATCAGATTGCCCGGCTGCGGGAGCTGCGGGACATGTACCCCTACATCGAGTACATGGATTCCCGAAAGCAGTGGAACCGGTTGCGCTTCGTCAAGTGGCTCTACTCGCGGGGTGCTATCCCGCGATAAGCGAAGAGGGATCGCTCGGGGCGGGGCGTCCTGCGCCCCGCTTTTTGTTTCCGCCCGGTCGGCTGTGTACACTTGCGGGGCAACCAACGGCGGTTGGCGAGCGCCCGCGATGGCGTGAACGAGTAGGGTGGAGGAGCGGCATCGATGACGTACGTGATCGCAGAGCCATGCATCGGCGTGAAGGACGCCTCTTGCGTCGAGGTTTGCCCGGTCGATTGCATCAAGTCCGATCCGGAAGCAGAGCAGTACTTCATCAATCCTGACGAGTGCATCGATTGCGGGGTTTGCGCCGAGGTGTGTCCAGTCGAGGCCATCTACTTCGAGGATGATCTGCCGGAGCAGTGGCGACATTACCTGCAGAAGAACCGCGAGTATTTCCAGAAGCAGCGCGTCTGAGCTGGACGATCAAGCCACCGATCACGTCGGAGCGGGCGGGGAACTCTCCCCGCCCGCTCCGTCAGGATGCGTGACGCGCACTCACTGGGCGATGCCGGGCATCGCCAAGCTCGCGGGGTCGGCAGCCGGCTGCTCCCGCAGCGACTGTGCGACTTCCAGCGCGGCTTCGTGGGCAGCTTGGAGCGTCGCCTGCACGTCGCTCTCGCTGTGTGCGGTCGAAATGAACCACCGCTCCAGGTGATAGGGGTGGAAGTAGACGCCGCGCCGGAGCATCGCCCGGTTGAAGCGATCGTAGATGTCGATACTGGTGTACGCATGCGCCTCGCGATAGTTGCGGATCCGATCGAGCGCGGGAGCGTCCGGCTTGGCGAAGAAGATGTGCCAGACCGGTCCGATCCCCTGCACGATGCAGCGCAGCCCGGCTGCTTCACAGGCCTCGCGCAATCCCTCGCGAACGCGCTCACCGAACCCGTTGAGGACGGCCCAGAGTTCGTCGCGGCGCGTCTTCATCTCGGTCAGCACGGCGCGTGCGGCCGCGAGCGCGACGACGTTCGCTGTGTACGTACCGCCGTGCATGACTTGATTGGTCGCCTCGAGTTGCATGACCTCGCGAGAGCCGCCGAACGCGGCGATCGGGAAACCAGCACCGAGTGCCTTGGCGTACGTCGCGATATCGGGGATCACGCCCAGGCGCTCTTGCGCGCCACCGGGAGCGAGCCGGAAACCGGTGATCACTTCGTCGAAGATGAGCAGCGCGCCGTAGGAGCGGGTGATCTCGCGCAGGAACTCGAGGTAGCCAGGCTCCGGCAGGATGACACCCGAGTTGCACTGCACTGGCTCGACGAGAACAGCAGCGATCTCGTTTCCATGCTCGGCGAAGAGCCGTTCGAGGCTCTCGCGGTCGTTGTACTGGGCGATCAGCAGCGCTTCCCCGTAGACCTCCGGGATCCCGCGCGAGCCGGGGATCGGCCGCGGGCTGTAGGGCCGCAGCTGTGGACGCCAGACGTCGGGATGGCTGGACCACAGGTGGGTATCGGCCCACCCGTGATAGGCACCCTCCATCTGGACGATCTTGGGTCGCCCGGTATAGGCCCGCGCCAGACGTGCGGCCGCCATGGTCGCCTCGGTACCGGAGTTGGCGAACCGCAGGAGATCGACTCCTGGGACAAGTTCTGTGAACAGCTCGCCGACTTCGGCATCGAGTTCGTACGGGAACGTGGAGATCGTTCCATAGCGCTCGATCGCCTCGATGACCGCCTGGATCACTCGCTTCGGCTTGTGACCGAAGATCAGGGGACCATAGCCGAGGCTGTAGTCGATGTACTCGTGACCATCGATGTCCCAGAAGTGGGAGCCCTCACCGTGATCGAAGCAGAGTTCCAAACCCTTCTTCAACCGTGCGTAGGAACTCTCGCCACCTGCGATCGTTCGACTGATCCGCTCGAAAAGCTGCCGGCTCTGGGCGAAATACGCATCGCCCAGCAAACGATCGGTACTCATACGACTCCTCCAGTGTCGAACCGATGGCTGCTCGGTAACGGGGGCAGCCACGCCCGGGCGTATCCAGCCTGACGGTGGGTGGGGATCGCGGGGCACCGTCATGAGGTGGACCGCACACGGCGAGTGTAAGCGAGGCCCCCGGGGGCTTGTCAAGGGGGCCGATGGGGGCAGTTTTCTGCTCCTCCCCCGCCGATCCGGCGCAGTTCAGCTGTCGCTCATTTGCTCCCGGATTTGTGGGTGGCCGAAGGGATACCCTTGCAGGAAGTCGACTCCCAACTCGACCGCCACGGATGCGTCAGCCTCGTCCTCGAGTCCCTCGGTGATCGTCCGTGCCCCGATCTGCCGGCAGAGTTCGGCGAGTTTGGCAACGATCGCGCGCTTCGCAACGACAGCGGCGAGCCCCGCTGTCAATTGACGATCGATCTTGACGAAGTCCGGTTGGAGTGCGCTCAGCCATACCAAGCCTGAATGAGCGGAGCCGATATCATCGAGGGCCACCCGGAAACCGCGCTGGCGATAGGCAGCGAGAACATCAGCTGCGTGGCGCAGATTGGTCAGCGATTCGCTCTCGATCACCTCGAAGACGACCTTCCCCGGATCGATCCTGAGCCGTTCCGCCGCGGCCCATGTGGTCTGGAGGCACGTGGTTGGATCGTCGATGGCGCTCGGTGTGAAGTTGATGAAGAGCAAGCCATCGAGTTCGTGCTTCTTGGCCTGCTCGAGCGCGAGAATTCTTGCCCGAACATCGAGAGTCGTGATGCGATCGAGTGCGCGGGCGGCTCGGAGAATCTCTGCGGCACTCAGGATCGTTCCATCAGGTCGACGGGCACGCAACAGGGCCTCGTAACCAGCGGTTCGACGATCCGAAGCGTTGACGATCGGTTGGAAGGCGCACGTCAGTTGTCCATTGACGAGTAGCTCCTCGAACCAGATACTTTCCAGTGCGGCAGCCAGGCGACGCAAGGGTTTGATCGAGGGAATCTCGGCTGCGAGCGGGCTCGCGGCGGTTCCGACCGAGGCTTGCGTGCTGTCGAGTTCTTCCTCGGTCAGGCGGTCGAGGGCTACTCGGAGGAACTCTTGCAGACCTGGTTGCTCGGGGAAGTGGACCGTGAGCCAGCTCCGCCCTTCTCCCCACGTCGTCTCCAGGGAGAGCTCCTGCGCAATGTCGGCGAGCTTGGTCGCGGTGTGCATCGTGGGCGGCCAGAGCAGGAGGCGGTCTCCCGATAATACTCCTCCTATGTTCGTCGCTGAAACTCGACACTGGCAGACAGCACGATGACGCTCGCTCTGCATTCGCCTTCCTTTTCCTCCCTATCCGACCAGCTTCCCACCGTTGTCGCTACCCGATGATATCGTCATGTTGCTGAAAGCGCTGAAGGGCTGCCGAAAGCACAATCCCCGTCTCTTCGTGATGGCTCGATCACGCCTGCGACGTCGCCCTGCCATGGGCGAGCATGAGAGCGGACCATTTCCCCGACTCCGGGCAACACAACCCACTACCACGCCGCGTGGTGATGGTTCCCGCCGCAAGTCGCGGGCGATCCGAGATGGCGCCCGATGGCTGTCCGCTCACTGCATCGGGCGACGAGCAGACTTGTTATGCTGGAACGAGAGCGCGACCGACGAACGGGGGATGAGCATGCGACGATGGGATGAGGAGCTCGGTCCGATCCGCGCGCCCGACTTTCCACCAGGACTCACCTGGCTGAACGTCCGGCGACCGCTCGAGCTCACTGATCTGCGTGGCCGCTTGGTGATCCTCGACTTCTGGACGTATTGCTGAATCAACTGCCTGCACGTCCTGCCCGCGTTGCGGGCGGTCGAGGAACGGTATCCGACCCAAGTCGTCGTCATCGGTGTCCATTCACCTAAGTTTCCCAACGAACGTGAACCGCAGAATGTCCGTCAGGCTGTTCTCCGCGAAGAGATCACGCATCCAGTCGTGCACGATCCAGCCCTCCAGATTTGGCGCAGCTACGCGATCCGCGCCTGGCCGACCTTGGTGTTCCTGAGTCCGGACGGGTATCTTCTCGGTATTCACGAGGGTGAGATCTCCGCTGAGAGTCTGGTGCGAGCAGTCGGGCGTTTGCTCGCGCGCACGGGAGTGACGACGAGCGAGCCCTTCGCACTGCTCTCGGTGCTGGAACGCCCACAGGGACCGCTCGCATTCCCCGGTAAGCTGGCGGTCGATCCCAGCAGAGACCGGCTCGTGGTGAGCGATACGGGGCATCACCGGCTGGTCATCGCTCGGCTGGACGGGACAGTGACGGCAGTGATCGGAGACGGTCGACCAGGTCTCGTGGACGGGACGTTCGCTGAAGCGCGCTTTCGCGAGCCGCAAGGGATCGCGTTGGTGGGCGAGACCTGTTTCGTCGCTGACCGGGGCAACCATGCCATCCGTCGCATCGATTTGGCGGCAGGCACTGTCGAGACACTCGCCGGAACCGGTCGGCTCGGGCAGGGGATGCTCAGTGCGGGGCCAGCCCATCAGGTCGACCTGCGCTCTCCCTGGGCGCTCTGGCATCGGAGGGGGTTGCTCTTCGTGGCGATGGCTGGTAGTCACCAGATCTGGGTGCTCGATCTCGCCAGCGGCATCATCCAGCCGTATGCCGGCTCGGGGATGGAGGGGATCCAGGGAGGACCGCTCGAGCGCGCCTGGTTCGCCCAGCCCTCCGGCCTGGCGAGCGACGATCGCGCCCTCTACGTCGCCTGTCCGGAGGCCAGTGCCATCCGCACGGTCGATCTGCCCGGCACGCCGAATCCCAAGGTCGGTCGTCTCGTGGGCACCGGACTCTTCGATTTCGGTGATCGTGACGGCACAGGAGATACCGTACTCCTGCAGCATCCGCTCGACGTGGCCTGGACCGGTGAGGAACTGCTCGTCGCTGACACCTACAATCACAAAATCAAGCGACTCGATCCTGTGGCCCGTCGTTGCTCGAGCTGGTTGGGCACCGGCCAGCCGGGACATGAGGATGGCCCACCCGAGCGAGCGCGCTTCTGGGAACCAAGCGGTTTGGCTACCACGTTCGATCGGGTGTATGTCGCCGACACGAACAACCATGCGGTCCGGGTCATCGACCGGACAACCGGTCTGGTACGGACTCTGGAGTTGCAGGGCCTGGCAGCTCCTTCGGACTGAGGTGGACGATCGGCCATGCAGGCCATTCGGATCGCGCTCATCGGTGATGTGATGCTGGGCCGGTTGGTCAATCGCATCCTGCGCGAGACGTCGCCGGCCTATCCCTGGGGCGACGTCCTGCCCGTCTTGCTTGCAGCCGATGCCCGCATCGCGAATCTCGAATGCGTGCTCGCTGATACCGGTGAGCCGTGGCCTGGCAAGCGCTTCGTGTTCCGGAGCGATCGGAAGAACGTCGTGGTACTGGAGACCGCTCAGCTCACCGCGGCCTCGCTGGCCAACAATCATGTCCTGGACTTCGGTGATCGAGCATTGTCGGAGATGTTGGAGGCGCTGGATCGGGCTGGGATCGCTCGCGCCGGTGCTGGGCACGATCTTGCCGAGGCACGCCGCCCAGCCCGATTCGCCGTCGGCGGCCTTTCCTGCGCACTCATCGCGGTCACTGACAACGAGCCGGAGTGGGAAGCGCGGCCTGGTCTTCCTGGTATCTTCTACGTACCGTGCGATCCTGCTGATCCGCGCTTCCACGATCTCGGCGAGCTCGTGCGGGAGACCGCCCAGCGGGTCGACGCGGTGATCGTCTCGTATCACTGGGGACCGAACTGGGGTGAGCGACCGCTGCCCGAACACGTCCGTGCCGGGCGCACCCTCCTCGAGGCTGGTGCCCGCATCGTCTACGGACACAGTGCGCACATCACGCGTGGCGTCGAGTTCTACCAGGGGGGTGCGATCCTCTACAGCTGTGGCGACTTCGTCGATGACTACGCGGTCGATGAGGTCGAGCGTAACGACGAGTCGTTCGTCTTCATCGTGATGCTCGATGGAAACGCTGTCCGCGAAATCCAGCTGGTGCCAACGGTCATCGTCGATTTTCAGGCGCGTCGCTCCGATCCGTTGCGCGCGGCACGCCAGTGCGAACGAATGCGCCGCCTGTGTGCCGAACTCGGCACGCGGGCCGAGTTCGCGAACGGCGGGCTGCGTCTCTTGCCGTGAGCGGGATCGAGTTCTTCGTTCTCTGCTACCCGTCGAGTTGGTGACGGCGAGTAGCCGTCTCTTGTCTCGTCAGCGTGCCATTTCCCGTGACGCCGATCCCTCGGCGTTGGTGCGCAAGACTGCTGAGGCCAGTCGGATATCGCTCGAGAGCGTCCACCTCGAGTTTTTCGTTGTCGGCTCGACCACGGTCGTGTATGCTGAAGAGAGAATATACCCTAGAGGGGTATATGGAGGAGTGATGGACGAGCGACGAGAGGAACCCAGCTGCGAGCGACGAGTCGATTCCTATCGGGCGGATAAGGCGCGCATCCTCGCTCGCCTCCGCCGGATAGAAGGTCAAGTGCACGGCATCATCAGGATGGTGGAAGAGGATCGCTACTGCGTAGACATCCTCGTGCAGCTTTCGTCGGTGATCGCGGCTGCTCGGAGCGTCGGTCTGTTGCTGTTGGAAGATCACATTCGCGGTTGCGTGCTGGGAGCCGAGGACAAGGAAGCAGCGATCCAGGAATTGACGGAAGCCATCGAACGGTTCACCCGCAGCGTGGGCTGAACGGCCGAGGGGGACACGATGAGCGATCCGCGTGAACAGCGACGAGCCGAGTCGACTCCAGTCGTGCGCCTGGCCATCGAGGGGATGACGTGCGCTTCCTGCGTGCGCCGGGTGGAGCGAGCGCTTGCCTCGGTGCCGGGTGTCGCGGAAGCGAGTGTCAACCTCGCGACCGAAGAGGCAGCAGTGACGTTGAGTCGGCCAGATGTCGCGGTGGAAGAACTGACTACGGCGATCGAGCGCGCTGGCTACCACGCTCGACCGCTCGCGACTCCACCCGCCAGTGAAGCAGAGGCGGCAGCGACGGTCGAGTTGGCTATCGAGGGAATGACCTGTGCCTCGTGTGTCCGCCGCGTCGAGCGAGCACTGAGCCAGGTGCCAGGGGTGCAGGAGGCAAGCGTCAACCTGGCGAGCGAGCGTGCGCTGGTTCGCTACGATCCGCACACGACGAGCCTCGATGCCTTGATCGGCGCCGTCGAAGCGGCTGGCTACCATGCTGCGATCGTGCCGACCATTCCGGCGGTAGCCGAGGCGAGCGACGAGGCGGAGCAGCGTCGTGCGCGTCAGCTGCGGCGGCTGCGCGACGAAGTCATTCTGGCCTGGGTGCTCGCGCTGCCAGTCGTGGCGCTGAACATGTTCGTGCCGCCATCGCGGTGGTCCAGCATCGTCCTGCTCGTCGCGACGCTACCGGTGTGGGGCTATTTGGGACGCCGCTTCCACTTCGCGGCGCTGCACAATCTGCGACACGGCCAGTTTACGATGGACACATTGGTCAGCTTGGGGACGAGTGCTGCCTTCTTCTCCTCGCTCGCCAGTACGCTTGCGGCCCTCTGGGCACCGCACGCGCATGTCGGTCACACCTATTACGACGTCGCGGCAGTGGTGATCGCGGCGATTTTGCTGGGCCGCTATCTCGAAGCGCGGGCGCGGGGGCAAACGACGTCGGCCGTGCGGCGACTGCTCGGATTGCAGCCGAAGACGGCGCGTGTCCGGCGCGGGGGTCGCGAGATCGAGATTCCGGTGCACGAGGTCTTACCCGGTGATCTCGTCGTCGTGCGGCCTGGCGAGCGGATTCCGGTCGATGGTTTCGTCATCGAGGGACGCTCGGCGGTCGACGAGAGCATGTTGACCGGGGAGAGCCTGCCGGTCGAGAAGGGCCCGGGTGATCGCGTGTGGGGCGGGACGCTCAACACCACGGGCACCTTCGTCCTCCAGGCAACCGCTGTCGGGCAGGCGACTGTGCTCGCTCAGATCGTCCGTCTCGTGCAGCATGCTCAGGGCTCGAAGGCTCCCATCCAGTCCCTGGTCGATCGCGTGGCGAGCGTCTTCGTGCAGGCGGTGATCGTGATCGCGCTCCTCACTTTCGCGGGATGGTGGCTGGTAACCGGTGATCCATTGCGGGGTTTGTTGCCGGCTGTCGCGGTGCTCGTCATCGCCTGCCCCTGCGCGATGGGACTGGCCACACCAACTGCCGTCATCGTGGGGACAGGTCGCGGTGCGGAACTCGGCGTGCTCGTGAAGCGTGCCGAGGTCTTCGAGCGCATGGAGCGGCTCACGACGATAGTCCTGGACAAGACCGGCACGCTCACGCTCGGGCGACCGACCGTGACCGACGTCATCCCGGTTGCGGGCTGGAGCGCCGAGGAACTCCTGCGACTCGCCGCGGCGGCGGAATCGCGTAGCGAGCATCCGCTGGCGCGGGCGGTCATCGAGGCCGCGCTGGAGAACGACTCGACGGTGCCGTCGGTGGAGCGGTTCGAGGCGTTCCCGGGCCGCGGTGTGGAAGCGCTGGTCGCGGAGCGCATGCTCCTCGTCGGTACGATGCGCTTTCTCCAGGAGCGCGGCGTCACCGTCGAGCCGGCGAGCGAGGACGCAGCGGCACTCGAAGCAGCCGGCAAGACGGTGATTGCGGTGGCGGTCGATGGTACTCTCGCAGGCCTCATCGGGCTCGCCGATCGGCCGCGCCCGGAAGCGCCGACCGTCGTGCGCGCGTTGCGGGACCGTGGTCTACGCGTCGTGCTCTTGACCGGCGACAACGAGCGGACAGCGCGCAGCATAGCACGGGCGGTCGGCATCGACGAGGTTCGGGCTAATGTCTTGCCTGACCAGAAGGCGAGCGTCATCCGTGCGCTCCAGGAAGAGGGCCAGATCGTCGGCATGGTCGGTGATGGGATCAATGACGCTCCTGCCCTTGCCCAGGCAGACGTCGGGATCGCGATGGGGAGCGGAACGGATGTCGCGCTCGAGGCTGGTGACGTCGTGCTGGTGCGACCGGACCTGCATGGGATTCTGGTCGCGCTGGAGCTCGCTCGACGGACACTGGCGACCATCCGCTGGAACCTCTTCTGGGCGTTCGCGTACAACACCGTGCTCATCCCTGTCGCAGCCGCCGGGCTTTTGAACCCGATGCTGGCTGGCCTGGCCATGGCATTGAGTTCGGTCTTCGTGGTGTCGAACTCGCTGCGCTTGCGCCGGTTCACGCCCGCTGGTTGGGAAGGACGAGAGACCGGCCGAATCGGCGCGGAGAGTAGCGTCCTCGCGGCGCGGTGACGATCGGCCTCCGGCGCGTCGCGATTGCCTGGGGAGAGTGGTGCGGACGGGTCAGCGTGGGCTCGCCGGGACGAGACCGTTGGCGGCCAAGAATTCCTGGACATCGGTGAACGCGTTGAAAAAGAGCGGTGTACCGGCGAAGGAAAGCGGCGATACAGGGCCGACGGTCATGAAGGAGTAGACGCGACTGGTCGGATCGAAGCTCGAGTGTGGGTCGCGGAAGAGACGATACAAGGCGAGCGCGTGCTCGTCACCTCCAGCAAAACTCTCCAGGGCACGATACTCTTGACCGAGTCCCAGCCCATAACCGAAGAAGGCGATGCGGAGCTGCGAGACGATCTCCGGATGGAGACTGGCGAGCGATTGGCTGATGAGCAACCAGCCGACCCCGTACTTCCGTGTCGTGCGCACCGCATCGATGAGCAGCGTACGGATTTGCGCTCGGGGCGACTCGGGGTCGAGGTAGCCGGAGGGTGCCAAACGGTGCGCTTCGTCGATCAGGATGAGCGTGTTGAGATTTTCCGACCGGGCATAGGCCTGTTCGGCAGCAGCGCGAATCCCCTCCAAAAGGCGCCGAATCACGATTTCTTGGATCGTCTCGTCCCAGAGAACCTGCTCGTGCTCATCGGCAGGATCTGCTCCCGACAGATCGAGGGAGACGATCAACCGATCGGTGGGTCGGAAGAGACCATCGAGGACCCGCTCGATCGTGCGAGCGCGTGGATTTCCGCGGTCACTGAAGAGCAGGGCCAGTGGTCGCCAGGAGTGCGAGTAGAGCTCGCGAGGATCGACTCGCTGCAGCATGTACTGGAAACGAGCGCGAGCGTCCGCTGAGCGGTAGAAAACACGCTGGACTTGTTCGTCGCTCAGGATCGACAGCACTCGTTGGAAAGTCTTCAGTTCGTACAGATCACCGAGTTGCACTCCCTGCTTGCGCAGACGCTGCGCGATCTCGCGGGCAGCGAGTTGACGGTTTTCGCGGACACCGAAAGAAAGCTTGTCAAAGAATTCCGAGGTCACGAGCAGCTCTTCGAGCAGTTCCCAACGGTCGAGGATGAGGTCGCGAACCGAGAGGACGACGGCGACACGGCCCAGCGCGTCGTGCAGGACGGTGCGTAGCGGAAGAGGGAAGCCACCTGGGGCGGATCGGTCACGGAGATCCTTGCTGAATTCGCCTTGCGGATCGATGACCAGGAGCGCCATCTCCGGGTGCCGCGCATAGGCGAGCAGGAGCATCTTGGCCAGGACGGACTTTCCTGACCCGGTCTTGCCGAAGATACCGACGTGGTACGCCTCACCGGCCCCGCGGGGTCCGCGACCGAAATGTTTGAACCAGAGCGGAAGCTTGGGTCCCGAACCGTAGACGCGACCGAGATAGAAGAGTTCGGCTCGAGCATGGGCGAGCAATTGATCGAGAACTTCGTCTCCTACAGCGAAGATCGGTGTGCCGGTGGGAGGGACCGTGCCGAGGATCGAGGGGCGGAAACCGGTTCCATCCTCGGCGAACACGGCGCTGATCGCCAGCATTCCCTGATGAGTGTCCTGTCGCTCGCTCACCGCGTCGATCCGTCCACGCTGCCGCACCAGGCTGCGGATCGTCGGATCTTCGTGCCAGACATTGCGCAGGACGATCTCGGTAATCTGCCCGAGCGCATAATGTCGCACCCCGTCCTGGACGAAGGGCAGGATGACCAGTTCGCCGACCAGCTTGCGCCGGGTCGCTGCATCGAGCAACTCCAGCGTGAGCTGGCCCGTGGATGAGGGGGAGCCGAGCACACCGATCGGTTCGGTACCATCGTGCAGCAGGGCGACGCTGCTCATGGCGATGAGAGCGATTCGCTGCGGTAGCACTCCAGAGCGAGAAACACGTCGTCGAGCACAGGATACCCACGCGCAGCTGCCTCGCGCACAGCATGCCGGAGCGCTCGCGTCGCGCGACGGAGCGAGCGTACCATTCGGTCAGCCAAGTAGAGTGGAAACGGTTCCCGAAGCTTCCCGCTCGCGCTCTGGTCGTGAACGGCTTGGAGTACGCTGGCCAAACGGCTGGAATCGATAGCGACGGACTCGTGCAGTTCGAGGCGGAGCGCCGGCAACCAGGGGTGAGAGCGCACATAGACCACGCGAAGTCGATCGACCGCGCGCAGCACACGCTCGATCGACGAGCTGGCGCGCAGGCGGAGGGTGTCTGGCAAGAGATCGAGTCCGAACGCGTGGGGGCGTCGACCAGTGGTGACTGGGATCGGCCATGTGAACTCTCCTGGAGCGAGGAGGATAGTCAGGAGCGCTCGGTCGTCGAACTGTTGGTTCAGGCCGAGCCGAATGGCGAGATCGCGCCGCGCGGTGTACTTGGGCACGCCGACCCAGCAGCGCGGTGGGTCGGCTGAACACAGGACACGAGCGAGGTCGTCGAGCCGCTCGGGCAAAGCCTCGAGGAAAACGCGTGCGGCCGGTGAAGGCAGTTCTCGGGTAGCGAGCGCGCGCAGCGCCTGATCGAAGGCGATCAGTGGGGTTGTGAGCGACCCATCGAGAAAGACGACGTCATGCGGTGCGCGGGCCGCCAGTTCGACTTCGCTCGCTGCCATCAGCGCTCGCGCAAGCGCGTCGCTCGCGTCGTCGTGGGGCACGAGCTCGACCCACAGCAGATGACGGGGCTCTGGCCAGAAGCGCTTTTCGCTCGGCGGTGTCAGGCCCTCGATCGCGAGCGCGCCAGCGACCAGAAGGTCGTGCGCGAGCAACCGCTCCACCGCGACCGAGCCGTCGACGCCGCAGGTGGTCGGCGTGGGGGCTGCCGGAAGATCTGCCAGTGTTCCGAGCAACCGTTCGCGGGCCAGGACATCCCGCCAGCGCTCGCGCTCGGTCCGCTGGCTCGTCAGCTGCTCGATGACCGAGCGGCTCAGCTCCGGCGTGCGACCGAGGAGTTCCTCGACGAGTGCGGCGGGGAGGTCGACGAAGATGCGCGTCTGGCTCATCGCTCCATCCGCGCGTGCTCAGCTGAGGGCCGGGCGCGAAATGGGTTGCTTGGTTCGCGCGAGTTCCGCGATGAGGCGAGCGGCCTTGCGCCGACCGTCGACTGCCTGGATGCGTGCGCTGGCAGCCGCGAGCCGGGCCTTCCGTTCCTCGTTGGTCAGGAGATCCTCCAGGGCGCGGAAGAACTCGTCGTCCGTGAAGCGATACGGGTGGAAGCGGAAGCCGAAGCCGCACTCCTGAATGCGCTGGGCGTTGTCGTGCTGGTCCCAGAAGAGCGGCAGTGCCAGCATCGGCTTACCGAAATGCATGCACTCTGTCGTCGTATTGTTCCCACCATGGGTGATCACGGCATCGACGAGCGGGAGGATAGAAGGCTGCGGGAGATACTCGTCTCCCCAGACGTTGTCGGGAAGGGGAAGCTTCCCCTTCTGGGGGCCCAGACTGACGATCGCCCGGTAATCAGTGCGCCCGAGGAGGTCGACCAAACGCCCCATCAGTTCCGGCTCGGCCGAGCCCAGGCTGCCCAGGCTGACGTAGAGCAGCGGACCGCCCTCACGCAGGTGCTCCGGCAACTCGAAGGGTGGTTCCGTATCGCGCACCGAGGAGTCGATCCGGTGCCAGACTGGCGCGAGGGGCTGCGACCGCGGGTAATCCAGCTCGGCCGGGTAGAGGTAGAGATCGAGCCAGGGGCTCTCCCAGATGAACTCGAACGGTGGCAGCGGCGGGGCGCCGTTCTCGCGGCAGAAGGTGTCGAGCTCTTCATGCAACGGACCGACCGCGTCCCAATACTCTCGACGCCAGGCTTCCCACTCCGAGCGGTCGTTCGTCGGCAACCCGCTGAGGGCGGGTGGAAGGTCCGGATCGGGGATCTCCAACGGGTTGCACGACACGATGCGGACCCAGGGGACACCGGCCGTGACGACCGCGGGAAAGGCGACGACGTTGTCCTCCACGATCACGTCTGGGCGCAGCTCCGCGAAGATCTCGCGCAGCCGCGGCTCGACGTACAGGGCGCCGTCGATGAGCGAGCGCCAGATCGGTGCGATCAGGCTGCGGATCTGTTCGAAGGTGCTTTCCCGGAAGTGGGGCGCCGTGTTGGCGATGAAATCCTTCCAGAACTGCCCTGGCTCCTCTGGTTGCTCAGGAGGCGGCGTCAAGCGCATCAGACGCTCTTCGAACCCCTTGGCTTCGAGTGTCCCCGCGAACGATTCCTCGACGACGAAGACGACCCGGAGGCCGAGTTCCTGGAGCGCTCGACCGATCCCGATACAGTTGTTCGTCGGCCCGTAGGCACCCTCCGGGAAGAACACCACAGTCAGCTGTGCCATATGCACCTCCTCCAATCGCACTGTCCTGCGTTAGCAGGATCATAAGCTGATGTGCTAGCGCGTGTCCAGTCGTGGCGAATGACAGTTAGCGGAGTCGAGGCGCAGGCGATGGTCCGAGCCGGGCCAGTCGCTCGGTGCGGCCGGCAGGGGTGCCCAGTTCGCTTCCCTGGTGGCCGTGCCGCGCGGCCGCGACAGCCACTCGGTCCTTTCGCCCAGGCAGGAGGGGCGGTGTCGCTGTGCCGGGACACCGCTCCCCCACGATGCAGTTGCCGGTGCGTGCGTTCTCGATCGTGCCATGTCGTCACGGTTTCTCGGCACGCTCGAGGCGCCTGCAACGCGGCTGCGCGCTCGTGCCCGACGGCTGTGTCGCCGTCGTCTCGCGGAACGAGTCAGTGCGAAGCATCCCGCTGCACCGCGGGCAGCACCGGCCCAGCCAGCACGAGAGCGGTGACTTTTCGGAACATCTTGCCAGGAGGGTGCCTGATGCATACACTGGGAGGCGTGACCACAAGATCTAGGGGAACGAGAACATCAGGAGCCCTTGTTCTTGTGGTGCAGCAACGGAAAGTGGACGGGTGCCGGGAAGTCCGGTGCAAATCCGGCGCTGCCCCGCAGCGGTGAGCGGGAACGAAGGCTGCAGCCAGTCATCCTGACCGGGGCCACTGGCGGGATACCGCTGGGAAGGTGCAGCTGGTAGGTCGATCCGCGAGCCCGAAGACCGACCCGTCCGCTCGGAACGGTGCCGCGCCTCGCGGGTGGGTGCGGGCCGGAGTGGTCGGTTCGGGATGCTCGATCCCGGGGGAGCATCCGTTCGCTGCCGCTCTGGCCGCTCGGTCGCGCGAGGCGGCCGGAAAAACAGGAGGGCGGTGCGATGGTATCCCTGGTGTCGAGTTCTCTCCACCTCCGACCGATCGCACGGGACGAAGCAGCCGAGCTGGACAGTCGGATCTTGAGCTGTCTCCAGCAGTTACCCGATCGGCCCGAGGCCGAGCGGGAAGCAGCGGCGCTGCTCCTGGAAAAGATCGCACGCGAGGCGGATGACGGGACGCCCCTCCCCTATCCCGAGCATTTCCGGCGATTCGTCGAGCGTGGCATCGCTCGCGGCGCGCTCGACCCGCGACTCCGTACCTTCCAGCTCGATGTGCTGGCGCGAGCGCTGGACCCGGCGCGTGACGCGCTCCTCGGTTATGCGGCGCTGGCGACGCTGGCCGATCGGTACCTGGTCCGGGATCCGGAGACGCGCCAGCTGCTCGAGCGACCACAGGCGCTCTTCATGCGCGTGGCGATGGGGCTGGCGCTGGTCGAACCGCCTGAGACGCGGACCAGCTGGGCCCTGCGCTGGTACGACCTGATGAGTTCGCTCCGGTATCTGCCGAGTACCCCGACACTCTTCAATGCGGGCACGCCGCACCACCAGTTGGCCTCGTGCTACCTGGCGGAGGTCGAGGACAGTCTGGAAAGCATTTTGGGCTCGGCGTACGAGTTCGGGATGCTGGCCAAGTACGCCGGCGGGATCGGCACGGCCGTGACGCGCATCCGGGCCACGGGTGCTCCCGTGCGTGGGATCAACGGGACGAGCGGTGGGCTGATCCCGTTTCTTCACCTGTACGATGCCCTGATCGCCTCGATCAGTCAGGGTGGTCGTCGGCGCGGCACGATGTGCGTGTACCTGGAGCCGTGGCACCTGGAGGTGGAAGCGTTCCTCGATCTGCGCCGCAATGCCGGTGATCCCTACCGTCGTACGCATCAGCTCAACACCGCGCTCTGGATCCCCGATGAGTTCTTGCGGCGTGTCGAGACGGACGACCTCTGGTACCTTTTCGATCCGATCGTTGCGCCCGAGCTCCCGGATCTGGTGGGTGCCGCGTTCTCGGAGCGTTACCGAGAACTCTGCCGACAGGCAGAGGCGGGGATGCTCCCCCGACGAGCCTGGCGCCGCCTGCCTGCCCGCGAGCTGTGGTTGGCCATCTTGGCGAGCCTGATGGAAACCGGGCACCCCTGGCTCACCTTCAAAGATGCCGGGAACCTCCGTTCTCAGTTGCGCGGGATCGGTGTCATTCACTCGAGCAACCTCTGTACGGAGATCTTCCTCCCGACCAGTCGCGACGAGGTGGCGGTGTGCAATCTCGGCAGTGTAAACCTCGCTCGCCACTGCACGCCGACCGGCGAACTGGACTGGGAGCAGCTGGCGGCGACGGTGCGGCTGGCGATGCGGGCACTCGACAACGTCATCGATGCGAACCTGTATCCCTCGGAACGCGCGGCGCGAGCCAACCAGCTCAATCGCCCCGTGGGACTCGGCCTCATGGGCTTCGCCGAGCTCTTGGCCCGCCGCGCTGTCTCGTACGCTGAGCCAGCAGCAGCGGATCTGGCGGATCAGATCGCCGAGTTCCTCAGCTATCACGCCATCAGCGCCAGTTGCGCACTGGCGGAGGAGCGAGGCGCGTTTCCCAACTTTGCCTTTTCCCGCTGGGCAGCCGGTGTTCTTCCGATCGATACCCTCGATGAACTTGCAGCCGATCGTGGGTTGCCGGTGGAGGTCGACCGCACGCGGCGACTGGACTGGGAACCGCTGCGCCAGCGGGTGCGGCGGGGCATGCGCAATGGTGCCGTGATGGCGGTGGCACCGACCGCAACCATCGCTTTACTGGCGGGAACCACCCCGAGTCTCGATCCGTACTATGCGAACGTCTTCAGCCGGCAAACGCTCTCCGGGAAGTTCCTGGAAGTCAACCCCATCCTCGTCGAGGAACTCCGGCGTCGGGGGCTTTGGGAGCAGTTGTTGCCCGGTCTCGTGGCAGCGCGTGGGGACTTGCGAGCGGTGCCGGGGTGTCCACCCGACCTCGTCGCGCGCTTCCCGACCGCCTATCAAGTGCCGGCGGAGTCGTACATCGAAGTGGCGGCGCGGGTTCAGAAGTGGGTGGACATGGGGGTCAGTCGCAATCTCTACCATGCGGCTGATCGACCAGGGCAGATGAGTGCGGTGTATCTGGCGGCCTGGCGCAAGGGGCTCAAGAGCACCTACTACTGCTTCGTGCGTCCACGCATGGAGATCGAGCAATCCACGGTTGCCGTCAACAAGGCGCGGCGTCGCCCGCAATGGGTGCAGCTCGCCGAGCGCGAGGTGCTGGCGAGCGATGCGGCGAGCTGCCGTCTCGATGGGTCGTGCGAAAGTTGCCAGTGAAGGACGAGGAGGGACCAGAATGGCCCGCCGATTGCTCGGAGGCGATCCCCTAGCTGCTGTGGAGCTCTTCCCGCTGAGTCACCCGTGGGCCTATGCGCATGTCCAACAAGCCAAGCACAACACCTGGTTCCCGGAAGAGGTTCCGCTGCACGATGACGTACGCGACTGGCATGAACGCTTGAGCGATGAAGAGCGGCGAGCGGTGGAAATGTTCCTGGGTTTCTTCAATCCGATGGAGTCGCTGGTCACGACCAACCTGCTGCTCAGTCTCTATCGGGCGGTGACGGCCCCGGAAGCTCGGCTGTATTTGGCTCGACAGGCGTGGGAAGAAGCCAACCACGTCATGGCGTTCGAGTACGTCATCAAGACGCTGCCGTTGGACCGGGAGCGGGTGTTCGGCTTGCACGTGGAGCATCCAGCTGTCGCGGCGAAAGAGCTATTCCAGCGTCAGCTGGCCGAGCAGTGGCTCGTTACCCCTGACGTCGAGTCTGTCGAGGGACTGCAGCGACTCGTCCGCAACCTCGTCGGCTACTTCGTGATCTTGGAGGGAATCTTCTTCTACTCCGGCTTCGCGCTGGCGCTCGCGTTTCGGCAGCGAAACCTGTTGCGTGGTTTGTGCACCATCGTCGATTGGGTCCTGAAGGACGAGTCGCTCCACCTCTCGTTCGGTATCCACTTGATCACGACGATCCTGGAGGAGCATCCGGAAATCATGAGCGCGGCGTTCGGTCGCCAGCTGCGGGAGCTCATCCTACGTGCGGTCGAGCTCGAAGAAGCGTACAACCGGGCAGTACTCCCGGAGCCGTTGATCGGTCTAGACGCTGATGTGCTCAACCGGTACGTGCGCTACATCGCTGATCGCCGGTTGGAAGAACTGGGTTTGCCGATCGCTTTCGGTGAACCGAATCCGTTGCGTTGGATGGTCGCGCAGGTCGATATGCCGGAGATCGTCAACTTCTTCGAGGCCCGCAATATCCATTACGAGGTCGGCCGCGCGCGCTGGTAGAGTGGATGTGCAGTGCCCGACGAAGGCGAGCGGGGAGCAGTCGTGCCGCTCCCCGCTCGTGTGTGTGGTGCATCTCAGCTCTTCCACGTCGGCTTGGGAACGAGTGGCTCGGCACTGGCGCGGTCACGCGGCATGATGGCGACGTACTCGAGTTTGCCATCCGACTGCCGCTGCCACTGACCGATGAGCCAGTTACCGAGGAAGGCGTTACCGGTGAGCTTCACCTGGCCCATGATCGTATCGAACGTACCCTTCAAGATTTCGTCGCCGATCGCCTTGCGATCGATCTTTCCGACGCGCTCGAACGCCTGTTGAATCACTTGGCCAACGACATAATAGACGTGGCCGCCCCAGCGGTCAGCTTCCGTCCCATTGAAGGCTGCGAAGCGCTTGTAGAAGTCAACGAGTTGCTGGTTGCGGACGTCGATACCACCGAGACCCATCACTCCCTCGGCGTCATCGGCATACGTGCCATAGAAGAAGTAGTAGTTAGGGCCATTGGCGAGGAAGAGAAGCGGTGGATTGAATCCGAGAACTTTCATGGGTGGGACGTAGAGCATCGTGTCATTGGGGTAGGTGATGCCGATGACGGCGTCGGGATTCAGGCGCATGATCTCGGTAACGATCGACTGCATGTCGCTGACTTCCATGGGGTAACCCTGGTCGTAGACGATTTCGAACCCTGCAGCTTGCAGAGCAGGCCGGAGTGGCTTGACGAAATCGAGGGCGAACTCGGCATCGACGTAGGGCAGCGCAACGCGCTTGCCGATCTTGCCCTGCTGATTCAGATATTTGAGGAGACCGACGATCCCTTCCTCTGCATACTGTTCGGGACGACCGAGGAAGCTCACGAAGTACGGGAAACGCTTGGCGTCCTCTTCCGTGACCCACGTCGCCACCGCAACTTGCGGATAGCCGTTCTGGTGGAAGATGGGAGCTACAGCGTGGTTGATTCCCGTCGAGTACGGTGGAATGAGGAAGTCCACCTTTTCCTGCGTGATGAGCCGCTGCACTTGCCTGATACACTCTTCGGGGTTGCTTTGATCGTCTGCCCAAATGATTTCGACCTCGTAGCGACCATCGGCCAGCTGGAATCCTCCAGCCTTGTTGACGTCGTCTTGCCAGAGCTTGTAGGCCTTGACGATCGTCACGTCCGCACCCGCTGCGAACACGCCCGACAAGGACACTGCGCAACCGATACGCAGTTTCTTGGTCGGTTGAGTCGCCGCGACGGTGGGTGACCCAGCCGGAGCGGGAGCCAGGGTCGGCGTGGCAGCTGGTTGCTGCCCGGCCGGTGCGGTAGTAGGGGTGGGTTGCGGGGCCGGGGACGGCGTTGCCGCACCACCGCAAGCACTCAAGAGTGCGGAGGCGCTCAGCGCAGCTGCTGTTACGAAGAATCGTCGTCGCGAGACACGCATGGTATTCTCCTCCTCTTCCGTATTCCGAACCGATCACGATTCGCGACAGGAGAGAACTAAACTTCTTCGTGTGTAGACAAGGTCTTTCTTTGCGGTATCTCCTCCCTTCACTCATGACGATGACGATGACGTGAAGGGCTTCCAGATCCAGCGTATGGACTCTGACTAGCTGTGTGCTACTCGTACGACAGTTTACACGCAAAATGTCGTGAGTGCAAGAGGGCGATTCAGGATAGCCGAACACGGTGACCGTCCTCGGTGGTGGAGGAGGGAGGCGACTCAATCGCTTCCGAGGTAGGCGGTACGGACAGTCGGATCGTCGCGCAGATCGGCCGCACTCGCTGCGTGTACGAGGACACCGTTTGCTAGCACTGCACCGCGCTGGGCGACGCTGAGACTGAGGTGAGCGTTCTGCTCGACCAGCAGGATGCCGATACCTTCGGCGGCGATCTTCGGTAAGACGCGCAGGAGCTGTTTCGCCAGCACGGGGGCCAAGCCGAGTGTCGGCTCATCGAGCAAAAGGAAGCGCGGAGCGGCCATGAGCGCGCGCGCGACAGCCACCATGCGCTGTTCGCCCCCACTCATGGTGCCGACTCTCTGGCTCAAGCGTTCCTTCAGTTTCGGGAAGAGTTCCAGTGCGAAGGTCAGAAGTTCGCGCTCGCGGGCTCGCGCTCGATGCGGAAAGGCTCCCAGCAGGAGATTCTCCTGAACCGTGAGGTCAGTGAAGGTCCCTCCACGCTCTGGCACGAGGACGAGACCCTGCTCGACGATCTGGTGGGTCAGACGACGGCGCACGAGGCTCGTCAAATCGAGCTCGTCGAGCAGGATGTGCCCGTGCGTGGGGCGGACCAGGCCCATCGTGGCCTTGAGGAGCGTCGATTTGCCTGCACCATTGGCACCGAGCACGACCACGATCTCGCCAGAAGCGACCTGGAGCGAGACATTCTGAATCGCAGGGTGGAGTCCGTAATGGACCGTTAGCTCGCGCAGCTCAAGCATCGTCTGCCTCTCCGAGATAGACGCGGACGACCTCTCGATCGCGCAGCACCTCGCCTGGTAACCCTTCAGCGATCTTCTGGCCAAAACTCATCACGATGCAGCGATCGCAGAGTCGGCGTACCGCTTGCATGAGATGCTCGATGAGCACGATCGTCATGCCTCTGCCACGGAGGGACTCGATCAGCTCCATCCCGATGAGCATCTCGGAGGGGTTGAGTCCGGCCAGCCACTCGTCGAGCAACAAGAGTTTCGGACGCAGCGCGAGTGCTCGCGCCAGTTCCAGCCGCTTTTGGTCGATGAAATTGAGCTGCCCAGCTGGAACATGGACGTAGGCCGCCATGCCGAGTTCCTCGAGCAGCTGCCGTGCCTGTTCGCGGGCGTCGCTCAGTGATCGGGCGTGCCCTGCGAACAAGGCAGCTGGCGTGACGTGATCGAGGCACGTCAGGGCCGGATAGATGCGCACTAGTTGAAAGGTGCGTGCGATACCGAGCCGGGCGATTTCCTCCGGTGCCTTGCCAGTGATCTTATGTCCCACAAAGACGATCTCGCCCCGGTCTGGTTGGTAAAGCCCGGAAATGAGATTGAGCACGGTCGTTTTGCCCGAACCGTTCGGCCCGATAATACCGAAGACCTCGCCTTCGCGAATTTCGAACGAGAGATCATCCACCGCAACGATCCCGCCGAAGGTCTTGCGCAGCGAGCGAACCTCGAGCAGTGTCGAACCGTGCGATGAGAGTTTCCCGACCGGACCACTGATTCCATCGATGCTCGGAGTTGCGCTGCGAGCTGGCATCGCGGGTGCGAGTGGTTCGCTGAGGGTGGATGCTGCAGGGGTGGTGAGGCGTGCTTCGGCCATGCGCTTGCGTTCGATCTTGGGCAGCAAGCCCAGAATCCCGTTGGGAATGACGAACACGATCGCCATGAAGAGGAGTCCCAGGATCAGCGTGTAGGCGGTCGGGAAGCGCGCATTGAGTTGGTCGAAGAGGATGACGAGCGGGATCGCTCCGGCCAGTGGTCCCCAGAATCGCTGCATCCCGCCGAGCAACGCGATGACTGCTGGCATGAAGGAAAGCGTGGGGTTGAACGCGATGTTCGGATCGAGGTACGTCCAGCGCGGCGCGACGATGGCTCCGGTCACTGCCATGATCGCGGAGGTACCGGCGAGCGTGAGCACCTTGACGGCGGTGGTTCGTACCCCGCTGTGCCGAGCCGCTACCTCGTCCTCACCGATCATGAGGAGCGCAAGCCCATAGCGCGAGCGTGCGAGAAGCCAGCCGGCGAGTAATGTGAGTCCAAGGAGAACAGTCAATGCCCAATAAATTTGCCGAGCAGTGATGTCGGTGATGATGTAAAGACCGACGGATCCCGTGACGTTCCGCTGATACCACGTCATGAGCTGGCGGATGAGTTCCGCTAAGCCGAAAGTAAAGATGGTAAAGTACATCCCTTGAATGCGCAATGTGGTGAGTCCGACGATGAGCGCCAAGAGAGCAGCGATGACTGCGGCGAGTGGGTACAGCGCCAGCATCGGCACCTTCTCGTAGAGGAGACCCACCGTGTAGGCACCGACGCCGAAGAAGGCTGCGGTGGCGAGGCCGATGTACTTCGTCGGCCCAGCGAAGAGTCCCCAGGCGATGGCAAGAGTGGCATACATCAGGATCGAGATCCCGAGCGCGATATGAAAGTCGTTTCCTGCCAGTGGGACCAGCGCAGCGACGAGCAAGAGAGCAGGCAGGGTGGCTGTGCGTGCGATCGGTCGCATCACCGGAGTGCCCTCCCGAGAATTCCCGTGCGCAACGTGAGAACCGCGAGAATGAACAGCGCATAGACCGCAGCCAGCGTCAGTCCGGGGCTGACGAACCGAGCGACGAACGACTCCGTGACCCCGAGAATCAGCCCAGCGACGAGAGCGCCGAGCGCATTGCCGACCCCGCCCAAGATGACGACGACGAGCGCTTTGAGCGTGAAGGTGATACCCATGGGTACATTGAACGTCTGAAACATGCTGATGAGAACGCCACTCGCTGCACAGATGATGCCACCGAAGGCGAAGGTCAAACCTGCCCACCTTCGGACGTCGATCCCCGCGAGGGGAGCACCATCAGGGTCGACCGCGATAGCGCGGATCGCCGTGCCGATGCGCGTGCGGACCAGCAATAGATAGGCCAGAGCACCGAAAGCGAGCGCGAGCACGAAGGCCAGCAAACGATTGGCAGGGACGACGCTCCCGAGCAACTTGACTGGCACCAAAAGATAGGAATACGAGAAGAGTTTCCCACCGAAGATGGCGAGCATCGTGCCGGATACGACGAAGGAAAGCCCGAAGGCGAGCAAGATGCTCGAGGCCTCCATCGCTCGCCACGAACCACTGCGTCGTTCCAACGGGACAAAGACCAGATGGTAGACGAGAAGATGAATCAGGAAGCTGAGAGGCGCAAGCAACAGGAGCGCGACCAGCGGGCTGAGTTGGTAACGCTGGAAGAGGAGCGTCGTCAGCAACGCTGCTGCGATCAGAAAATCACCGTAAGCCAGGTTCAGGATGCGAGCGACGCCGTACTGCAGGGTGAGGCCGAGAGCCAGTAACGCATACACGCCACCGTAAACGAGGCCAGTGACCAGGGCATCGAGTACAGAGATCATAGGCTCTCCCACCGCTTTGTGCCCAACATACCCCGTCTGTGTTGCCGATCCAGCAATGCTGTGAAGGAGTTTAGATATCAAGGATATTGTAGCGATAACGACGGACGTCTGGCAAGAGACGAATCTACCTGGCGAGACATCGATCGTTGATCGGTCCCATAAGCGCTGTCGCTATCCCGTGCACCCTGCTACCTGGCGGTCCCTTTGCGAGCCCGATGATCGGGCCGACAGGCTTTTCTCCCTGCTCAGTGAGAACCAGAACTCCTGCGTTCTCGGCAGGGAGTTCAGTGGCCCGAGCGGGGCAGCCCGGTATTGCGTGGGACTGCCCCGATCGAGCATTCGTGAAAAATCTGTAGACCGATTATTTCTTCCAACCCGGCTTCGGTACGATCGGCTGTACGGGCGCCTTGTCCTTTGGCCAGACGGCCAGAAACTCGCCGTTCTGCCACTGACCGAGCAACCGATTTCCGTAATAGACATTCCCTTCGAGCTTGACGGTTCCGATGATCGTCTGGAATGAGCCGGTCGCGATCTCCTTCGTGAGCGCAGGACGATCGATTTTGCCGACTCGCTCCAGTGCCTGTCGCAGCACCTGTAACGATGCGTAGCACACCGGGCTAGCCCAGCGGTCCGGTTCCTGACCGGTCACCTCTTTGTGGCGCTTGTAGTAGTCCATGAGTTCCGAGTGCTTGGGATCGATACCACCCAGACCCATCACGCCCTCGGCATTCTGACCGAATTGGCCGAGATAAATCGGGAAGGCCGTCCCGACAGCTGTCAAAAAGACGGCTGGATTGAAATCCAGTACCATGGCAGCCTGTGGCAACGCGAGTGTATCGGCCGGATAGCTGCACGCGACGAATGCATCGGGCTGTCGGCTCTTGATATCGGTCAGAATCGGTTGGAAATCCGTCGTGCCGAGTGGATAACCCTGGTCGTAGACGAGTTCGAAGCCGGTGTCCTTGAGTTTCTTGCGGGCTGCTGCGGAGAGCTCGAGCCCGAATTCGTCGTCGACGTGGATGAGTGCGACCTTCTTTCCGATCTTGCCCTGCGCCGCGAGATCGCCCAAGAGATCGGCGATCGCTTCGGAGTACTGGCTCGATGTCCCGAGGAAAGAGAAGTACCCTGGCCACTGTTTGGCGAGATCGGGAGACTTGTCGCTCAGATTCGCGACACCGAGTTGCGGGTACCCCAACTGGTGAAAGACGGGAGCGACGGCCAGGTTCATCGCAGTACCCCAGGGTGGAAGAAGGAGATCGACCTTGTCTTGATTGACGAGGCGTTGGATGGCCTTGATCGCTTCCTCTGGGCTGCTCTGGTCATCGTATTCGATGAGTTCGATGGCATACATGCCATCGCTCAGCTTGATGCCGCCTGCCTCGTTCACGTCTTTGGTCCACAAGATGTAGTTGGGGTAGATCGTGATACCGGCGCCAGCAGCGTAGGGTCCGCTCTTGGAGATAGCAAATCCGATCCGCAATGTCTTCGCAGGCTTGCTCGTTACGACGGTCGGTGTCGGTGGGGTAGCTGGACTCGTGACCGCCGCAGCCGTTGGGGTCGGCAGCTGAGCAGCCGGCGGAGTCGGCGACGGCTGTGGCGCCGGAGTAGGTGTTGTCTGCCCGCCGCATGCTACCAAAAGTGCGGAGAGTCCTGCCGAACCAGCGAGTATGAGCACATGCCGTCGTGTCAGTGATCGCATGATTCCCTTCCTCCTCCTCGGTCGAGCTCAACGCGGACTCCTCCCCTGTACGCCACTCATCGCTGGCTGACGCTTCGCTTCACGTCATACATCCCCCTTGCCACAGTCAGGACTGTACGAGGCCAGTCGCTCATGTCGGCTGCAGTCGATTGATCCGATACGTCGCGGCGACTGTTCCATTTTCTTGTACTCTGTCAAAACAAGGATAACAAGTGAGTTGTTCAGAATACCGGAACTGAGTCGGCGATCCTCCCCAAGGCCTCCGTACCGTCGTCCCGTTACTCCGCGAACAATGTCGAACTTCCCTCTCTCGTGCCCAACGGCGGCCACACGGACAGATCGAAGGGAAAGTCCGATCCGGGAACGATACGATCCGGGCCGACGACAGCGCAGAGATATTCCAGCGTCTCATGTCGCCAGAGAACCGTGTCGTACCAAAAGCGCCGGAGATAGGCCAACGGGGGTTCAGCGAGTTGCCGGCGCACTGCCTCCCACACTGCATAAGCGCGTTCGAGACGACCGATTTGATACGGCAGGTAGCCGCCGCCGTGTGCCAGCAGGATACGTGCATTCGGGTAGCGATCGAGGACGCCTCCGAAAATCAGATCGGCAGCGGCGACCGTCGTCTCCCAGGGCACGCCGATCATGTTGGGAAGTTGTGGTCGTGCGAGACGAGGATCGCGACTCAAAAGCGGGTGGAGGAAAAGGATCGCCTTGCGCTCGTCAGCGGCCCGCCAGAAGGGCTCGAAGACGGGATCAGTCAGCAGCCGATCCGCGGTACCCGGGCCGACGATGGCACCCCGCATGCCCCGCTCCATCGCCCAGGCGAGTTCGTCTGCTGCAGCTGATGGATCGTTGAGTGGTACCGTTGCCAGGAGGTCGAGTCGCTGCGGTGCCCGCTTCTGCCACCCCAAGAGTGCCTCGTTGTAGGCCCGAGCCGCCTCGCGCGCCAATGCTGGTTCTGCTTCGTAGAAGAAGAGCTGGGGAACTGGCGACAGAAGCGCGCGCTCGATTCCCGCTGCATCGAGTGCTGCCAGGAACTGATCGAGGTCGTGAAAGACCGGCTTGAGTTCGAACGGCCAGCGCCCTCCAACGATCAGGATCGGCGGTTTCCCGGGTTCTCGCTGCTCGAAACGAGCTCCCGCCCGCGCTGCGTTGCTGCGGAGCCACGCGAGCATCGCTTCTGGTATGGCATGAATGTGGCAATCGATGGTCATGAGCTTCCCCCACTGCATGATCCCCGAGGGGCGGACTCGTCGACGGGGAGAGACAGATTCGTCCCCTAGGTCGCTAGGCGCGGGAACGGGGCGCTCCTCGGCATCGACCAGTGAACGGCAACGATGCAGGCCGGTGCGACGAACCGAGGCAGGCCAAAACTCGGCCGAAACGGACGCGGTCACGCTTCGACGCGGACTCCCAAGTAGGTCTCCTGGAGTTCGCGGTTGCCGACGAGTTCCGCAGCTGATCCCTGCCAGATGACGCGCCCCTCTTCGACGATATAGGCGACATCGATGACGGAAAGCGCGAGATCGATGTTCTGTTCCGCTAGGAGGATCGACAGTCCCGCCTGCTTGAGGCGCTGCAAGATCTCACCGACGCGCTGCACCATGACCGGTGCAAGCCCTTCCGATGGCTCGTCACACAGGAGAACGAGGGGCTGGGTCATGAGCGAGCGGGCGATCGTCAGCATTTGCTGCTCGCCACCGCTCAAGAGCGTTCCGCGGATTTTCCCCCGCTCCTTGAGAATCGGGAAGAGCTGATAGATCTCCTCGACGGTCCAGCGGACCCGCTGGTCGGGGCGCGGTGGTCGCGCACCGATCAGGAGATTTTCCGTGACCGTCAGCGAGGGGAAGATGCGCCGACCTTGCGGAACGAGCGCGATACCCTTGTGGGCGATGACATGGGGCGGTAGGCCGACGAGCGACTGGCCGCGCAGGCGGATCTCGCCGGCCAGTCGAGGGAGCAAACCCATGATCGCTCGCATGGTCGTCGTCTTCCCCGCACCGTTTCGCCCCAAGAGACCGACGACTTGGCCTTCTTCGACCGTCAACGAGAGTCCGTTCAAGACGAAGCCTTCGCCGTAGCCTCCGTAGACGTCACGCAGTTCCAGCATTTCGCCCTCGCATCGCTCCTGCTAGATACGCTGCCTGCACGTCCTCGTTGCGCTGGATCTCGTCCGGAGTACCGTCAGCCAGGACGGCCCCGTGGTGGAGAACCGTGATTCGGTCAGCGAAGGAGAAGACGACGCGCATGCTGTGCTCCACGAGGACCACCGTCATATCGCGTGGAAGCTGTGCGAGTCGCTCGATGAAGGCGGGAATCTCGTCGACGGCCAGGCCGGCGGCTGGCTCGTCGAGCAGCAGCAAGCGCGGTCGCAAAGCGAAGCGTGCGGCCAGCTCGACCCGTCGCTGATACCCATGTGGGAGATGACGGACTTCGATATCGCTGACGTCCAACAGTCCCCATTCCTCGAGCACACGCTCGGCTTCGCGCTGGACAGCGCGATCGCTGTTCACTTGCCCAGTGAGGCCGAGCAGGCGGTGGCGTCCTCGGAGGAGCGCGATCAAGATGTTCTGGCGTGTAGTCAGCTCCTGGAAGACTGCCGGCTGCTGGTTCGTTTTGAGCAATCCGACATCGACCCGACGATGCGCTGGTAACCTGGTGACGTCGCGCCCGAAGACGATCACTCGACCACGGGTCGCCGGAAGGAAACCGGCGATCACGTTGAGGAGCGTGGTCTTGCCTGCACCGTTGGGACCGATGATGGCCCGTCGCTCGCCTGGCTGCACGGTGAGCGAGATGTCTTCGAGGATCGTCAGCCCGCCGATGGTCTTGCTGACGTGCTCGAGTTGGAGTGCCGGTACTGCTGTCATCCTCACGACCTCTCGATGACTTGCTCGACCGATGGCTCGCGGTGAGGACTGACTGCTGAAGCTGGTCTGCGAGCCAAGGGGGCCTCCCGCCGCAACTGGGCCCGCAGCTGGCGGATCCGATCCGGTAACCGAACGATGCCTTGCGGTAGCAGAAGCACGGTCAGGATGAAGACGATACCGAGAATCATGACCCAGCGCTGCGTGAACGCGCTGACCTCATAACGCAGCAACAGGACGAGTGCGGCTCCGATGATCGGGCCCCAGAAGGTTCCAGCTCCCCCAAGGATGACCATGACCATGCCCTCGCCTGCCAAGAGCCAGCTGATCTGCCCTGGGCCGACGAAGCCTTTGAAGTAGGCGAACAGACCACCCGCCAGGGCTCCGTAGCCGCCTGCGATGGTGTACGCAGCGTATTTCAGTGTCCATGTGGGATAGCCGAGGCCAGCCAGGTAGCGCTCGTTCTCCCGGATGCCGATGAGGGCGAGCCCAAACGGTGAACGGACGATCCAAGCCATCGTGAGGAGCGCGATCCCGACCACGACAAGCGCGAGGTAGTAGAAGTTGGCGGTATCGGAGACACGCCCGACGAGAAAGGGAAGCTTCGGTGTGGGAATGCCCGGCAGCCCGTCGTCACCGCCTGTCACCCGGCGCCAGAGCCAGACGATTCCGAACAGGACTTGCGTTAGCGAGAGGGTCAGGATGAGAAAGTATGCCCCGTGCGTTCGCAGCACGAAGGGGCCAGTGACGAGCGCGAGCGCCACTCCGGCGACCACCGCAATGAGCAAGGCGACGGGAGCAGGGATGCCGAGATACTTGGCGAGCAGTCCGACGGCGTACCCGCCAGTTCCGAAGAAGGCCGAGTGGCCGAGGGAAGGAAGTCCGGCATAGCCCAGCAGGAGGTTGAGGGACATCGCAAACAGCGAGAAGATCAGGATCTCGGTCAGGACAGAAAGCGGGTAGGTCGGGAGGAAGGCGGGAGCCGCGAGAAGTAGGACTGCGAGAGGAACACCGATCGCCCTGCGCCAGTTTCGTGCCAGACGTGCTGTCGCCATCATCGGGTTTCCCTCCTAGGCCCAGCCAGGTCGGCCGAACAGTCCTTGTGGGCGGACGATGAGGACGACAGCAGCGAGTGCCCACACCGCGAAGAACGAGGCCTCGGGCCAGAAGGTCCGAACGATCGTGTCGGTCAGTGCCACCACGATGCTCGCCGCGATCGCTCCCAAGACAGAACCGAGTCCGCCCAGAATGACGACGATGAGCGCCATGAGTTGAAGCTGGATATCAGTACCAGGCGCGACACCCGTCACGGGTGTGCCGAGCGCTCCACCGAGACCGGAGAGGAGGGCACCCAGCGAGAAGACGATGGCGAAGATCCGTCGAACATTGATGCCGAGACACTGCACCATCTCGAGATCGTCGACGCCAGCCCGTACGTAGGCTCCCCACTTGGTGCGCTCGAGCAGGTACCAGACCAGGATAGCCAGAACGGCTCCGATGACGATCAAGGCGACCCGATAGATCGGAACGACTGAGCCGAAAAGTTCCATCGAGCCGCGCAGCATCGCTGGTGGTCGGAGACGCAGTGGATCCCCGCCCCAGATCCACCGTGTGACGTCCTGTACCACGTAGGCCACACCGAGCGTCAGAGCGACCTGCAGAAGTTCCTTGCGGTGCAGGCGCTGCAAGAAACCCCGCTCGATGGCGATCCCCACGACCAGAGCAGCCAGAGCGCCAGCCACGAGTGCGAGGAGGAAGTTCCCCGTCGAGCGTGCCACGGACCACCCGATGTACCCACCGATGAGGTAGAGCGAGCCGGTCGCGAGGTTGATGAAGCGCATGAGACCGAAGACGACCGAGAGCCCGACCGCGACCAGAAAGAGCAGGCTCGCATAGGACAGACCGATGACGAGACTGGCAGTATTGACCGGCACCGGACCTCCTTTCGCCCTCGGTTCGCCCGAACCATCGACTGGAGAGCGCCTGTGAGTTCGATGCTTCAACGATACTCGTAGAACGCTTCAGGTACCAAATACGCACTGCGGGTGACGCTCGATGGGCGAGCGTCACCCGCACCCAGGGACTAGAACGAGAGGTCGTCCACGTTCTCGCGCTTGCCGAGCACGACATTACCGAGCGTGCCATCCGGCAGGCGCTGGACCTTCCGGAAATAGACAGTGATGACGACATTCTGCGTTTCCGGATGGAAGCGGAATGGACCGGCTGGTCCCGTGAACTGAACGCCCTTGAGCGCCTTGAGGAATGCTTGCGTGTCTTCGACCTTGCCCTGTACCGCCTCGAGTGCTTTCGCTGCGACGAGCGCAGCCAAGTAACCTTGGTAGGCGAACTGGTTGGGAACGCGCCCATACTTCTTTTTGAAGGCGTCGACAAAAGCCTTGTTCTCCGGTGAATCGATGTACGGTGAGTAATGGAGTGACGTCACGACGTCGAGCGCTGCATCCCCTTGCTGATCGAGATAGGCCTCGTCGACCAGGTCACCAACGCCGATGAGCGGAATCTGGTCTTTGAGCCCGAAGTCCTGGTACTGCGTCACGAAGCGGACCGCGTCGGCGCCAGCGAAGAAGGCCCAAACCGCATCCGGCTGCGCTTGCTGGATCCGTTGGAGGAAGGGCGCGAAGTCGCTCGTGTCGAGCGGCGGATAGACCTCACCGGCAATCTCGCCACCTGCCTTCTGGAACGCCGCCTTGACCGGCTCCGCTTTTTCGTGTCCAGCGGCATAATCGGGAGCCATGAAGGCGAGTCGCTTGTAGCCGAGTTGCTCGAAGGCGTACTGCCCCATCGGCCACTCATATTGGCCATTGGCGAACGAGACTCGGAAGATATACGGACTACGCCGCTGCGGGTCGCGCGTGATCGCTTGCGCTCCTGCATTGTCGATGATCGTCGGGACGCCGCTCTGGTGAATGTAATCGCGGCAGGCAAGTGCGACACCGCTGTGAATGTACCCGATGATGAGGTGCACCTTGTCGCGCTCGACCAGCTGCTTCGTCTTGGTGAGTCCCTGCTCCGGATTGGAGGCGTCGTCTTCTTGGACGAAGGTGACTTTGCGACCCGCTACCGTGTTGTCGATCGACTCGAAGGCGAGTTGGATACCCCGGGTCAGATTCTCAGCCAATGCCGCAAAGACACCCGTATAACCGTGAATGAGGCCGATGCGGATCGGTTCCGCCGCGGCAGCCGGTGTGACCACGACAGTCGGAGTCGCTGCCGCAGCCGGCGTCGGTGTCGCAGCTGCCGGAGTCGGTGTGGCTGCTGCCGGGGTCGGCGTCGCTGGCGCGGTGGTCGGCGTCGGTGTGGCACCACCACCACGGCAGGCAGCGAGCAGACCACCGAGTGCTGCCGTCCCGATCCCAACGATGACTGTTCGCCGTCGAACCGGCCGACGGAATAGGTGCTGGAAATCGCTCCGCTCCATCGATCTCCTCCTCGCAAAGCGACTGACCCGTTCTCTCACACTCTCGCTCATCGCTGGATCGTCGCGGTGGGCCAGTCGACTCATCCTCGCACTGGCCCACCAGTGTCCTCTTTCTCAGACGCCGACCGTCACCTTTTCTGGCGTCCCGTAGGTGTAGAACGATTCTGGCATCGTCGATGCGCCGAGCCACACCGTACTCGAGTACAGATCCGATTCGTGGGAGACATCCCACACCACGGTCTGCCAGTTGGGGTCGAAGATCAGGTATCCTGCGTCACCCCACAGCTCGACCCTGTTTCCGCCCGGCTCGAAGACGTAGAGGAACATCGCCTGGGTCGTGCCGTGCTTCCCAGGACCAGCCTCGATTTTGATGCCCCAGTCCCGACAGGCGTCGGCCACGTCATAACAATGTTGTGGGTAGCCGTACCAGTACGCGATGTGGTGCAAGCGATTCCCCTGGCCAGTTCCGTCGCGCATGACCGCGATCTCGTGGACGAGCGGGCTCACCGAGAGCCAGGATCCGACCTTTTTCCCATCGCCGCCGATCTTGGTCTCGCGCAGCTTGAAGCCGAGATAGTTCCGGAGGAACGCTTCGTGGACCTCGACATCGCTCACGAAGCAGTTGATGTGATCGAGCCGGCGCACGGGTACGCCGTCTAGCGGGCGGCGCTGGGGCCGGTTCTTGAGTGCACTGCGCTGGTCCTCGGGCGCTTGGTAGTACTCGAGATCCCAGATCAACTCCATGCGATGACCGTCTGGCATGCGGAAGCGGTAGGCGCGTCCACCGCCGTATTCGCTTTCCTGCCAGCCAAGCCCAAGCCCCGTTGCCTCGATGGCTGCGGCGGCCTCGTCCAGCAGCTCGGGCGCCGAGACGCGCCACGCGGCGTGTCCGAGTCCGGCTTGCGGTGCCTCCGTCAATTTGAGCGTCCAAAGGAACCAGTCCTCGTACGCCCGCAGGTAAACCGATTGTCCCTCCTGATGAACGACGCTCATCCCGAGGAGTTTCGTGAAGAACCAGAGGCTCTCGTCCGGCTTGGGCGTCAACAGCTCGACATGGGCGAGCTGTGCGACGACCGGGACACGGAGATCCGCCATGACTCCACCTCCCTGAGTGGTCCGATCCCCGACCTCACCGTTCGCGACCGTTCGTTTCCCACACCCACGTCGCGTCTCGCCAACCATCGAGGTCGTACTGGCTGAGGCACTCGTCGACGAGCGCTTTCCACTGCTGCATGAACCCACGGCGCTCTGCCCACTGGAGCGGGTCGAGGTACTTCTGCTCGTGATTGCCGGCATAATTCAGCTCATAGAGCCCGTGCCGGCCACCGAACTCGGAGTACACGGCGTCCCACACCAGCTTGTACAGCTTGCTGCGTTCCACGGCGCTCATCCCGGTCCCGCGGAGATAGCGGTCGAGGAGCGGCCGGACCTCGGGGTTGAGGAAATCGCGGTAGCTGGACACATTGATGATGGGGGCGCCACCGAGGATCCGCTCGTAGATCTGGCGGATGCGATCCCAGGCGAAGTTGGTGTAGACCCGCGCAGCGGCCGCGTATTCCAGACGCGGCACGACTGACCCACCCAGGCTCGGCTCGGGATCGCTCACCATCGCCGTGACGATGGCCCAAAGGAGATGCCGGAGCGCGACGAGTTCCCCGACCATTACCTGGTTTCCGCGGAAATCGGCCGTCCCGTTGCACTCTAAGCCTTTCTGCAAGAGACCGATCATGAACTCCAGCTTGATCATGAAACGGATCGTCGTCTGCAGGTTGAAGCGATTGAAGAAGCCGGAATCGGCATAGAATCGCTTGCACTTGGCCACGTCGCGGTAAATGAGCACGTCTTCCCAGGGGATGAATGCCTCGTCCAGAACCAAAAATGCATCGTTTTCGTCGAAGCGACTGGAGAGCGGATGATCGAAGGGGCTCTCAGCATCGAGTTCGTATGACGCGCGCGAAATCAGGTACTGGCGCGGGTTGTCCATACGGACGAAGAAGACGAGCGCGACGTCCTCGTCTCGGCCCTCTTGCAGGCGCGCAGCGCTCCCGCTGTTGACGCCGACGAAGGTGCCGTGGGTGAGGGCCGATGCCGTGGCGACTTGCTTGGCACCACTCACGATGATGCCGCCGTCCGTCTCCTTGACGACGTGGATATACACATCGCGGACTTCGCTGGGTGGACGATTGCGATCGATCGGTGGGTCGACGATGACGTGATTCATGAAGAGGACGCGGGAAGCGTATTCGCGGTACCACCGCCGTGCTGTTTCGCCGAAGGGAGCGTAATAGTCCGGGTCAGCGCCGAGCGTGGCCATGAAAGCGGCCTTGTACTCCGGTGTCCGACCCATCCAGCCGAAGCTCATCCGTTGCCAGACCGCGATGGCTTGGGCCGCCTCCTTGAGATCCTCTGCGGAATACGCAGGGGCGAAAAACTTGTGGGTCAGAATGCCCTGGCGATCGACCTTCGTCAGGATCTCACGCGTCTCCGGCGAATGGAGCGCGTCGTACAGTCGGGCGACTGTGCGTGCGGCGTTGCGGAAGGCCGGATGGGTCGTGACGTCCTCGACCCATTCACCGCGGAAAAAGACCTTGCGGCCGTCCCGCAGGCTCTCCAAGTACTCCTCGCCGGTCATCGGACGGGGCGACGTCTGGATGACTTGTGCCATCGACCGTTCTCCCTCGAAAGATCGGCTCCTCACCACTTCTAGTCCGAAGATAGTGCGAGCATCACGTCACGTCAATTGTCTCGTTCGGCTATCATGAACTTCCCGTTATGATCTCCCGTGAGCGAGCCAGCGGACGGCGTGTGGTTCAGCCATCGTGAACGAGCTGCTTGCTGGTTTGCCAACGTGCTGGTATCGTGATGGTGTGGAGGGTGCGATGCTCCAGACCGTGCAAAAGGCAGCACAAGTGCTTCGCCTGTTTACGCCGCACCAGCCTGAATGGGGGGTCACCGAGGTCGCCGCAGCGCTGGAGATCCCCAAGTCGGGTGCTCATGCGCTTCTGCGTACCTTGGCAGCGGAAGGTCTCTTGCAGCGAACGGCCGCTGGCCGTTACCGTCTCGGCTGGGCGCTGTTCGAGCTGAGTCAGACGCTGCTCGACTCGAGTGCGCTCCTCCGCGCGGCCCGTCCGGTCATGGAGCGTCTGGTCGCTGGGTGGGGCGAGACGACGCACCTTGCCGTGTTGGTCGATGGACAAGTGTTGTACGTCGAAAAGCTTCAAGGCGATCGTGCCCTCGAGATCGTTCTGTCCGGAGTCGGCAAGCGTCTCCCAGCGCACTGCTCTGGCGTCGGAAAGGTGCTGCTTGCCCATCAGCCATGGGAGGTCGTGCTCGGGATCGTCGAGCGGACCGGTCTGGTCAGTTTCACGCCGAACACGATCAAGTCGGTCGAGCAGCTGCGCGAAGAACTGGAACGGGTCCGCCAGCAGGGGTTCGCCTATGACCAGGAAGAGGTGATGGTTGGGCTCTGTTGTGCGGCCGCGCCGATCCGCGACGAGAGCGGTCACGTCATCGCGGCGATGAGTCTCTCGGTGCCGGCCTACCGCTTCTATCCGAACCGACAGCGGCTCACCACCGCGATCGTCGATGCTGCGCGACGGGTTTCGGAAGAACTCGGGTACTATCAGGAGGATTGGGCATGGGAGAACGGCAAGCGGTCAAGGTCGCGATCCTCGGTACCGGGAATATCGGTACCGACCTGATGTACAAGCTCTTGCGGAATCCGGGCCACATGGAATTGGCCATGTTCGCCGGGATCGATCCGCAGTCGGAGGGGATCGCCCGCGCCAAGAAACTAGGTATCCCGACGAGCTACGAGGGGATCAAGGCGGTCCTGGATGACCCCGAGATCCGGATCGTGTTCGATGCCACCAGCGCCAAAGCGCACGTTCGTCACGCCAAGATGCTGCGCGAGGCTGGCAAGATCGCGATCGATCTGACGCCAGCTGCCCGCGGTCCGTACGTCGTGCCGCCGGTCAACCTCGGCGCACACCTGGACAAGGACAACGTCAACCTGATCACTTGCGGCGGGCAGGCGACCATCCCGCTCGTCTTTGCTGTCAGTCGCGTCGTACCGGTGCGCTACGCCGAGATCGTCTCGACCGTCGCCAGCAAGTCGGCGGGACCAGGAACGCGGCAGAACATCGACGAGTTCACGTTCACGACCGCCCATGGGCTCGAGGCGATCGGGGGAGCTGAGCAGGGGAAGGCGATCATCATTCTCAACCCGGCTGAGCCGCCGATCATCATGCGCAATACCGTGTACGTCATTCCCGCGAACGAGGAGTTCGACCAGGCGGCGATCGTGGCGTCGGTCGACCAGATGGTCGCCGAAGTGCAGCAATACGTCCCCGGGTATCGCCTCAAGGACGCGCCGGTCTTCGACCGGCGGCGCACACCGTGGGGCGAACGAACAATTATCGCCATGTTGCTCGAGGTCGAGGGGGCCGGTGATTTCTTGCCGCCCTATTCCGGCAATCTCGACATCATGACGGCAGCGGCCTGGCGGGTGGGTGAGTTGTTCGCCCAGCATTTGCTGGGTATCCGGCAGGAGGTGGCGGCATGAAGACGCTCACGCCACCGCGCGTGACCGACACGACGCTGCGGGACGGTTCCCATGCCATGCGGCACCAGTTCACGCGGGAGCAAGTGCGGGCCATCGTGGCTGCGCTCGACGAGGCTGGCGTGCCGGTCATCGAAGTCACCCATGGGGACGGACTAGCGGGTAGCTCTATCCAGTACGGCTTTTCGGCGACGAGCGAACTCGAGCTGATCGAAGAAGCGGCGAAGACGGCCAAGCGAGCCAAGATCGCGGCTCTCTTGCTCCCCGGAATCGGCACGCGCAGGGAGCTCTCGGCGGCGATCGAGCGGGGCATCAAGGTCGTCCGCATCGCGACGCAGTGCACCGAGGCCGATATTTCCGAGCAGCACTTCGGGATGGCCAAAGAGATGGGCCTGGAAACGGTCGGCTTCCTCATGATGGCCCACATGCGCCCACCGGAGTTCCTGGCCGAGCAGGCAGCATTGATGGAGTCGTACGGTGCCGACTGCGTCTACATCGTCGACTCCGCCGGCGCGATGTTGCCGGACGATGTCCGGCGCCGGGTCGCTGCGCTCAAGGAGCGACTCTCCATTCAGGTCGGGTTCCATGCGCACAACAACCTCGGGTTGGCGATCGGGAATACACTGGCGGCCATCGAGGAGGGAGCCGATCAGGTGGATGGCTGTTTGCGTGGGCTGGGTGCGGGTGCCGGCAACGCACCCACCGAGCTCATCGCGGCCGTGCTCGACAAGTTGGGGATCAATCCGGGGCTCGATGTCTTCAAGTTGATGGATGCTGCCGAGTACATCGTGGCCCCGATCATGCCGTACCAGCCGATCCCGGATCGGGACGCGATCACGATCGGCTATGCTGGGGTCTATTCGACGTTCCTTCTCCACGCTCGCCATATCGCAGCTGAGTTCGGGCTCGATCCGCGCGAAATCCTGGTCGAACTCGGTCGGCGCCAGGCGGTGGCGGGGCAGGAGGACTGGATCCTGGATGTGGCGCTCGATATCCTGCGCCGCAAGCGCGCAGCCGAAGGAGCGGGCGATGCACGCGAACCAGCCGCAGCCGAGCGATCAGCTGATTGACGAACCAGCCCCGATGATCGATCCCCGGCACTTCCGGCGGACGATGGGTCGGTTCGCGACGGGGGTGACGGTCATTACCGTGGCGCGCCCGGAAGGAGCACACGGGATGACGGCCAATGCCTTTCTGTCCGTCTCGCTCGATCCGCCGCTCGTCCTGGTTTCGGTCGATCGGCGGGCACGGATGCACGCTTATTTGCTCGAAGCCACCCGCTATGGTGTGAGCGTGCTCGCCCGCGACCAGGAGCGGGCGGCGCGGCATTTTGCCGGTAAGCCGCAAGCTGGGTACGAACCGGTCTTCGCCTGGCGGGAGGGAGTACCGCTCCTGGAGGGGGCAGTCGCGCAGGTGGTTTGCGACGTGTGGGAGCGGGTGCCGGCGGGGGACCACACGCTGGTGTTGGGACGCGTGCGCTGGCTGGACTATTGGGAGCGCGAGCCGCTCGTTTTCTTCGGTGGTGACTTCCGCTGCCTGGAGGTTCAGCTGCACGATACCAGCATGTGGTGGTGGTGAACCGCGCGGCTGTGGAAGGGAGAGGGGACGTGACGATCGCCAAGTCGGTCGTGCACGCGGGACGATTGCCCACCCATTTTCATCGGGCAGGAAGTGGAGACCCGGTGATCTTCCTCCACGGCTCTGGCCCGGGAGTGACAGCCTGGGCGAACTGGCGCTTTGCCCTTCCTGCACTGGCCAGCGACTTCGATTGCATCGCTCCGGATCTCTGGGGGTTTGCCCGGAGCGGGCACCCTGATCCGCCACCGATCGGCGCGCGGGCCTGGATGGAGCTCTGGGTCGAGCAGGTCATCGCGCTCATGGAGCATCTCGGGATCGCGCGGGCGCATCTGGTCGGTAACTCGATGGGCGGGGCGATCGCGCTGCATCTCCTCTATCGGCACCGCGACCGTTTCCAGCGTGTCGTGCTCATGGGAACGGTCGGAGCCCCGCACCGGATGACGGAACAGCTGGACGTCGCCTGGGGTTTTTACGAGGAACCGACGGCGGAGCGCCTGGCCCAGATCATCCGCTGGTTCGTCTACGATCCCGCGACGGTCGGTGGTGACCTGGAGGCGATCGCGCGCGACCGCCTGGCGGCGGCACTCGATCCAGTGGTGCGCCGGAGTTACGAGGCGATGTTCCCCGCACCGCGCCAGCAGCATCTGGATGCCCTCGTCCTTCCCGAAGAGGTCTATCGCGAGCTGGATCGACCCATCCTGCTCGTGCACGGACGCGACGACGTGGTCGTGCCATTGGAAACGAGCCTCTGGCTCCTCCCGCGGTCGCCGCGGGTGCAACTGCATGTCTTCGGGCAGTGCAGCCACTGGGTACAGATCGAGAAACGCGAGAGCTTCAACGAGTTGGTCCGTGCGTTTCTGCGCGGCAAGCTCTAAGAAGGAGAACACGATGCTGGTCCTGAAGGTGACGATGGTCGAAGGGCGCACGCCGGAACAGAAGGCCGAGTTGATTCGTCGACTTGCCGAAGCAGCTGGGCGTCACCTGGGTTTTCCGGTGGAGGAAATTCGGACCGTCATCTACGAAGTCGGGCGCGATGAGTGGGGCATCGGGACAATGACGATGGCGGAGCGAGACCGTGCTGCCTCGTCGCAGCCAGGAGACTGAGGGGGAGTGTCGAGCGATGCTGAGCGAGCCGGAGAAAAAACTCCTGGAAGCGATCCGCGAGGCACGAGAGCGACGCCAGCCTCTCTCGCCGCTCGCGGAAAAACTCGGGGTCGACCTGGCGGGCGCGTATCGTGTGCAAGCCGCTTCCCTCGCCGACCAGCCCCTCGTGGGGTACAAGCTGGGGTTGGTGAGCCCGGCGAAGCAGCGTCAGATGGGGCTGAGCAGCCCGATCTATGGTCGGATCAGCCGGACCATGCTGCGTGAGCAGGTGCTCTCCCTGAGCGAGTTCGTCCAACCGCGCATCGAACCTGAGATCGCGGTCGTCTTGCGTGATCCGGTCCATCCGGGGGCGCCGCCCGGTGCGATTGCGCTGGCCATCGGGGCGGCCTTTCTGGGCATCGATCTCCTCGACAGCGTCTGGGAAGGATATCGGTTCAGCGCCCCGGACGTGGTGGCGGACAATGCCTCCGGGGGAGCGTTCTTTCTCGGTGAGCAGGCGCTGCCCTGGCCGGTCGAGGGTGAACTCTCCCTTTACCTGGATGGCGAACTGGTCGCTGCCGGCTCGATCGCTGCGCTCGGGCCGGTGACCGAGCATGTCGCGTGGCTGGCGGCGGCAGTCGGTGGTCTCGAGCCGGGTCACGTTCTCTACCTGGGATCGCCAGCGGCGGCGGTGCCGGCGAGACCTGGGGTGCTCGAGTTGCGCGGCCCGGGTGGAGCGGTCCTGCTGGCTCGACTGGAGGCGTGACATGGCGGATCAGATGGTGGTGGAGAGCGAGACGGTGGCGCGCCAGCTCGAGCGTGCCTTGACGACGAAGCAGCCGATTCCCCCACTCACCGAGACACTCGGTCCCCTGACGCCGGAACAGGCGTATGCCATCCAGACGCGCTGGACCGAGTTGCGGATCGCTCAGGGTGAGCGCGTCATCGGTCGCAAGATCGGGTTGACCAGCCGGGCAATGCAAGAACAGTTGGGAGTCCGCGAGCCGGACTACGGGAGCCTCTGGGCCTCGCGCTTTTTCCCGGCTTGCGGTGGACGAGCCGAGATTCCGACCGAGATCCTCATTCAGCCACGCCTGGAGGGGGAGATCGCCTTCCTGATCGGTCGCCGCTTGGAGGGACCCGGTGTCACGCTGCAGCAAGTGCTCGCTGCGACCGAGGCGGTCGCGCTGTCGGTGGAAATCGTCGATAGCCGCATCGAGGCCTGGCGCATCAAACTGGCCGATACCATCGCTGACGATGCCTCGTTCGGTGCTTTTACCGTCGGTCCCTGGAGCCGCGCACTCGCCCGCGAGGATCTGCGGACGGTAGGAATGATCATCCACAAGAACGGCGAGGTCGCGACCGAGGGAATCGGGGCAGCTGCGTTAGGTCATCCGGCTCGCTGCGTGGCGTGGTTGGCCAACAAGCTCGCCGAATTCGGCATCGCGCTGGAGCCGGGGGATATCGTGCTCTCGGGCTCACTCGCCCGAGCTCTTCCGGCGGCCCGTGGCGATCTGTTCGTCGTCGAGCTGCATGGTCAGCCACCGCTGACGGTTCGCTTCGTGTGAGCGAGACGCTACCAGCGACGCGGTTGGCATCCGGTCTCGTCCGGGAGAAGAGGGCGGACGAGCAGGACGAACTCCTGCTGGCCGCTCTCCCAACGCGTCAATGTGTTCGCGGTAGCGAGCTCTTCCAAGAGACGCGGTAACTCCTTGCGACTCGTGATGACTGCGCAGCGTGCGGTCGGCCCCACCCACGGTGCAGGCTCGCCGATCTGGGACAGCGGCGTTGGGAGCGACCATGGGCGGCTGCTCACGGGGATGTTCTCGGGAGACTGCGGTGCTTGAGGAGCGTCGGCTGGGACAACGACGACCTGCAGGCGAGTAATGACGTAGGGCATGTCGCGCTCGATGATCGCGTCTGCCGGTAGCCAGCTCGTGAGGTCGCGCGCCTTGGCGGCGAAAGCGGCGAGCTTTTGGCGTGCTTCCCGCTGCTCAGCAGTCAGGCGCGGATCGCTCGGATCCTCGAGTCCCAGGGCGTAAACGGAGACGCGTGTCCGCTTGCCACCAGCGTGGACCGTAAAGAAGGTCGTCGGGGCATCGTACACACCGGGGAGGGGGTAATCGGCATCGCCGTCGAGGAGACCGGCAGCGGCGGCTTCCCGGAGCAGCAACTGCAGACCGTCCTCAGTGATCCGGCTCTGGAGGAGGTTGGGAAGTGCCGGGGGTGGATAGATCAAGATCTGCGGTCCGAGCACGATGACCGTTCCATCGCCATAGACGGAAAGCTCGGGTAACTCGGTGACCAGGACGAAGGGCGGAAGGAGCCCTCCGCTCGTCTCGATACGCAGGACCAGTGCATCGTGCTCGCTCGGGTGTGCGATCGGGGTCGGGGTCGGTGGGGTGCCAGCCGGGCTGACTGCGCAGGCCAAGCCGATGAGGTTGACCAATACCAACGCGACGAGTGAAGAGAGATGTGGGCCGTGCCTCTCGCGTTGCGCACGGTTGGTCCGACGAGACATGACGAGCACCTCCTGCCGAGAACATTCGCGGTTTCCTGAATACAGGACGGTACCACTCGGCAGGAGGTTCCCGTCGGAGGGTCACTCGGCGATCGAGAACTGCTCCTTTAGTTTCCCGTTCGAAAACGCGACGAGCTCGGTGTCACTGGCGACAGCGAAGGCGCGAGCGGAACTCCCGAGTGCTGCTGCTTGCTCTTCGATGAGCCGTGCCAGCCGTGCGGTTTCGCTCGCGATATCCTCGAGCGCATCGCTCTCGTTCGCCACTCGTTCGGCCTGCGTGAGGCTGGCGCGCAGATGCGCTTCCAGTTCTTGCCACTGACGGTGGACCGCATGCATGGTCGCCTGAAGTTGTTCAGCGGCTGCAGCGTGCTCTCGGGTTACTGCGTTGACCGTTTCCAGGAGGGTGCTCACCTGTTCGGTCGATCGGCGCACGAGTTGGCCTTCGCGATCGATGGCGACGATACTGTCGACGAGGGCGCGAGCTCGTTCCACGATTTCCTGGGCAGCTCGCTCGGCGTTCCCTGCCAGTTCCGAGCTCTGCTCGGCACGTTGGGCGCTTTGGCGGGCTGAGGCAGCGGCTTTGCTGATCGACTCGGTAATAGTGCCGACCAGTTCCAGGATCTCGCTAGTGGCCTGCTTCGACCGCTCGGCCAGCTTGCGGACCTCCTCGGCGACGACCGCGAATCCTTTGCCGGCTTCCCCGGCTCGGGCAGCTTCGATCGCCGCGTTGAGAGCCAGGAGATTGGTCTGTTCGGCGATCTCTTCGATCGCGCGGCCCATCTGACCGACCTGGCTGGCCAGGTTGGTCAGTTGTTCGACCTGTTCGGCAAGCTCGCGCATCCCGTCCGCCAGGACACGAAGTTCGCCGAGCGTGACCGTGATGACCTGTCCACCTTGCTCGGCGGCTGTCAGTGCCTCGCGTCCACTCGTCGCTCCCTGACCAGCTCGCTCGACGATGGCCTCGATCCGTTGCGCGAGTTCGCGGGCTGCGCTGTGCAGCTGCCGAATCGTGGTGTCCTGCTGACCGGCACCGCGGGCGATGCCAGTGGCGGCTTGATCGATTTGGGTGTGGGCCGTGGCGACCTGGTCGACCAAATGCTGATCGTGCGCCATGGTGGCAGCGAGTTCCCGGCTCGCCGCCGCGATCGCCTGGGCGATCCGCTCCAGGTCGCTGCTCGTTCGCGCCAGGGCGTGGCTGAGCGTCGAAGACTGCTGGCAGCTTCCGGTGAGGGTGGTGACGGCTTCCGTGAGGCGCCGCCGCAGTTCGCCATGTTGGTCAGTGAGGTCCTCGCGGGCATCGCGGACCGGGATACTCCCGAGATCGAGGCCGATCGAACGGAGGTAATCGAGGAAGAACGCATCGATCACTGCCTGGAGATCGTAGTTGAAGACAGTGAGGATGGCGCGTTCCGCCTGGGCACGCAAGCGCGGACGAAGCCGGAAGGCACGGCGGAGTTCGTCTCGAACGAGGTCCGTGTAGAGAGCGTAGCTTCCGATGTACCACTTGAGAGGAAGGTCGATCTGGTTGTGCAAGGCACCGATGCGTAACCGCATCGTGTAGTAGGACAGACCGAAGTCTCCACCGCGCGCTGCCTCCTCGAAGATGGAGCGAAAATAAGCGGCTTGGGTTTGCTCGAGGCGCTGCCTGACCTGTTCGAGTGGTATCCCGCGCCGGTTGGCGTACTGCTCGAAGAAGCGGCGCGTTTCGGGAAAGGTGAACTGGTGGTCGTAGAAGCGGCGGGCGATGCGGCCCGCCACACGCTCCGCCCAGGGAGCGAGTTTGGCCAAGACAGCGCGATCAGCTGGCGTCAAGCCAATGAACTGGCGGCGGTATGCGAGGTTCTCGTTCGTCAGCCGGAGTGCCTCTGCCAGCGCGGCTCCGCCGGCGGTCCAACGGTCGCGAAAATCCTGGTGTGGCCCTTCGTTCACGGGCATTCCCTCCTTTCTTCGATGGGAAAGACTCGGAACCCGGCGATGGCCGGTGCGTAGCCAATCTCTCCTATGTGAGGCACTGAAGGTACTGATCGGGTGAATTTGCAAAAAGGAGGGAACTTGCACTGGTGCGCACAGTGGTAGACTCGGAACGAAGCGGATGGGTCACCATGCCCATCTCGATGGCCAAAGAGGCAGAAGGAGATCATCGATCGGATGACGCAATGGTAAATTCACCCCTGCTGCGGGCGTGCCGTCGAAAAACGGTCGACATGACTCCCGTGTGGTTGATGCGGCAAGCTGGGCGGTATCTTCCGGAATACCGTGCCTTGCGCGAGCGTTACAGCCTCTTGGAACTCTGTCGCCAACCGGAACTCGCCGCCGAAGTGACACTCCAGCCGCTCCGCCGTTATCCTCTCGACGCAGCGATCATCTTTGCCGATATCCTGCTGCCAGTGCTCGCGCTCGGTGTACCGCTCAGCTTCGCCGAGGGCGAAGGGCCGGTCATCGGTGCGCCGATCCGCGATCCGGCAGCGGTCGACCGGCTCCCTGAACCGGACGAAAGTCCTCTGTGGCCGGTGGCCGAGGCGATCCGGATCGTGCGAGCGGAATTGCCGGAGCGGGTGGCAGTCATCGGTTTCGCGGGGGCTCCCTTCACACTGGCCAGCTACCTGATCGAGGGTGGGAGCTCCCGCCAGTACGTGCGGACGAAACGATTTCTCCTCACCGAGCGGTCTGCTTGGGAACGCTTGCTGGAGCGCTTGACCGAGCTCACGATCCGCTATCTCATGCTGCAGGTTCGCGCTGGCGCAGAGGTCGTTCAGCTCTTCGACAGCTGGGCAGGAGCATTGGCACCGGCTGTCTACCGTGACGCGGTGCTTCCGTGGACACGACGCATCGTTGCAGCGGTTCGCGAACTCGGCGTCCCGGTCATCGTCTTCAGCACTGGAACAGCCGGCTATCTCGATCTGGTGGCTGACACGGGAGCCGATGTCATCGGCGTGGACTGGCGGATCGAGCTCGATCGTGCCTGGAACGCGATCGGCGCGCGAGCGATCCAAGGGAATCTCGATCCGGCTTGGCTCCTCGCTCCAGCTGAGGACCTTCGGAAAGCTGCGCGCGATGTCTTGGACCGTGCAGCAGGCCGACCCGGTCACATTTTCAACCTCGGGCACGGCGTGCTGCCGGAGACATCGCCCGATGCGGTCGCGATCCTCGTCGAGTTCGTGCACGAGTACAGCGCCCGTGTCCGAGACTGAGTATGAGAAGGGAGGAAAACCGTGACACGCGAGCGCGTCGCTGTCTTGCTCATGGCCTACGGAGGACCCGATCGTTTGGACGATCTTCCGGCCTTCCTCCTGGACGTCCGACACGGGCGGCCGTATTCGCCCGAACTCTTGGCTGATCTCACGGAGCGTTACCGGGCGATCGGTGGTCGTTCCCCGATCCTCGAGCGCACCCGGGCCGAGGCGCTCGGGATCGAACGAGCGTTGCAGGAGTACGCGACCGAGGATGGGGTTGACTACCGCATCTACGTGGCGATGCGACACTGGCATCCCTTCATTCGCGAGGTGGTTCCAGAGATCCTGCGCGACGGCGTCGACCGGCTCGTCGCGGTCGTGATGGCGCCTCATTACTCTCGGATGAGCGTGGGTGCTTATCTGGCACGACTGGACGAGGCGCTCCGCGACCATCAGGCGACGGTTCCTGTCCATGCGGTCGAGAGCTGGAAGGACGAGCCGGAGTTCATCGCCGCTTGGGTCGACCGGATCGCTGCGGCGCTCCGAGCCGTCCCCGAGACGGAGCGATCTCGGACGCTCTTGCTGTTCACCGCGCATAGTTTGCCGACGCGGATACTGGACTGGGGGGATCCGTACCGGGAGGAGATTCTCACCTCCGTCCGGCTGGTCGCGGCGCACTTCCCAGAATACGAGTGGCGTTTCGCTTTCCAGAGTCAGGGAGCGAGCGAGGAACCGTGGTTGGGGCCGACGGTCGAGGAGACGCTCGACGAGTTGGCGGCTGCGGGTGTTGCGCGAGTCTTGCTGGTACCGATCGGGTTCGTCTGCGACCACGTGGAAGTGCTCTACGACGTCGATATCGCACACAAGGAGTACGCGTTGTCCCGGGGAATCGTGCTCGAGCGGCCAGCGATGTTGAACGATCATCCCCTGCTTTGCCGAGCGATCGCGAATGCGGTGCGGCGGACGCTGCGCGCGGCGCGCGTTGGGGTAGGATGAGCGAGGTGCACGCTCATGTGGTCGTCATCGGCGGGGGGATCGCTGGTCTCGCTGCGGCCTGGCGCCTCGAACAGCTGAGTCCGGCGATCAGCGTCACGCTGATCGAGGCAGAGCCCCGCCTGGGGGGATGGATCCGGACCGAGCACTGGGGTGAGGTCATCATCGAGCATGGTCCGGATTCGTGGGTGGCGAGCAAACCTGCAGCGACTGAACTCGCCCGTGCACTCGGTCTGGAGTCGGAGATCATCGGCTTGCGAGCGGATCAGGCCGAGACGTCGATCATGCACGACGGGCGCCTGCTCCCACTCCCCAGTGGGCTCTCCCTCCTGGTCCCGACACGCCTTCGACCGTTGCTCACGAGCCCGCTCCTCTCGCCACTCGGGAAGTTGCGGCTTCTCGCTGAGTATCTCGTTCCACCCCGGCTCGATGAAGACGACGAATCGCTGGCGAGCTTCGTACGCCGCCGCTTCGGTCGCGAGTTCGCCGAGCGTGTGGCCGAGCCGCTCCTTTCGGGGATCTTCGCTGGAGACGCGGGGCAGCTGAGCGTTCTCGCAACCTATCCGCAGTTGCGGCGCCTGGAGCGGGAGCGAGGCAGTCTGTTGCGCGCGAGAGCCATGCAGGCGCGACGACCAGCTGGGCTAGCCGGAGGATCACCCTTTCTGACCCTGCGGTCTGGTATGGGACGTCTCGTGAGGGCGGTCGCTGGCGATTTGCAGCGCACCGTGGTGCGAACCGGTGCGACCGCGTTGGGCATTGCGCCTTCCAATGGTGGATTCGCGATCGACCTGGCGGACGGGACGCGGCTGGAGGCTGATGGGGTGATCCTCGCGGTACCGGCCTGGCGGGCAGCCCGGCTGTTCGAGCGATCCTTTACCCGAGCCGCAGCGGTCCTGCAGGCTCTTCCGTATGCCTCCAGCGCGGCGGTCACGCTGGTCTACCGCCAGAGTGATCTCGCTGGATTCGCGCGGGGGCGAGGCTTCCTGGTTCCCGCGCGCGAGGGGCGGCCGATCTCGGCGGTGACGTGGGTGACCAACAAGTTCCCGGCGCGCGCACCCGAACATCTCGGGCTCGTCCGTGTCTTCTTCCGCGCCGAGCGAGCTGGGCTCAGCGACGATGCTCCCGCTGAGATCCCCGTCGCGGTCGCGCTTCAGGAACTCCGCTCCGCAGTCGGTTTGCAAGCCGAACCCCTACATGCGATCGTCTCCCGGCACGAGCGAGCATTGCCACAGTATTGCGTCGGACATCGGCAGCGGGTCGCCGAACTCCGGAGTCTCCTGGGTTCCTGGCCGGGGCTCGCGCTGGCCGGCGCAGCCTATGACGGTGTGGGCGTATCGGACTGCATCGCGAGTGGCTGGCGGGCAGCCGAGGCGGTCCTGCAGGGGATCGGAGCGAGGCAGAGCGTGGGGCGCTAGAAACCGACCCACGCGCGGACGCGCTCGAGCAGCGTCATTGAAGTAGAGAGCATGTCAGGATCCGGAGAGGGCGACGCGACGTCCTGGTCCCGCACGACAGCCACTGCATTTGCCTGGAGCCGGCTGACTACCTCCTCGCCGAAGAGCGCAGCCAGCCGCTCGAAGGCCGGCCGCAGGCGCGGTGCTCGCCATTCTGGATGGTGCGCATCGCTGGCGAGCACGCTCACCGCTCCTGCCCGAATCAGACGGAGCGCGACCTGCTGCGCGGCGTAGCCATTCTGACCGAACAACGAGTCGGCGTTCACCTGGATCAATGCGCCGGTGGCGATCGCCTCGAGGAGTCGTTCGGGCTGGCGCTGAATCGGTCCATACCGCTCGACGTGGGCGAGGATTGGCCGGAATCCGGCTGCGCGCAGTTCCAAGAGACGGTCGGTGAGGTCACTCGGCCAGGCAGTCCAGTCGGGCAACTCGACCAACACCCAGCGAGTGCCGCACAGCGTCAATGCGGTACCCACGAGGAGCCGATCGACTAGATCGGGCCAGAGCTGTTCCTCCATACCGCTGGCGAGTTGGAGCGGAAGGCTCTGGCGGTCGATGGCCTCCTGCAAGCGTTCGACAGCAGCAACGACCTGGGCGACGTCGGTACGGCGAGCGTGCGGTGTCGCGACCACGATCTGCGTCCCGTCTGCTGCTGCGACGCGGAGCATGGCGAGGGCTTGCTCGATATCGCGCGCGCCATCGTCGATGCCCGGCAGCACGTGCGTGTGGATATCCACTTGGATCGGTGGTTCCCTGTGGTGCACGGCAGTCCACCCCCTGATCGTCCCTTTCTGAGTCTACTCGCGCGCTTTGCGGCGACTGTGGCCAGACCATGTCGGCGGTACCTCCCTGGCTCGAGGAAATCGGGCACAGGGGCCTCGCCGTGCTCGTTTGCTGGCAAAGCGCACGTTGGCGTTGTCCAATGAGGTGTTTCAGCCTGCGAACGGGCGTGACAACCGGTGCGAAAGGGGAGTTGCCGTGCGCGAGCGGAGGGTGTTCAATTGGCTCAGCACGGTGATGTGCCGCACAGCGGAGGAGGCGAAGGCGAACGATGCCGCAACTAGGTTGGCAGGAACTTCTGATCGTCCTCTTCATCGTGATCGTCATCTTTGGCGCGGGGAAGCTGCCGGAGATCGGGCGTGGTCTCGGGCAGAGCATCCGCGAGTTCCGCCAGGCCGCACGGGAGGCTCAGGAGGCGCAGCGGGCCGAGCAGGCGCAGCAGGCTCAGAGCAATCTCCCTGACAAGACCGCTTGACAGAAAAGACGGTGAGAGTCTGCTGGATTCCTGGTGAATTCCGGTAGTTCGAGCTTGACCGGGAATTCGTGAGGCCGGGCTTCTGGTCGATGAGAAGCTCGGCTTCCTTGTGGTCTGGACGAGCGAAGAGAAAGTGAGCAGCATGGAGGTAGGGATCGTCGCTCTGGGTGGTGGCCTCGGAGCGATTCTACGGTATCTCGTGACGAGTTGGGTCCAGCATCGAGTCGATTTCTTCCCCTGGGGAACGGTCGTCGTCAATCTCGTGGGCAGTTTTCTCATCGGGATCGTGCTGGAGATGACGTTGCGCGGTTTTCTCTCCAGTCAGGCGCGTCTACTGCTCGGCGTGGGTATTCTCGGAGGTTTCACGACCTTTTCGTCATTGTCTTGGGAAATGTTGACGTTACTCGAAGAGGGTGATATTCTGCCAGCGTTCCTCTATGGCTTCGGGTCGCTCGTCATCGGGGTGTTCTGCGCATGGCTCGGCAGTATCGTCGTTCGGTGGGTATTCTGAGGGGCCAGCCATGGAATTGAGCGGACCAGCGAAGTGGCTCCGCATTTACATCGGCGAGCGGGATCATTGGCATGGAAAGCCGCTCTACGCGGCGATCCTCGATCTCCTGCGTCACGAGGGGATCGCGGGTGCGACCGTGCATCGAGGGATCGCTGGATACGGCGCGAGCGGCGCTGTTCACACCACGCGTGTTCTCCAGCTCTCGGTCGATCTCCCGGTCGTCATCGAGGTGATAGAGACAGCAGAGCGGATCGCGGCTGTCCTGCCACGACTGCGCGAAATGGTGAGCCAAGGATTGATCGTGCTGGTCGACTGCGAGGTGGTCCACCACCAAGCGGTTCGCCGATCGGGGGTCTCCGGGCAGAGCTGAGCGTACCCGGTTCCCTCCTCCCTGCGCCATATGCGAGAATTGCAACCGCCCGGTAGGCCGGGTAGCGACAGGCACACAGTCGTGTGGGGGCGCGTGGCGACCGAAGCGCAGCGATTACTGCATTATCTCGCCGAACACTATACCGGTCGCGAGGAGGCGAAAGATCTCGAGCGGGCTTCGGCTGGGCTGGAAGAACACGAGATCCCAGCCGAGCAACGGCGCGTGATCCGGCGTGAGCACCAGCTCGCCGACAAGCTGGCGCGCGCCTTCCAGCGTGGCCTGCGGCGGGCGTACGAGGCCCATCGTGCTGGGGGGAATGCCATCACGCTGGACGATCGCCGGCGGGACGAGAACGAAATGGCCGAAGCGTTGATCCATTTCCTCGTCGGTCCTGGTCTCGCCAAGTCGACCACGCGCGAGACGCAGCCGATGCATTACCTGTACATCATCTCGATCGATTGGGAAGCCTTGGAGCGGGTGGCGCGCGACGCGCAGGTGGATCTCGCGAGCGTGCTCGAGGCTCATTGATCGATGGAGGACCAGCAGACGAACCGAGCGCAGTCGAGCGGGCGCGACGAGCGAGTCGTGCAGGCGATGGAGGCCCTGGGGATCGCGTTCCGTCGACCGGACCTCCTGCGCCAGGCCTTGACGCACCTTTCGTACGTCTACGAACGGAGCCGGAGCACGCAGGCCGCGGTCGAGGAGGCGAACGAGCGCTTGGAGTTTCTCGGCGACGCAGTTCTCGAACTCTTGGTGAGCGAGTTCCTCTACCGGCGCTTTCCCACCGCGAGCGAGGGGGAACTCACCGCGTACCGCGCGGCTTTGGTGCGTACGCCGACGTTGGCACGCTGGGCACGCCGTTTCCGACTCGACGAGTTCTTGTATCTCGGTCGTAGCGAGGTGCCCCGACCGGGGCGACCGGTCCGCGAACGGATTCTCGCAGGAGCCTTCGAGGCGGTGCTCGGTGCGCTCTACCTGGATCGTGGTATTCGGGTCGTGCGGCGGTTCCTGCACCGGCTCTTGCTCGAAGAGGCCGAGGGACTGATCGCGATCGGCCAGAACGAGAACTACAAGGGACGGCTCCAGGAACTGATTCAAGACCGGTTGCGGATCACGCCGGTCTATCGCACCATTGCAGTGACGGGGCCGGCGCACCAGCGTACGTTCACGGCGGAAGTGCTGATCGGCGAGCGCCCATACGGAGTGGGCCACGGCCCGAGCAAGCGGGCAGCGGAGCAAGAGGCAGCACGGCGCGCACTCGAGCGGCTGCGGGCGGAGGGGATCGGCTGAGGCGATGGGCGGGCTCTACGACCAACTGACGATTTTCGGTGGTAATTCCAATCCGGAACTCACCAAGGCGATCTGCGCCTATATCGACATCCCACCCGGACGGATCGAAGTCTTCAAGTTCAGCAACGAAAATATCTTCGTGCGCATCGGCGAGAGCGTGCGCGAGAACGATGTCTTCGTCATCCAGTCGTTCTCGAGCCCCGTGAACGAGAGCATCATGGAGCTACTGATCATCATCGATGCCCTCAAGCGCGCATCAGCCGGTCGGATCACCGCGGTGATCCCCTACTACGCCTACGGGAGAACAGACAAGAAGGACCAACCGCGTGTGCCCATCACCGCTCGTCTGATCGCCGACATGATCACCGTCGCCGGAGCGGATCGGATTCTGACCGTCGATCTGCATGCAGGGCAGATCCAAGGTTTCTTCAACATCCCCGTGGACGAGATGACCGCGCTGCCGATTCTCGCGCGGTACTTCCAGGAAAAACGACTGGAGAATCCGGTAGTCGTTTCCCCTGACCTCGGGAGCACCAAGCGGGCACGCAACTTCGCCGAGGAACTGGACGCTCCCCTCGCCATCATCGAAAAGCGCCGGCTGGGGAACGACGATCGAACCGAAGTGCTGAATCTCATCGGTTCGGTCGATGACGCATCGGTGATCCTGATCGACGACGAGATCGATACAGCGGGATCGATCACCCAAGCGGCCGAGCTCTGTATCGCTCGCGGTGCGCGTGAAGTGTATGCGGCCTGTACCCATCCAGTCCTGAGCGGACCGGCGATCGAACGGCTCGCCCTGAGCCCGATCAAAGAAGTTGTCGTGACCGATACGATCCCGCTTCCTCCACAGAAGCGGCTGGACAAGATCACGGTTCTTTCGGTGGCACCCCTGCTCGGTGAATCGATCCAGCGGATCCACACCGGAGCCAGCGTCAGTTTGGCCTACCGCAGTGCTGGGCGTTTGCCCTTGCGCTGAGATCCACTGGTCGGGCGAACGGTGGCAGCGCTTGACGTCGCCCGGGTGAGCATGCAACGCTTCTCGGGCACGAAGCCGGACGGCAGTTGCGTGAGGTGTGAGGATGCCACGCGCTACGGTCCGTTCGTCGCGCCGGAGAAGCGCGTCGGGATCTCTGGTCGCTGGCCTGCTGATCTTCGCGATCGTGACCGGCGGTATCGTCGCAGTCGCGCTCCAGTTCGGTGACCGGCAGGACACGACGACGATCGGGGTTGCCGACCAGAGCAGTGCCTCAGCCACACTGACGCGCGAGTTGGCTGCCCCGCGGACAGCCCGCGAAGCTGCTGAGCGTTTCGTGCGCGCCTGGGAGGAGCGGGACTACCGCGCGATGTACGCGCTCCTCTCGTCGGCTGCCCGTCAGCAAATCGACGAAGCTCAGTTCATTCGTCGCTACGAAGCGATCTCGGCCGAAATGGGCGAACGCTCGCTCCAGGTCACGCTGGGAGAGGCGTTGCCTGGGACCATGCGCTTTCCGATCCACGTGGTACGCGAGACGACGCGCGTCGGCCGACTCGAGGAGGATAACGCGATCCCGATCGTTCGCGAAGGGGACGCGTTCCGGATCGATTGGACACCTTCGCTCATCGTCGCCGACTTGGGTGACGGCCGTGTCGAGTGGATCCCGACGGTTCCCCAGCGTGGCCGTCTCCTCGACGTGAAGGGAAGGCCGCTTGCCCAACTGGGTTTGGTGAACAAGGTGGGTGTCGTTCCGGGACAGATTCGCGACGAGCACCTTTTGCTCGAGCGCTTGAGTACTCTCCTCAATGTGCCCTCCGAGACGATACGGCAGCGGTATGCTGGTGGACAACCTGATTGGTTCATGCCGGTCGCAACGCTCCCCGATCCGATCGATCCCGGTTTGCTCGAACAGCTCGCCGGAATCCCCGGGGTCGTGGTCCGTCAGTGGCCCGAGCGCGTCTATCCCCTCGGCCCGGCCGCCGCGCACGTGACCGGCTATCTCTCGGAGGTTTCAGCCGAGGAACTCGAGCGGCGTGCGGCTGACGGCTATGAGCCGGGCGATCGGATCGGACGAGCGGGGATCGAGGCGTGGGCGGAAGACTTCCTGCGCGGCCGCCGCGGAGGGCGGTTAGTCATCGTCGGGCCGGACGGGAGAGAGCGACGATTCCTCGCCGAGATCCCGGCACAGCCGGCGGCTGACGTGCTGACGACGATCGATACCGACCTGCAAGAGGCAGCGTACCGAGCGCTCGGTGATCGGGTCGGGAGCGTGGTGGCGATCGATCCGCGGAGCGGTGCCATCCGGGCTTTGGTGAGTAACCCGAGCTTCGATCCCAACCGCTTCATCCTCGGGTTGCGAACCGACGAATGGCAGGCGCTCAATGACGAGCAACGTCGCCCACTGATCGACCGGGCGACGCAGGTGGGATATCCCACCGGATCGACCTTCAAGGTGGTGACCATGGCTGCAGGACTGGCGTATCTGGGCTTGCGCGCCGAGAGCAGGTTCGATTGCCCGCCCACCTTCAGTCTGCCGGGAAGTTCTGTTGTTTGGCGCGATTGGAACCCGCGCGGGCAGGGACAGTTGACGCTGCACGATGCCCTGGTCCAGTCCTGTAACACCGTCTTCTTTCAGATCGGTGCGCAGCTCGACGAGCGCGATCCCAACCTGCTTCCCCAGATGGCGCGTGCGTTCGGTTTCGGGTCGGAAACTGGACTCACCGAGTTGCCCGAGACGGCCGGCCTGGTCCCTGATCCCAGCTGGAAGCGTCGGGAGCGTGGGGACTACTGGGCGCGAGGAGATGCGGTCAATCTGTCGATCGGACAAGGATTCTTCCTGGCGACGCCGCTGCAGTTGGCCGATGCCTATGCGGCGCTCGCCAACGGGGGCACGCTCTGGCAGCCGTTCCTCGTCGAGCGAGTCGTCGCGATCGACGGCAGCGAGCGTTTCCATGCCGAGCCGAAGGCGCGAGGAGCGCTCCCGTTGACACCAGAGCAGATCGACACGATCCGAGCCGCATTACGCGATGTGGTCGCTCGGCCGAACGGGACAGCATGGAGTGCCTTCCAGGGTTTTACGGTTTCGGTGGCAGGCAAGACAGGTACGGCCGAGTCTGGCCAGGAGACGCCGCACGCCTGGTTCGTGGCGATCGCGCCAGCCGAGAATCCAGAACTCGTCCTGGTGGTGATGGTGGAGCACGGCGGGGAAGGGTCGCGCGTCGCGGCACCGATCGCGCGGCAGATCCTCGAAACAGCGCAACAAGCCGGGTATTTTCAGCGATAGGCCATGACGGGCTCGCCGTCTCCCACCGGGGGGTGCATGCTCGGCTCTTGCGGAGCGAGTACGAGGTCTGCACCGAGATCGCGCAGGATCCGGCGTGCGACACGGAGGCCCGCGAGGGCTGTCGCCGGAATCGACTGGCCCGGAAAGACGCTATCGCCCACCAGATACAAGCCCGGCACGATCTCCGTTGGCCAACCGACGAACGGATGGCGCTGCGGAAAGCCACCGACCCAGCCCCAGGGTCGCCGGGCGAAGCGCTGGAACGCGAGGGGCGTACTCGGCAGTACGGCGCGGATCGCGCCCGGTAGCCAGGGAAGTGCACGGGCTGCCGTATCCAGCATGCGTTCGGTATAGCGCGCGATTTCGGCTTCGTAGGCTGTCCGATCGGTCTCGGCGAGCCGCCACCAGTGCTCGTAGCGCGTATGCGTACTCATCGTAGCGGCTCGGCGGCCGGCCGGTGCCCGGCTGCCATCCCACTCCGGACTGAGCGAGAGAAAGACGGATCGCCCCTCGCCGAGCTGGCCGGGTGCGAGAATTTGCTGGTGGACCGGCGTGCCCCGCGGGATAGCGCTGCTGTCCAGACTCACATAGAGCATGAAGGCTCCCCAGCCGCGCGGCGGTCGCTCAGTGCGGGAGCGTAACCATTTCGGCGCCTCGGGCCAGATGCGCGCCAGTCCCCATGGCGTGAGGTTCGCGATGAGGAGCGACGATTCGAGAACCAGCCCTTGCCGGGTTCGGATGCGCCAGCTGGTGCCTGCGCGTTCGATGGTTTCCACCTCCTGGCGGAAATGGACCGAGCCGCCCTGCCGCTGGATCGCTTCGACGAGAAGACGGGCGATCGTCCCGGTACCACCGGCGAGTTCGGCCACACCAGCATTGGGCAAGTCCAGCGCGGCAGCGCCATAAAGCGCAAAAATGTCGGTGGCCACACCCTGTGCCGCGATGAGGAGCTGTGCATCGATGAAGCGGCGGAAGATCGGATCGTCCGGCAGATACCGCGCCAGTGGGCGCCACAAGTCAAGCACGATCGCGGGGGAAGGGTGGGCGGCGAGGAACCACCGCGCCGTCGCAGCGACCAGGTCGCGCAGCGAGCCGAGTGAGCGGGGTCGCAGTTCGGGGAGCCGCAAGGCGAAATCCCAGAGAAGACGCGCCGTCTTTTCTTGCCAGGTCCAGAAAGGCAGACTGGTGGGAAAGAGCGATCGGTACGTCTCCCAGCGTCGCTCGTCAGCGTAGCGGGGGACTATCGTGCCGTCCTCCAGATGGACGACCATGGTCGGATCGCAGAGCCGGGCCGGCCATGACTCGATCCCGGCGGTGCGCCCGAGCAGTTGGAGCGGTCCTCCCGGGGCGAGTCCAGCGACCAGGGTCGCACCAGCATCGTACCAGTGGCCCTGATAACGGAACGAGGCGGCGCACCCACCGGGGTAGATGTGGGCCTCCAGCACGGTGACCGGGAGTCCAGCATGGGACAGTGCCGCACCAGCCGCAAGCCCGGCGATGCCGGCACCGATGACGACGATTCGTCGTGTACTCTGGGATGTCATGCGGAGCGCTCCTCAAGATTGCGCCTGCCGGACCGAGCGGAACCACTCGAGCGCGCGGGCACGAGCGGACTCGTACTCGACGATCGGTGCTGGGTAGTCGTGGCCGATCCGGCAACCTGCGCGCAGCTGGACTTCGATAGGCATGCGCCAGGGTGCGAAAAGGTACTCCCGCGGCACATTGGCCAGTTCGGGAAGCCACGTGCGAACCCAGCTGCCATTCGGGTCGTGTTGCTCACCCTGCAACACTGGGTTGAAGATCCGAAAATACGGTGCGGCATCGGTTCCCGTCCCGGCCGACCACTGCCAGCCGCCGACGTTGGCTGCCAGATCACCATCGACGAGTTCGCGGCGGAAGAAGCGTTCGCCTTCTCGCCAGTCGACGAGCAGAAGCTTGGAGAGAAAGCTGGCGACGATCATCCGCGCGCGGTTGCTCATCCACCCCTCGCTGACGAGCTGGCGCATTGCAGCATCGACGACCGGAAAGCCGGTCCGTCCCTCCTGCCATCTCGCCAAGGCATCGTTGCTCCCGGGCCAAGCGACGTCGCGGAATTCGGGCTGCATGCTCATGCGCGCGCTCTCTGGCCAGGCGGCTAAAAGGTGCTGATAGAACTCCCGCCACAGGAGTTCGTCGAGCCAGGCTCGGGCTCCAGCCGCCGCATCCGGTTCATCCAGGTACCGGGCTGCTGCACACCAGGCCTCACGCACGCTCAAGAGACCGAAGCGGAAATACGGCGACAGCTGCGAGGATCCGCTCCCATCCAAGGCGTTCCGCCGCAGGTGATAGGAGGCCAGCCCCTGAGCGAGGAAATGCTGTAAGCGCTGTCGCGCTGCATCTTCGCTCGGAGCGAACCGCTCCGGCACGGCAAGAGGTGACTCAGGGATCGGCTCGCTGGCCAAGCGCGGAACCGGCGGCAGTCGCGGAGGTGCGGGCAAGATGTCCTGCGGGCTTGGGATCGGTAAACGAAACCAGGCGCGGCGGAATTGCGAGTAGACACGATACGGCTCACCGGTGGGCGCGCGGATCGAGCCGAGTGGTCGCAGGGTCGAACCCTCGACGAGCTGGAGGGGAACAGACCGTGCGACTGCCTCGTCGCGTCGCCGAGCGTAGGGTGAGCCATCCGCTTCGGCCATGACGAGCGTGGCCCCGCTTTCACGAACGACGGTGGGGAGAACCTGTTCGGGACGGCCGGCGCGGACGATCAAGCGACTGCCGCGGCGGCGGAGCGCTGCGTCCAGCGAGCGGAGCGCTGCGAAGAGGAACGCGTTGCGACGTTGACTGCTGGTCGGCCCAGCGAGCAAGGCAGGATCGAGAACGAAGAGCGGCACGAGTTCGCGGGCACGGGTGAGCGCGGCGGCCAGTGCCTGGTTGTCGTGGAGACGGAGGTCGCGTCGGACCCACCAAACGACGGTTGTCACAGCTGTGTGCCCTACCTTTCTGGTGGGTGAGCGGGTGATCAGCGGCGCGGTCGGTTCGTCGTTCGTGCAAAATGGCTTCGGTGCCCCGGGCGGGGGATGATGGATCGAGCACCCGCTTGTCCCGCACGATGTCGCCGCGCGGAATCGATGCGCATTCGATTGCTTTCAGCAGCGCTTCCGTTCGGAATCGGCGGAAGCGCCTCAGTAATGGATACTCACGGTCGAACCAATATGCAAGAAATTCCAGAACCACTCGGCATCGCTGTTCATCAGACCGACGCAACCATTGGAGGTGAATCCTCCGAATTGTGCGGGCGGTGTCCAATAGTTGCCGTGGAGCGCGTAGCCACCTGACTTGAAGTACTGGGTAAACTGGACGTTCGTCAGGTAATAGTAACCGGGCGAACCCGGCGGGATCCCGACAGTCGCTGCGTCCATCGTCTCGTTGCGGACGCGATAGAAGATCTGGAAGACGCCGACCGGTGTCTTGCCGTCTCTTCCGGCAGTGATGATCGCCACATAGACGGGACGATCGCCGTCGTACGCCACAGCGTAGAAGGACCGGAGACTGACGTCGACCCACCGGCCACCGAAACGGCGCGGCGGAATATCCGGTACGAGCGGCTCGACCCAGGCGGCTGCCACGTAGCGACCGTCTCCTAGCTCGTACCAAATCGGATTCCCTTCGACCGGGTCACCGAGCGTGAGTCCACGGATGGGAACCGGATGCCGGGCATAAGTCCACGCGACGGCCGGAGCGCTGTTCGATGGGGCATTGCGGATCGCCAGGGTAGGGGCGGTCACCCGTCCGAAGATCGCGCCGTCATCGGTCGCGACGGCCCGCGACCAGCGGTAGTCGAGAAGCTGTGCTGGGACCTCGATCGCATCGGGGCGCATCGGGACAGGCCGAGTATCGACTCCACGGGCTTGCGCGTACTGTGCCCCGAGGCGTCCGAGCAACACCTCGAAGGGTGTTCCTTTGTTTTCGGGATGGTATTCGAACCGGGCCCGTTCGAAGTACTGAACCGTGTAGAACTCGCCGGTATCGGGATTCCGTTCGGTGAACTCCTCGGAGATCGGGTAGCCGAACGTGTACAGTCCCCCGTTCGCTTCCCAGTAGGCCTTGAAACCGTAGGCCAAGGTATGACCGGTTTCCGGGAAATAGCGGCGCTCCGGGTCGCTGTTCAGGGCTGCCGGATTGTCGGCGACGATCGGGCGGAAGGCTGGCTCGTTGCGTCGCGTTTCGGTGAGCCAGCTGCCGAGGAGCGTAGCGAGCACCGCGTAGCGCGTCCCGCTGTTTTGCGGATGGTACTCGAAGCGCGCCCGCTCGAAGTACTGGACCACCATGCCATCCTGGGTGAACGGCTCGGTGATCGGGTAACCGAACGTCATGACTCCGCCGTTGCTGATCCACGCCCAGAGGAACTCTCCACTGAGATGGTGACCCGTCTGCGGAAAATAAAGGATGAGACCTTGCCATCCAATGGCGTGTGCATGACGAACCGGCAAGAGGATGGGCGAAACGAGCGAGCAGACGAGCACCATCCCGATGAACCACGCCAGGCGACGAGGCATCGATGACCCCTTCCCTACCCTGGAGTCAGCTCCCGGCGAACCCGGGCCTCCTCATACAGTCTAACGTGCGCTCGTCCCCTGCGGTTCCATGTGTTCAGGAGGGTGCAGAGAACTCGCGAAGCTGCGCTGCATAACGATCGCTGGTCCACTGAACGATGCCCAAGTTGGGGCTGAACCACACCGTGCTCACGAGGTAGACAGGGACCAAGGTCGGGGGATCGCTCGTCTGGAGCGAAAGTCGCCAGGCTGGAACCACCCCATAGGGCGTGCCGACCAGTGTTTGCTCATCGACCTGGACACGCAGGGTAATCGGATGGGCGCTGACACGCGTCGAGAGATAGAGGGCAGTGGTTTCGCGCACGGTCCCCTCCACCAGGTCACCCGCACCGATGACGTGCAAGGCTGGCCAAAAGAGAACCATTTCGATGAATGTTCCCGCTCGCGTGAATCGCTCCCAGCCGGTCAGCGCGATCCCTGTCTCGGTCACTCTCCAGTAGGTGATCCAGCGACTCGAGCCGCGCAGTTCCTCGCGAGCGACGAGTTGCGCTCCCGCGACGAAGCTGGTATTCGGGCCGGTCACCTGCCACGTTTCGTCGCTGCGACTACTGGTTGCGAAGACGGACCGCGTACCTGGGAGCATGCCGAAGTACCCGGCGCTTGACGCGACTGCAACGGGTGGAGTCGCACCGTACCGCCACTGGAGGTAGTGCGAACCGATGTTCCCCATCTCGACTTGCCAACCTGGTGGATTGCTCGGCGTATACGTGAGGATGCGTCGCTCGAACGGCTGGACGAGAACCCAGGTCGGTTCGCCGCGCAGCCGTACCTGGACCCAGAAGGGGTCGGCGATGGGATAACCGAGGACGAACAGCCAATCGAAAAGGGGGCGTTCTGCAACCAGGCCACCATCTTGCCACACGAGCCCACCTTGCGTCATGAATTCCCAAAAAGCGCGTGGGACGTTGTACCCGACCGGCTCGCCGACCGGTCCGCTGTACGTGACGTAGTGGACGAACTCTGCCCCCCGGTCGCTCGCTGCTGTCTGATACTCCTGCCATCCCTGAGGAGTGAGTGAGGCGGTCGCGTGTTCCCCAGTTCGATCGGGTTGCGAACGATCGATCACGCTGGCCAGATCCGCATAGGTGGGAAACGGGTTGTCCGGATCCCCGGCGATCGCCACATGCGCTCCACTCCCCGCGTCCAGGAAGAGCTGGTCACCGACCTGGATCGACCCACTGACGAGCTCACGCGTCAGCAGCCCACTCGTCACGTACCACGGTGATGTCGGATCACCATCGGGATGTGTCAGCTCCATGCGACCCTTGTCGAAGTACTGGACGAGACGAGCGCGCTCGGGCGCCTCCTGGTACCGTTCGCGCAAGGGGCCGGTGAGGGGAGCAGGTCCCCAGACCCAGGAGCGCTGGGTCAGTCCGGCCGCAACCGGGCGGTCCACGCGTTCCCAGCGAGCCGCGAAGACTGGATCCGCAAAACCTGGTTCAGCGCGAACCAGCCGGTGACTCGGCAGCCACAGGAGGGCAGTCAGGACGCAGATGATCGAGACGATCGTGGACCAGCGTGACACTGGACTCACTTCCTCCTCATACCCAAATCTGGAGCCCATCGTACGCCAGTTGCACACCGGGTGGAAGCTTTGCGCTCCAGTCGGCATGCATCACCTCATGACTGACGTGGGTCAGGTATGCCCGTTCCGGGCAAACTTGCTCGATAATGGTCAGAGCTTCTGCCAGGCTCAAGTGCGTCGGGTGGGGTCGGTCGCGGAGGGCGTTGAGAACCAGAACGTTGACGCCACGCAGCAACTCGATGGAGCGAGCAGGGACGGTTTTCGCATCGGTCACGTAGGCGATCGGGCCGCAACGGAACCCGTACACCGTCCACCGACCGTGGTCGACTGGGATGGGGACGATCTCGTACCCGAAGAGATGGAAAGGACCATCGAACTCGTGCAAGCGAAGATCTGGTTTCCCACCGTAGAACGGCAAGGGCTCGCTGAACGCGTAGCTGTAGCGAACGCGCAGTTCGCGAGCTGTTTCCGGATCCGCGTAGATGGGTAGCGGTGCTTGTGCCAGGTAGTTGAACTGGCGCAGATCATCGAACCCGGCGATATGGTCAGCGTGTGCATGTGTGAAGAGCACAGCCTCGATATGACTCAGGCCGGTTGCGATCGCCTGGAGACGAAGCTCCGGAGCAGTATCGATCAGCACGTTGTGTTCCCCGAGGTGCAGCACGGCCGACGAACGCGTTCGTCGATCGCGTGGATCGACCGAGGTGCAGGTCCGGCAACGGCATCCGATGACGGGTATTCCGTTGGAGGTTCCTGTTCCGAGAAATGTCAGCCCGAGCACGCTCGTTCTACCGCTCTCGTCGCTCCGATACTGGGGCTACGGCCGCCTGAGGACCAGCCTCCCGGGCAGATCGGTACCGATGATACTCGCTCGGCGTTGGGACACTGTCGATCGTTTCGGTGAGTGCAGTGGATGAACTGCACGCGAAGGGCCCGGCATGACTGAGCATCGCTTGCGTTGGCTGAGCCGCGGACAAGCGCGCAGCCACTCGGAAGGACCAGGCGTCGGGGGTAGCGCGGTCCCGTTTTGGGTCGAGTGGTTGCTCGATCTGGGAGTGCGTGCTGGCCCCGAGCAGCTGGACTGGACCGAGGTGGCGAGGATTAGCTGCCAGGTACTGTCAGCGCAGATCGTCCGGATCTGGCGCATGACGGCGCGGAGCGAGCTGGTACTGCAGGCACAGGCGGGCGATGGTCAGGAAGCGCCTTCTTCCCCGCGGCCGATACCGACCGGATTCGACCGGCTCGCTCCTGGGATGCTGGCTGTCGGTCCGCTGGATGGTCCGCTTGCAGAGAGTTTCTTGACCGCAGAGGAGAGGGTGGCCTTGCGGCGGTCTGGTGTGCAGCACGTTCTGGTCGCACCGCTTCATGCCGGGGGAACGACGGTGGGGCGGCTCGACGTGGCACGCACCAGGCCAGAGCCGTTTTCGGCCGAGGATCGCTCACGGGCCGTCGTCCTGGCTGAGCTTGTCGGCTTGTTGGTGGGGAGAGTCGCGACGGTGGGCGAGCCGCTGCCTTCCGACCAGGCAGCGGAGCTGGTCCACCAGGCGCTGGCGTTACCAGGGAGCGCGCGCGAGGTACTGGCGCGGATTGTGGAGGCGCTGCGCTGGCGCGTTCGAGCGAGCGCAGTTCTGTTCCTCCGCTGGCTGCCTGAGGAACGCGTCGAACTTCTCACGACGTCGACCGCCCCTGAACTGATGCCCGATCCGACCGCGTTGACTTCCTCCCGCGTCCTCATGCTCGTGCGGAATGTGTTGGAGCAAGGCCGGCCACAGCGGTGGCGGGCCGGCTCCGGCAGCGAACTGATTTTCCCTGTCGTCATGGCCGAGACTCTCGCCTTTCCACTGCCGGTCATCGGTACCGCTGCACGCGGCGTTCTCGTTCTGGCTTGGCGAGATCGCGATGAAGGGGGCGAAGAGCGTGTCCAGGTTCTCGTCCCTGAACTCGCCCCTCGCTTGCTTACGCTCGTCGGATTCGTCGAGCGGGAGGAGCGAGCGATCGCTGACCGGGCCAGTATCGAGCGTCGCGAGCTTCTCCTCGATGCTTTGTTGCGTACCAGTGGACCGACCGTCATCGCTGAGGCGCTCTGGCGCCGTGCGCAGAGCGTCTCCGGGGTCGTCGCGGCAGGTGTTCTTTTGGAGGGGGACGAGCGTTTCGTCTGGTTCTGGGTTGTCCAGGAGGAACCGCGCGTGCTCGTCGAGACGGATCGGGAACGCTCCCCGGCCCAACTGGCTCTGTCCCAGCGCCCGGTAGCCGTGTTCGGCCCAGATCGTTGGGCGACGTGGCAAGCGGTGGTACCGCTCGAACTGGAGCAGGCCTGGGTCGTGACTGCCCCGCTGGGGACAGTGCGTGGTAGCCTGGTCATCGTGACGCATGAGGAACAGGCCACAGCGGAAGCGGAACGGCTCGTCACCGACCTGGTTTCCCTCTTGGAGGCGCGGGCGGATGGCCTCGTTACTCGTCTGGATCGTGATCTCGCGGAGATGCGTCGTCAACGCGCCTTGGGCGACGCGTTGGTCCAGCATGCGGAGGAATGGCGGACGCTCGTCGATGCCATCCATACGACGGTCCTGCAAGGACTCGCCTCGTCGCTGTACCGGATCGAGTTGACGACGCGGCGTGTCGACCAGCAGCCGGTGGAGCAGACGCTCCTCGAACTGGAACAGGTGCGCGATATCCTAGCTAGCCACATCGCAGCACTGCGGGATGCCATTTTTCGCCAGCGCCCCGCTTCGCTGGAGCATCTCGGGCTCGCGGCTGCCCTGCGGGACTATGCCGCACAATTGCAGCGCGCGCATGCCCTGGACGTGGACTTCTTGGGGGAGTTGTGGCAGCGTCCTGACCGGCACGTCGAGGAATCGCTCTTCGGACTGGTTCGGCTTTTGGTGGAGCGGACACGGCTGCCGCTCGGTGTGCGCAAGCTGGTGATCCGGCTCCGACAGCGGACGGATGGCACGATCGTGCTCGTCGTCGCTGACGATGCTCATTGGGCTGGGCGCGCTGCCTGGGAGGAGTTACCCGGTGCTGCACTGGCCAGCGAGTGGATTCGATTGCTCGGCGGCACGCTGCACGTGGCGGGACTGCCGGACGGTGGGACAGCCATCGCGTGCACGGTGCCGCTCAGGCGGGCGTTGTGAGCACCATCGGGAAGATCAGGACGTTCCGGTGATGACAACTGAGCGAGACTTGGAGTTGAATGGAGCAAGAAGCGAGCAGAGCCGGACCAGTGATGGGCAGGCGGAGCGGGAGCGCGAGATGGGGAACGGACGGCGGATTCGGGTGCTGATCGTCGATGACCATGACCTCTTTCGCGAAGGGCTGCGCCAGCTGATCGAGACCGATCCTGCGATCGAGGTCGTCGGTGAAGCAGCCAATGGTCAGGACGCGCTGAAAATGGTCGCCGAGCTCCAGCCGGATGTGGTGCTCATGGACATCAACATGCCGGGGATGGATGGCATCCGTGCGACGGAGGCGATCGTCCAACAATACCGACATGTTCATGTCCTCATGCTGACGATGTACGATGACGAGGAGTATGTCCTCCACGCGATTCGTGCCGGAGCGCGCAGTTATCTCGTCAAGAACAGCAAACCGGAGGAGTTGCTCCGGGCGATTCATGTCGCCGCCGAGGGTGGTGCCACGATCGACCCGGATCTCGCCCCGATCCTGATGCGCGAATACCAACGACTTCTGACGAAGGCGCCGACTCGAGGGCAGGACCTCTCGGATCGTGAGCTGACGATGCTGCGGCTGTTGGCACAGGGTTACAACAATCGCCAGATCGCGGATGCGCTCAATTTGGCCGAGAGCACAGTCAAAAACAACCTTTCTGCCCTGTTCCAAAAGCTGGGAGTGCGGGATCGCACGCAAGCGGTGATCTACGCCATCTCGCACGGCTTGGTTCCCCGGCCGACTGACGTGCCGCGTCGCTGAGCGTGGCGCTGCGAGCTGATTTGTGGCACAGTATGAGGTGCGCCACCGGTGTCGGTGGCGTTCGTCGTTGTCTTTGGATGGGTGGGAGGCGAACGGATCATGGAGCGACTGCCCCTCAGCGGTGTGCGCGTCGTCGATCTCACGCGCGTGATGGCTGGCCCCTACTGCACGATGCTCCTCGGTGACCTCGGTGCAGACGTCATCAAGATCGAGCGTCCTGGAACCGGCGACGATACGCGAGCCTGGGGACCGCCGTTCATCGATGGCGTGAGCGCCTACTACCTTTCGGTGAATCGGAACAAGCGGAGCATCACCCTGGATCTCAAGCACCCCGCTGGCCAAGAAGTGTTCTGGCGACTGGTCGATCGCGCTGACGTCGTCGTCGAGAACTTCAGCCCGGGGACAGTCGACCGACTGGGTATCGGCTATCAGGCGGTACGGGGACGGCGCCCGCAGATCATCTACTGCTCGATCTCAGGCTTCGGCCAGACCGGACCGGGCAAGGACCGGACGGCGTACGACCTCATCGTGCAAGGGATGTCCGGCCTCATGAGCGTCACCGGGTTTCCGGAGGGGGAGCCAGTGCGCTTCGGTGTCCCGATCGCCGATATCGGTGCCGGTATGTTCGCGGCTCTCGCGATCGTCGCTGCACTCTATCACCGTGCGCAGACTGGTGAAGGGCAGTACATCGATACCTCCATGCTGGGTGGCCAAGTCGCGCTCCTCACCTATCAAGCGGGGATCTACTTCGCGACGGGGGAAGCACCCAAGCGGACGGGGAATGCGCATCCGATCGTCGCGCCCTACCAGACGTTCCGCAGTGCTGATGGACATGTCAATATCGCGGCAGGGAACGATGCGATCTTCACGCGCATGTGCCGGGCGCTCGGGTTGGACGATTTGCTCGAGGACGAGCGATTCGCGACCAATGCTGGCCGGATCACCAACTTGCCGGAGCTGGTCGAGCGGATCGAGTCGGTGACGAGCACGCTCACGACCGCCGAGATCGTGCATCGGCTCGATGCTGCCCAAGTGCCGTGCGGGCCGATCTACACGGTTCCGGAAGTCTTCGCTGATCCGCAAGTGCAGCACCTCGAATTGCACCAGCGCATCCCACACCCCACATTGGGTATGGTGGATCAGACCGGTTTCCCCTGGCGTTTTTCCCAGACGCCGGCTCGTATACGGCGTTACCCCCCGCTCCTGGGTGAGCATACCGAGGAAGTGCTCGGCGAACTCGGTTACACGTCGGATGAGATCACGGCGATGCGCCAGCAGGGAGCCGTCTAGCCAGTCGGGAGCTCGTACCAGGGGTGCCAGGTCGAGCGAACTTTCCAGCGTTCCAGTACCATGACGAGCGGTTCGCCGAGCAAGAGAAGCAATGCGGCATTGCCCAACGCGCGCGTTCCATCGAAGAGGAGCGAGGTCGCGAAGTAGAAGCGCGTGTAGGCAGCGATCGTCTCGCTCAGCGTCATGCCCGGTGTCCAGTAGATGCCGCCGCTCTCCGCGACGCCGGGTGCCGCGAACGGCCAGAACCACAGGTTCATGAGCGCTCCGAACGCGAACCCCCACAGGACGCCGAAAGCGACGAGAGCGAGGCGGCGTGGCCACCCTCGCCAGCGCGGGAGCCAGCTGGCAGTGAGTCCCATCCATCCGGCTGCCAACATCTGAAAGGGAAGCCAGGGGCCGATGCCGCCTGTCAGTGCTGCCGAGACGAGCAAGGTGAGGGTACCCATGAGAAAGCCGAACCGCGCACCGAAGACATAACCGCTGAGCACGATCAGGAGAAAGATCGGACTGGCTCCGATCAGGCTCGGGACGAACCGAAGCAGGCTATCGACAGCGACCAGTACTGCCAGCACAGCGATCGTCCTGGCTGGATCCGCCAAGATCCCCTCGTCATCAGCGAACCCGGTCACGAGCACGATGAGCGAGACGAAGGCGAGCGCGGCAAAGAGCAGCGGTACCTCGATGCCTCGTGTCGGACCAGGATCGTAGCCGGCTGCCGCGAGCAGAAACGGATAGAAAAACGCGAGCAGCCCGCCGATACTGGCGAACAGCAGGCTTACCGTGCTCGTCACTCGGCGAAGCATCGTCATGCTGGAGCCAGCGGTGTACCGGTACGCACGGGAACGGCGAGGCGCTGCACGTCGCTGCTGCAGCGTTCCGGATGCAAGATGGCGGCGAGAATTTCGACGCCGCGCACGACGCGTGGACCGGGGCGACTGAAGTAGGCTGAGGCATCCACGGCCCAGAGCGCACCTCGCTGGACAGCCGGGATCGACTGGATGATCGGGTGGCCGAGGAGTTGGTGAGCCAAATCGACCGTCTCGGAAAGGGTGTACCCACAAGGCATGGCGACCAGGATATCCGGCTCGGCGGCTGCAACCTGATCCCAGGTTACGGTGTACGAGGGTTGTCCGGCGATACCCAGTACGTCTCGGCCGCCCGCTGCCGCGACCATTTCCGGAACCCAGTGACCCGCGACGATCGGGGGCTCGAGCCATTCCAGGCAGACAACTCGCGGCTCTTCTGTGCGACCAGCGAGTCGCGCCGAGATCCAGGCGAGCCGCTGGCGCAGTGCCGAAACGATGGCTCGTGCCGTTCGCTCGCGCCCCGTCTCGCGAGCGACGAGTTCGACCGAGATCAGGATTTCCTCGAGCGTTGTTGGTTCGACCGAGAGCACGCGCGGTGGACCGGGAAGAGTAGCCGCGAGCTGGCAAACGTCATCGATCGAGATAGCACAGACCGGGCAGAGCGCTTGGGTCAAGATGAGATCCGGCTGCAGGGTGGCCAGGAGTTCCGTATCGAGCGCATAGAGCGGCAACCGTGCGGCTGTGCGCTCGCGGACCGCTGCATCGATCTCCGCGTGGCTGAGGTTCGGCGGCAGCAGGCTGCGAGTGACACGCGGTTTGCAGCGCACCAGGGGCGGATAGTCGCATTCGTGAGTCACACCGACGAGTTCGTCGGCGAGCCCCAGTGCCCAGCAGATCTCGGTGAGACTCGGTAACAGCGAGACGATGCGCACTGGAATTCCCTCGTCGTCTCACGCTTCGGCTGAAGCTGACTCGACGAAGTCGAGGTCGTCGGTCTCGGGAGGTTCCGGATTCAGCCAGCGTTCGCCATATTCGCGCAGTTGATCGATGAGCGGAAGAGCGGCCCGCCCCTTTTCGGTGAGCGCATACTCGACGCGTGGTGGAACTTCGGCATACGCGTGGCGGGAGACGAGCCCTTCGGCTTCCAGGTACCGCAAGCGTTGAGAGAGTACCGCAGGGCTGATTCCGGTTGCGAGCAGAAGTTCCTGGAAACGACGGTTCCCTCGACCGAGTTCGCGGAGTATGAGGAGTACCCAGTGGTCACCGAGCAGTCGGGCTGCGCGTGCGATCGGACAGGTGGCTTCGTGGGAGCTCTCGCGTCGCATCATCCAACCTCGCTGTTCTCATTGTACTGCGCTGCTCTCTGGGGACGTGTGGTGCCATCCTGCGAGAGCAGCATCGGCCAGGAGACCAGCGACTGAGCAGTGCAGCCCAGCGATGTCACGGTCTCACTCTTGACAGCCCGCCACGCGAGCACTATGATAGTCGTAGTTGCTACGGATTGCGTAGTTAAGGAATGGAGAAAGGAGGACTGAGGGTGACGACGGTCGCGCCGGAACTTACAGGTTTGGCCCGTTGGGAGATCGATCCGGCTCACAGCCAAATCACGTTCGCGGTTCGGCACCTCATGGTGACGACCGTGCGTGGACAGTTCAAGTCGTTCTCGGGATGGGTCGAGTTCGATCCAGCGCATCCAGAGAGTGGCAAGGTCGAGGTGACGATCGATGCAGCGAGTATCGATACGCGCGAGGAACGACGGGACGCGCATCTTCGCTCAGCGGATTTCCTCGACGTCGAGCACTATCCGACGATCACCTTCGTGAGCAAGCGCATCGAGCCACTCGGAGGAAACCGTTACCGAGTCGTCGGTGATCTCACGATTCGCGGGGTGACCAAGGAAGTCGCCCTCGATGCGGAATTCCACGGTGTCGCCAAGGATCCGTGGGGTGGTGTACGCGCCGGGTTCGAGGCGCGGACGAAGATCAACCGGCATGATTTTGGAGCCAGCTGGAACGTGGCTCTGGAAGCCGGTGGCTGGCTGGTCGGTGACACAGTCGACGTGTTCATCGAGGTCGAGTTGGTGCGCAAGGATGCGGTGTGAGACAGCAGGGGCGGGGGCAACGAGAAGCCCCCGCTTCGCTTTCGCTGCAGCTCGATGGGCGACCGAGAGGGGGAGAATATGGAGTGGGCCTTTTTGGCTGGTCGAGTGATTTTCGGGCTCTTCTTCGTGATCAACGGCGTCAATCACTTTGCGATGTGGCGAGCGATGAGTGGCTATGCTGCATCCAAAGGAGTTCCAGCCCCGCAGGCCGCGGTCATCATCACCGGGATCATGCTGCTTCTCGGTGGTGCGAGCGTCGCGACCGGGTACCAGCCGGTCATCGGTAATCTCCTTCTCATCATCTTTCTCGTGCCGGTTGCCTTTTGGATGCACAACTTCTGGGCGGAGAGCGATCCCATGATGCGGGCCAATCAGATGGCACACTTCTTGAAGAATCTCGCGCTGGCTGGCGCAGCGCTCGCTCTCCTCGGGGTGCCGACGCCGTGGCCGCTCAGCTTGGGGAGCTGACCGTGACCATCGTCGTCGAGTTCTTTCACGACGTTCTCTGAGCATGGTGTGCCGTGGCGTCGCCACGGTTGCGGCGAGTAGCGGCGCGTCATCCTGAGGTCCAGTTCGTGCACCGGTGCTTTGCGTTGGCACCGACACCAGAGGCGATCGTCGCCCTCTTCGGCTCGAAGGAGCGAGGCAAAGCCGAAATCCTCGAGCACTGGCGAATGGCCAACCGATACGATGACGAGCACCGCTTCCGACCCGATCTGATGGCGACACGACCGTTCGATTATCCGTACTCGTTACCTGGTCTCCGTGCCTGCAAGGCAGCCGAAGTGCTGGGTGGCCAAGCTGCGCATTGGGATCTGTTCGATCGGATTCAGCAGGCGCATTTGATCGAATGCCGCAATATTGCCGACGAGATCGTCCTGCGCGAGTGCGCAGCTGACGTCGGCTTGAATGTCCAGGCGTGGGAAGAGGCGTACCGGAGTCAGACTGTCCTCGACGCTGTGCGGGCAGATTTGTCCCGTGCGCGGGAACTCCGTGTCTGGGCGGTGCCGACGCTGGTCGCCGCTGGCGAGTATGTCTCGAGCGGCGCGCGCAGCGAAGCGCAGTACGAGGCTTGGTTGCACGCGGTGATGGAACAGCTGGGTCGCGTGCCTCAGTGAAAGTTGGTGTAGCTCGATGTTTCCGCTGTGCTCACTCGCTCTCTTTTCGGTCAGCGTGCTCCGGCGTGGCTGTGTCTGGAGGCAGTGCGAGGTCGGATAGGTCGTGACGACGGGACCATCGCGCGCTCGAGTCGGCGCAGGTCGCAGAGCAGGTTAATCTCGACCTAGTGACCGTTCAGGATCACCCTACCGGACTCGGTGTTCATGACATCCCGCACATTGCTTACTGAGCTCGCTGCACATAACGAAACGGGATACCTGGCACATGCTGGAGCCAATTTTCCCTCGGCTCAGCCAGAAGTCCTGACCCGAGCGGCGGCCAGTCTCGACCGCGTGACGCACCAGCGTCTCGAGTTAGGGGGTTGGGAGGCGGTCACTGCGTGGGATGCTCTCGAGACCAGGGGCGGTTCACGCCTTCACCTCTGAGAGGCAGTCATGGTGCTGAGCGAAGCTTTCGTTCTCTCCGGCTGGCTGTCGGACTCGCGCGCGACTGGACTCGCGACGATCGGAGGATATCAGAGGGGTGAGCCGTGAACCGACCCCAGTCCAGGAAATCGAGACCCAGATTGGTGAACGCTGGCCGCGGATGCGACAGTTGCGCGGCAAGGACGGGTGACTGGCTGCCTCCAGTCCTCTCCTTGCCGAACCTTTACGAGGTGCCACGAACCCGGTCGCTGGAGGGGGCACGCGTCGAGAACCGGGTGAATTGCTGTGCAGCGGCGTCGGACGACCGCACGAGCGTATTCTGGCTCATGTCGAAGCAACGTGGACTACCCCCTTCTCGGACGAGCATTCGTCGTACGCACCAGTCCCCAGGTCGATCGAGCGAGTCCGGTTCTCTCGATGTCAGCCAGGATCAATCGGTCGCTCGACCGAGCGGTTGCCTGTATGCCGTACGCTGTGCTCGTCCAGCCGTACGATGCCCTCGAGCTCGGCCAGCAGACGGCGAAGATCCGCAACGGCTTCCTGCTCAGGCTGACGCGCGCAGGGAACGAGAACTTCGCGGTAGTGCTGGCGCTGATCCGCTCACGGTGCTGGTCGAACTGCGAACGATGAGTGAGGCGGTCGAGCGGGTCGATCCCGCGGCGATCGCTTTCGCCCACTGCTGGTTGGACGGGTTCGGCAGTCTGTGGGTCTGTCCTGCGGCGCTGGACGAGTCGTATCGAGTGTGAAACCTCAGCGCGCCGCGACTGGAGAGACTATGCGCTGCCTGTATCTCCAACGTTCGCTCCGAGCGCGTTCTCCAGTCCGATCCGAAGCCTGCAGCCGACTGCATGACAGTGCTCGAGCGACGCGACGATCCGGTAAACGCGTTCCGGCGCGAGTTGGCCGTCATCCCACGACTGGTCGGGTGGATACGGGGAAGCGGTGTGCATGGGGAATGGAAGGTACCGACGGTGCGTGAGCGAACGAGCTTGGCCTTCGGACTGAACATCGACCCAGTCATCGATCGTCCATGGGAAATCGAAGCACTGGCCCAACTCGCAGATACCGCTGGCATCGCCCTGGTGGCGATGCAAGATCACGCCTACAACCCACGCTTCGCTGAGACGTGGACAGTCCTGACAGCCGTTGCGCTTCGGACCCAGCGCGTCCATGTTCTGATGAATGTGGCCACACTCGCTCTCCGTCCAGCGCCGATGCTGGCAAAAGCAGCAGCGACCCTCGACCGCTTGACCGGAGGGCGGGTCGAGTTGGGATTAGGATCCGGTGGAATTTGGGACGGCATCGCCGCGATGGGAGGACCCCGTTGGTCGCCGGGTGAGGCGCTCGCAGCGATCGAGGATGCGTTGCGACTCTGCCGACTCCTGTGGGAGAGGGCAAAGAGCGGCGAGCCGGTCACCTACGAGGGCCCTATTTTTCGCGTCGATCATCTCGTGTTCGGGCCCGCCCCGACTCGCCCGATCCCGCTCTGGGTCGGTGCGATCAAACCGCGAGCGCTCCGACTCGCCGGTGAGCTGGCCGATGGCATCACTGTCTCGACACCCTATGTTCTCCCGGAAAAGTTACCGCAGGTGAACCAGTGGGTGAACGAAGGTGCCGAACGAGTTGGTCGCGACCCTGCCACCATCCGTCGGCTCTATAACCTGCTCGGGGTGCTCGACGTTCCCGGAGGCCGTTCCTATCGCGTGAACCGGCCCGGACTGCTCGGTGGGCCAGCTGATGCCTGGGCAGACGCCATCGCGCGTTTCGCTGAACTCGGTATGGACACGTTCGTCTTTTGGCCGGTAGCCGGCGATTATCTGGCCCAGGCTCGCCACTTCGTCGAGGAGGTGATCCCGCGCGTGCGGGATCGGGTCGGGTCCCCGTGAGTTGCGGCGCACCGTTGCAGCGTGCTCACTCGAGGTCGACCCACAGGAATGCTTCGGCGAGTTCCAACCCCGCTGGTGCGCCTGCCTCGCGGGCGCGCATCCGTACCCGGGTCTCCAACCCTCCCGGGAATGCGCTGGCTTGACTGGTATGACGGCGGAGCGCAGCGAGCTTCCGTTCGAAAACGGGTGCAATGTCGATGAAGGTATCGGGCCGGTCGGTGCCGAAGAGCAGGGCGACTCGAACGGTATGGGGCTCAAGCCCAGCTTCCCGTTGCTCAGGGAAGAAGGTGGCCAAGCGGCTCGCTGGGAAAGCCGCTGCCAGGGCCGCTGCTCCCACCGCGCGGTGATCAGGATGCTGGCGGTAGAGTCGCGTCAGCGGATCGTGTGTCAAGACGATGTCGGGACGAAAACGCCGAATTTCTCCAGTGAGTTGAGCACGCAGGTCGAGCGTATCGAACACTTCACCATCAGGGAGACGCAAGAACGTCACACCTTGCACACCAAGTTCTTCAGCGGCAGCGAGCTGTTCGTTCTCGCGAACGGTGACGAAGGGACGAGGATCAGTCCAGTCCTCTGGTATTCCCTTGTCGCCCGATGTCACGACGACATAGTGGACGATCGTCCCGGCAGCGATCCAGCGGGCGATCGCCCCGGCACAGAAGAATTCCGGATCATCGGGGTGGGCACCGATCACCAGGACGCGCTGCGCTGCTGGCGGTGTCCCGACATGGCGCAGCTGGAGATCGGACATCTCAGCGTCCTCCTCTCGTCGAATTGCCTCGTTGCCTAGCCTGTTGCCAGTGATCGACGACCTCTTTGGCCAGATCAGCGAGCGCGCGTCGGGTCGCTTCGAAATCGGTCACCCCGCTGGTGAGCAGCACGAGAACAGCCCGTCCGAACGGGGCCCAAAGCAGGGCAGCATCGTGCACGGAGCCGAGGAGCGTACCGGTCTTGTTGCCGACGATGACCGCTTCCGGCAGGCGCGCCGGAATGATGTCCCGAAATTGCTGTGCGCGGAGCAGCATGCGGAGATCGTCCAACCAATGTCCTTCTGGGACGATGTGACCGAGTTCCAGAGCAGCGAGGAGCGTGGCGAGATCGCGGGCGGTCACCAGATTTTCCGGCTCGCCGGGGTAGGCTGCCCGTCCCCAGAACGGGCGTCGCAGTGCGGTGCCGGTGAGGCCGAGTTCGACAACGAGTTCCTCCATCGCCGCGAAGCCGAGCACGTCGATGAGCGCATTCGCTGCGACGTTGTCGCTCACGATCGTCATCAAAACAGCCAGGTCGCGGAGCGTCATCGGGGGCGGCTCGGCCAACCAGCGCAGGACCCCGCTGCCGGGCACGACCTGATCGGAGGCGATCCGCACGCGGGCTCGCGGATCGAGCTGCTCGCGCGCGAAGGCGCGATAGAGTCTGGCCAACACCAGGAGCTTGATCGTGCTCGCGGCCACGACGGGACGGTCGGCGTCGTACGCGATTTCGAGATCCTCGTCGAGGTCGCGAAAGAGGAGCATGACGCGGGCAGGTACCTGTCCGATGAGTTGCTCGATCGTTCGCTGCATCGTCGGGCCTACCCCGCTGCTCCCCATCCTCGGCACTCATGGCAGTATACGCCGGTGAAGGACGAGCGATATCTCGTGGGAGGCGAGCCGTGCGTGTCAGAGCGGTAACCGTGGGGTGGACGAGCACCTGGAACGGTGGGCGGATCGTGGGTGGAGAAGAGCTCGGTCGTGTCGTCGAGCGGGTGCGTGCCGGCTGTGCTGAGAGCGGTCTCGAGCTGCAATCGGTACGGCTGGCCACGCAGCCGTTTCCGACGATCGTCGCTCCGGGGGAGACGGAAGCGCTGGCGAGCGCACTGTGTCGGCTGGCGGAGGCGTGGGGTTTCGACTATGTCTCGATGGGGCCGGTCCGTCCTCGGGAACTCGCCTGGTGCCCGAGTCTGCTCGAGGCATTGGTGGCTGAGGAACGCCTTTTCGCGGCACTCGCAGTGACCGACGAAAAGGGGACGCTCTCGTTGCCAGCAGTCCGCTGGGCTGCCGAGATCATCGCGGCACTCTCCCGCCGAACACCGGCAGGTCTGGGCAATTTACGTTTCGCGGCACTGACACTCTGCCCACCGGGTATCCCGTTCTTTCCGGCAGCGTACCATGACGGTGGACCGCTCGCGTTTTCGGTCGCATGGGAGGCGGCGGACGAGGTAGGCGAGGCCTTCGCCGGCGCGCAGTCATTGGCTGAAGCTGAGCGTCGGTTGCGTGAGCGCTTGACGGCCCGGGCGCGCCAACTCGCTGCCGTTGCGGAACGATTGGCGGGGGAGGTGGGGGCGCGCTTTCTCGGCATCGACGTCTCCCTGGCACCGCACCCGGAGATCACGCGCAGTATCGCTGGCGCGATCGAGCGGCTCGGTGTCCAACCCTTCGGGGGAGTGGGAACGCTGACGGTAATCGCGTCGCTGACGCGCGTTCTGCGCGACATTCCGGTACCGCGCACCGGGTTCTGTGGCGTGATGTTGCCTGTTCTGGAAGACGCGGTGCTCGGGTTGCGAGCGGGCTATGAATCGGTTTCGTTACCGCTTTTGCTCGCTGCGGCAGCGGTCTGCGGCGTCGGGCTCGATGTCGTTCCCTTGCCTGGCGAGACGACAGTCGAGCAGCTCGCCGCCATCGTTCTCGATACCGCGACGCTCGCCACCCGTTTGGGGAAACCACTCACGGCTCGCCTCATGCCTGTGCCAGGAAAGAGAGCTGGAGAACCAGTCGAGTTCGATTTTCCGTATTTCGCGCCGGCGCGTATTCTTCCGGTGGTCGGGACGATTCCGAGCAGCTGGTTCGCTCTGATCGATGAACAGAACACTCAGGGAGAGTGATTCGGAAGAAAAAGGGTGGATAGGAGGGCTTGCGCGCAATGCAGAGTGAGAGTATGATTCCTGTGTTGATAGTGTGAATCGGTGCTTCGGGAGGAAGCGATGGCGCGAATCGTCATCACGATCGAGGGAGACTCGCAAGAGATTGGGGCGATTCAGGAAGTTCTGCAACGACTCGCTGGACTGACGACAGGAGAGTTCGAGGTCAGTGAGGGTGTGCGACCACTCGGTGAGCGTGAACCGTGGACGTTCGAAGAGTTCCGGCAGTTCTGGAGCCGCCTGCAGGACGGTGCGCGGCAGATCCTGGCGGAGATCGCCAAGCGCCCTGAGGGGTACCCGATGGTGGATCTCGAGCGGGCGCTGGGGGTACCAGCCCGCGTTATCGGTGGGCGACTCAGTTCGGTTGGCCACGCGATGCGGCGTTTCCCACACAAAGAGGAGCCGGTCGAGTTTCGGACGGGTGGCGACGATGCTCCAGGCCGGCGGATCTACTTCATGAGGCCGGAGGTCGCACGCATGATCCGGCGACTGGTCAGTGAGGGGGCCAGCGCCGACGGTGCTGAGTCCTGAAGAGATCGGCGCTCGAGAAAGGCGGGGAGGTGCGCACCAGCGTGCCTCCCCGTTTCGCGTCCGCAACGCCTGTTTCGGCCGGCTCGCGATCCAGCGAGCGCTCGTCTGCCCTTTGACGATGCGCTCATCGCGTGTTATCGTCGCCGAGCGAGTCGTGATGAGCGATCGCAAGCCTGAGTGAACCGAACAGAGGAGAGAGGGAGCGCATGGCCCAGAGCTCGGTCCTCGGCTATCCCCGAATCGGCAAGCAGCGTGAACTGAAGCGGGCCCTCGAGCGTTACTGGGCCGGTGAGGCTGATGCAGCGGCCTTGCAGGAGACGGCTCGAGCAGTCCGCGAAGCGGCGTGGCGTGTGCAGTTCCAGGCCGGGATCGATCAGATTCCCTGTAACGATTTCAGCCTCTACGACCATGTCCTGGATACGATCTGTCTGGTCGGGCTCGTGCCGTCCCGGTTCGGCTCGGCCGAGCCAGAAGTCAGTCTGCCGACCTACTTCGCCATGGCGCGGGGGGCACCGGGTGTTCCAGCGCTCGAGTTGACGAAGTGGTTCGATACCAACTACCACTATCTCGTACCGGAATTCGATGCGCCTGGTCCGCGTCTGGCCAGCGCCAAGCCCTTCCTCGAGTTCGCCGAGGCGACGTCGCTCTTGGGACGACCGGCCAAGCCGGTTCTGCTGGGCCCGATTTCGCTTTTGCTCCTCGGCAAGTATCACCAGCGGCCGTTGCGCGAGCACCTGGAGCAATTGCTCCCGATCTACCAGGAGGTCTTGGAGCGGCTCGCACGGGCTGGTGCCGAGTGGGTCCAGATGGACGAGCCGGTTCTCGTGCAGGATCGCAGCGACGAAGAGTTGCAGCTGCTCCGGGCAGCCTATCGCGTGCTCGGCGAAGCGAGCGCTCGTCCGAAGCTGATGCTGCAGACCTACTATGGCAGTCTCGACGATGCGAGTTGGGACGTCGTCATGAGTCTGCCGATCGAAGGGATCGGTCTGGACTTCGTGCGGGACGACGGTAACCGAGCTTTGCTCAACCGGCACGGCTTCCCCCAGGGGAAGGTGATCGGTGCGGGAGTCGTGAATGGGCGCAACATCTGGCGAACGAATCTTGTGGAAGCTCTCGAGAAGCTGGAAGAGATCGCCGAGCATGTGGAGCCGGAGCGTATCTGGGTCCAGCCGTCCTGCACGCTCTTGCATCTCCCGCACGACGTGCGACTGGAAACCAAGCTCCCGGCTGCAGTGCGCGCATTGCTGGCGTTCGCTGAGCAACGACTGGAAGAGTTGGTGATCTTGACGCGTGCACTCAACGAGGGACGTGCAGCCATTCTGGAAGAGCTCGAGCAGAACGCGGAGGCGTTTCGCCTGGCGCTGGACGAGGTTCGGGTCTACCGGCGCGACGTGCGCGAGCGGCTGGCTGCGCTCACCGAGGACGACTTCCGGCGCCAGTCGCCGTACGAGATGCGCGAACCGCTCCAGCGGGCGCGCTTCCACCTTCCCCTCTTTCCGACGACGACGATCGGCAGCTTTCCGCAAACGCCGGACGTCCGCCAGGCCCGTGCACGCTGGCGTGCCGGCAAGCTCTCGGATGAGGACTATTGGGGGTTCATCCGCGAGCGGATCGCCGAGGTCATCCGGCGTCAGGAGGAGATCGGGCTGGATGTCCTGGTGCACGGCGAGTACGAGCGTGCCGACATGGTGGAGTACTTCGCCGAGCAACTGGAAGGATTCGTCCTGACCGAACATGGCTGGGTGCAGTCGTACGGGAGCCGCGTGGTCAGACCGCCGATCATCTTCGGTGATGTGGCGCGACCACGACCGATGACAGTTGAAGTGAGTCGGTGTGCGCAGTCGCTGACCGAGAAACCGGTCAAAGGCATGCTGACCGGTCCGGTGACGATCCTGAACTGGTCGTTCGTCCGGGAAGATATCCCGCGACGCGAGGTCGCGTACCAGATCGCGCTGGCGCTGCGCGACGAGGTTCGTGACCTGGAGGCTGCCGGGATCAGCATGATCCAGATCGACGAGCCGGCGCTCCGTGAGGGGCTTCCCTTGCGTCGAGCAGACTGGCCGGAGTACCTCGAGTGGGCCGTGCGCGCCTTCCGCCTGGCGAGTTCGGGCGTTCGTGACGACACGCAAATCCACTCGCACATGTGCTACAGCGAGTTCAACGACATCATCGAGGCGATCGACGCGCTCGACGCGGACGTCATCTCGATCGAGAACAGTCGGAGTCGGGGAGAGCTCCTGCAGGCGTTCCAGGAGTACCGCTACCCGCGGCAGATTGGTCCGGGCGTCTACGACGTCCACTCCGCGCGGATCCCGAGCGTCGAGGAGATGCTCGAGCTGCTGGAGCGTGCGCTCGCATTCCTGCGACCGGAGCAGCTGTGGGTCAATCCGGACTGCGGACTCAAGACCCGGCGTCCGGAGGAGGTTTGGCCATCGCTCAGCAACATGGTCGAAGCCGCGCGCCGACTCCGCGCGCGCTTCACAGCGCAGGGCCAGTGAAGCTGAGGAACTGCTCACGGGGGCGATGATGGGCCAGGCGGTCGATACGCGTTCGCTTCCCGTCATGCCGTTCGGCCCATTCACCTTGCGGCCGTTCGCCGGCGATCAGCTCATGCTCGTCCGCGTGGAGGCACCAGCCGGGGCGAAGACGCCGGCGCATGCTCATCCGCACGAACAGATGTGTCTCGTCATCAGTGGCCGGCTGCGCTTCCGCATCGGTGACGAGGAGCGGGTGCTCGGGCCGTTCGAGGCGATCCATATTCCTTCGGGTATGGAACACGAGGCAGAGGCGCTCGAAGCGGTCGTCTTTTACGATATCTTTCATCCGGTTCGGGAGGACTATCTGGAGCGGCTCGCTGCGTCCGACGAGTGCGCCTGAGGAGCGAGGAGCAGCCGATCGGTTGGCTGACTCTTGGTGGTAGGTGGCAGGCTCGCAGGCGAGCGGACCCGATCGCGGGCGCGAGACCCTGGGGATGTCACGAGTCACTCCGCTTTCTCGCGGCGCAGAGCATCGCTGCGTCCGGCTGGCGGTGCACTCCGGGGACTCGCGTCGCAACGGCGGGCCTTCGACTGCGCTGGACACTCGCGCCTGGGGCACCGGTGTGCGCTCGGGTACGGCGGATGTCGGTGTCTCCGGCGCGGTCCAGCGGGGTACCCGGCCTCGATGACCGAGCGTCGGGACGCTGCAGAGGGCGAGCGGACGCCCCGGAGTCGACCGGGCCGCTGCGAGCGCGGCTCGACGACGGAGGCTGGCCTGACATGATCCGCGAGCGAACTGCCCGGGACGGGAACACCTGTGTTCTCGCGCCGAGACGAGACTGACGATGACGGTCGGTCCGGACGAGCGCAAGGAGGACGCGCGATGGACGACATCAGCTTCTATGAGCACTTCGATCGTTGGCATTACGAACGCCTCTACAAGGAGGCATACCGCGGCTGGTACGACAACAATGGTTATTTCGACGCTCAGCTCGGCGATCTCAGCTATTGGGCGTGCTGGTTCTGGCATTACGTCAGATTCGATAAGCTGGAGACTCTCTCCGACGACGACTGGGAGTATCTGCGACGGGTGGCTCCTGATCTCGGGATGTGTCGGTTCGTCTACCACTTCGGCACGCTTGGCGAGTACGGTTATCAGCTGGCGCGCGAGCTCGGCGTCGAAAAGTGGCTCGATCTCGCTTCTGACGATCCGGGTGAACCGGATGGCGGCGATGCCGCAATCTGGCTCGGGCACAATGAGCCGGCTGGTTGCGACTGGGTGCGCGAGTCGTTGGGAATCGTGTACACCCTGAGTGGGGACACAATGGTCGGCGACAAGCTCGGGATCACCGTCGAGGAGACCCGCGGGTGTTGGCTCTGGGCGAAGCGAGCGATGGAGGCGCTGTCCAAGCTGGCTGATCCGGTCTACAGCGTTGACTCGCTTCTCGAAGAAGTCATCACCGCCGATCCGTCTTTGCTCCGCGAACTCGGGCGTCCACTGCCCAACCTCGAGCTGGACTGGAGGCAGGAAGAAGTCGGCTACGAGACGGTCATCAGCGTGATCGAGACCATGATCGAGGTGATCCGCTCGGTCGACCGTTACGCCATCCTCCGGCATCTTTTGCCGTACTTCGAGGAGTACCGCGAGTATCTGGTCAAAGTCTCGCTCGGTCAGATCGAGCAGCCCGATGCCCGCGCCCTGATTCCGCGGAATGGCCCGCAGCTGGTCGCCGCCGCGCTGAATCTCGACGATCGCTTTATCGAGTTCGCCTACAACCGCTACCGCTGATAGCGCTACCTGACTCAACGCTGACTGCCCGCGCCGGAGTGGCCCGGCTCGGGCAGTCAGGAGCGGCTGCCTACAGGTGCGAGCGCCGGTCGCCGCAGGGCTGTGGCCGGGATCGACCAGCAGAGTGCGAGCGCGGCAACCAGTGCCAATGCGGTCAGGCCGAGCGCTGCCTGCAAGCTGATCCGATCGGCGATCCAACCGGTCACGGGTGCGCCGATCCCGCCGGTGACGAAGCCCATCCCGAGGATGAAACCGGAGGCGACGCCGGCGCGACCAGGCAGCAAGCGCTGCGCTGCGACCAACGTGATGGAGATAGAGGCATCGGCCAAAAGACCGAAGCTGGCCGCGGCGAGCAGGCCGAGCGGGCTCGTCGTCGCGGCAAAGGCGAGGAGGGCAGGGATCGCCAGCCCGAGCGAACCCAATAGGACGCGCCAGGAGCCGAGGCGGTCCGCCAAGAAACCGCCGAGGAGTGTCCCGGCGGCTCCACTGGCCACGATGACGGTCGCGACGACACCGTAGAGCACTTCGTAGCCGAGTTCGCGATACCACACTGGGGCGAAGGTGGCGACGGTCATGAAGGCCCAGCTCCGCAACATGACCACTGCGAGGATCGGCAGGAGCGCTCGCCAGGCGATCGCCTGACGAGTCTCGCCGCCGCTCCGGCGGTCCGACGGTGCAAGCGACTCGGCGAAATGGCCGAGTCCCCACCGAACGAGGGCGGCGGCGAGGAGCCCGATCGGGACGGTGACGAGCGTGCCCATGAGCCCGAAGACGCGGAAGAGGATCACCCCGGCCAAGGGGCCGAGTGCATAGCCGATGGTGCCGCTCACGGTGTAGATCGACATCGTCGTGTTCCGCTGGTGCTCCCGGGCGAGCGCCGCGGCCCGCGATGCGCCGATCGGGTGGTACGCGCCCGATCCGAACCCGGCCAGGAAGGCGAACGGGTAGAGCAGTTCCGGGCGACGGACGAGACCGTATAGGCCGAGGAAGATGCCGGACCACAGGAGACTCAGCGGCGCGAGCCGCCGCACACCCCAGCGATCCGCCAGGTAACCGAAAAACGGCTGCGTCAGCGAGACAGCCGCAGTGTAGGCCAGGGCGAGGGTGCCGATCTGGCTGTAATCGAGACCGAGTTCGCGCGCGAGCAGTGGGTAGAGGGCTGGCAGGAGCCCGCTCATGAAATCGACGCTGAAGTGACCGAGCATGAAGGTCGCCAGTCGTGCTCGCTCTTCCGAGCGTTGCCCGCGTTCCATCCTGTCCTCCCGTGCCTCATCCTATCGCACGCGAGGAGGCTGGCGAACAGGCCGGAGCAGTGTTCGCACGCGCTCACTGCGTTTTGCCAGGGGACTCGTTTCGAGCGAGTCCGGTCGCGACGCGTCTGCAGCCGACCCCGCGCGTTGCCGAGCAAGCGGTCGCTCCTCGGCAGAGCACCGGCGTTGGCGAGCCGGTCCGTGCGACCCATGGGCGATCTGCTCGGTCCCCGCTGGGAATCGAGCCTGATCGCTCGTACGGGCCGCTCGGTCGTGGGCTGCCTGGTGTGGCACGAACGGCATCGTCTACCAGCATCGTCGGAGGCGCGCTCGTCGCTGCGGGCGCGACTGCTGACCGTGAGCACTCGGTGCGGAGCCACTGCGAGACCGCAGCGGGCCCTTTCTTGCCTGTCTGGTTGCGCTCTGCCCGCGAACGCGCGAAAAACGATCTCGGATGGAGCGTGGCCGAGTGCGAGGAGGGATGGCGAATGACCAGTGCGATGCGCAACCGACCGCTGCGGATCGGCATTCTGGTCCCCCAAGGGGAGTATCGCTGGAATGGGCGTCTTCCGCGCTGGAGCGATCTCGAGGCGATGGCACGCCTCGCCGAGGAGATCGGGCTCGACTCGCTCTGGGTCGTGGATCATCTTCTTTACCGCACACCGGACGGTGAACCAGAAGGGATCTGGGAATGCTGGTCGCTCCTTTCCGCCTTCGCCGCGGTCACGAAGCGGATCACGCTGGGAACGCTCGTTCTCTGTACCAACTGGCGCAATCCGGCACTGATCGCCAAGATGGCGGAAACGGTCAACGAGATTTCGGGAGGGCGATTGATCCTCGGGTTGGGAGCCGGGAACACGGAGCAGGAATTTCGCCGCTTCGGTTTTCCCTGGGAGCGACGTGTCAGTCGGTTCGCCGAAGCGCTGGCGATCGTCCACGGTCTACTGCGCAACGGTTGGATCGACTACGCGGGTGAATTCTACACAGTGCGCGATTGCTTGCTGCGACCGCGCGGCCCACGCTCGCAGGGGCCGCCCATCCTGGTCGGCGGGAACGGTCCGCGGGTTCTCCGGCTGGCTGCCCAATATGCCGATATCTGGAATACCTACTACGACTTCACCGGAAACCGAGCGAGCGGGCTCGGGCCGCAGATCGAGGCGTTTCGAGCGGCCTGTCGGGATGTCGGGCGGGACTGGTCGAGCGTGACGCTCTCGGCCTCAGCGTTGGTCGCCTTTCCCGGCCACGGGCGTATCTATGGTGTGGTCGCTGATCCGGTGCGCGGGACGCCGGAGGAGATCGCCGAGGAGTTTCGGGCGTACGCTCGTGCGGGGATCCAACATCTGCAGCTGCGGATCGAGCCGAATACGCTGGAGGGGCTGGAGCAGCTGGGTCGTGTTTTGGAAGTGCTCGATCGCGCTGAGTGAATCGCCCGGACTAGTGCGCCTGCTCACCTGGTGTGCCAGCTGACCGGTGACCGCGCGGTCGTGCTCGTACGTCCGCCCGACGGGTCGATTATCCTATCGCCGATTCTCGTGACGGTGCGACGACGGTGCCTGCTGACGCAGGAGGCGTGGGAGCCAGCGGGAACGTCGCCGGATCGCCAGCACGCCGAGCGCGGCGAGCCCGAGTGCTGCCAGCACGACGACTGCCGTCGTGTAGCGGTCGACCCATGCGGCAACGAGTTCCCAGTTTTCACCCAGCAGCCAGCCGCTCCCGATCAGGGCCGTGTTCCACGCACCGCTCCCGACGATCGTCAGCGCACTGAAACGCCAGAAGGGCATGCGGAAGGTACCGGCCGGGACGGACACGACGCTGCGGGCCACCGGTACGAGCCGACCCCAGAGCACGACGAGCGATCCCCAGCGGAGGAACCAGCGATCGGCCGAGGCGACCGTCGCGGGATCGAGGTGCAGCCATGCTCCGAAACGGAGAAGCGCGCTCCGGCCGCCGAACCGTCCGACCGTGTAGAGGAGAGTGGCCGCGGTGTAGGAGCCGAGCGTCGCGACGACGATAGCGAGGCGGACATCGAGAAATCCCCGGCCAGCGAGGAACCCAGCGAGCGGCAACACCACTTCGGACGGGATCGGCGGGAAGATCGTCTCAGCGATGAGGAGCAGAAAGAGACCGAGATAGCCCAGCGCGACCAACGTCTCGGTGACCCACTGTTGCACGCTCGCCAGTGCTCCTTCCCGGCGCGGGCTCGACAGACTGACCGTTCCGCTCGGATCAGTCCTCCGGGCGGCCCTTCGACAAGGATAAGGAACAGCCTGCTCCGCTGCATCTTCTGCTTCTCGCAGCGGCTCGCTCGCGACCGATCCCTCGCCTCCTGCACGGATGTTCGGGGGCGAGCGAGTCGCACGGGCACCGCGACACGGTGAACGGCAGCCGCTGCCAGACGGTGCGCTCTGCTCGGGCGAGACGGCCATGCCGCGAGCTTCGAGGCCTCTCAGCCGAGGAAGTCAATACGGTGGACGACGTCATTCTTCCCAGTCGAGTTCGCGCTCCTCCTCGATCTTGGCGGGATCGAGTTCCACGCCCATACCGGGCTGGGTCGGGACACGGATGATGCCGTTGACCGGTTGCACCGGCTCGCGGAAGAAGAACTGAAGGAGTTCGTTCCACTTGAGGAGATACTCGACCCACGGCGCGACCGGTTCGGGAAGCGCAGCGAGGAGCTGGACGGTGGCTGGAACCGAGTGCCCGTGGGGGATCAGCGGGATACCGTAGGTGGAGGCGAGCGCTGCGATCTTGATCGTCTCGCTGATGCCACCTGCCCAGTAAATGTCCGGTTGCAGGACGTCGAGAGCGCCTCGCATCAGCCAGGGAAGGAATCCCCAGCGCGTGTACTCGTGCTCGCCGCCAGCGATGGGGATCGAACTCCGGGCGCGCAGCGCCGCGTAGGCCTCGAGTTGGTCCGGCAGAAACGGCTCCTCGATCCAGCGGAGCCGCAGTGGCGCGAGTTCCTGAATCGCGGCCACGGCGAACGGCCAGTCCCAGCTCATCCACGCGTCGAGCATGAGTTCGACGTCATCGCCGACGGCGGCGCGTAGTGCGGCAAAGAGCGCGACCGTTTGCCGCAGTCGTGTCCGTGGGTCGCTGGACGGCCAGCGAGGAAACCACTTCTGGGCGCGAAACCCCTGAGCGACGAGCTGGCGCGCGAGCGCGGTGGCTCGCTCGAGTTCCAGCGAGTACCCGAGCGTACTTGCATAGACGGGCAACTCGGTCCGCACGGGACCACCGAGTAGCCGATGCACGGGATCACCGTTCCAGCGACCGCGCAGATCCCACAGGGCACAGTCGATGGCTGAGATCGCCATCATGACGACGCCCTTCCGGCCGTGCACCTGCCAGCGATAGAGCTCGTCCCAGATGCGCTCGATCGCGAGCGGGTCGGCGCCGCGCAGACGAGGGCGCAACTGGATACCGATGACGCGTGCGACATCGCGGGTGAGTGGGCCGGCGAGACCGGTGACCCCCTCGTCGCTCTCGATCTCGAGAAAGATCTGGCGGAGCCGGTAGGGGCCGGGACCCTCTTGTTCGGGAAGCCACCACTCGCGCGGATCGGCGCGGTGCTCCGGGTAAATATCGAGCGGGCGACTCAGTCGTTCCTCCCAGAACGGCCCGGTGTACGGGAACGTGCCAGTGACTTCGCGCAGGCGAACAGCAGTGATCCGCATGCCGGTGCTCCTATGCATCGAGGAGCTCGATGATCCGCTTTCCGACCTGCTCGGTCGTGGCGGTGCCTCCGAGATCGGGAGTGAGCACCTTCCCCTCGTTGGTGAGCCGCTCGATCGCGCGGAGGATGCGTCGAGCAGCATCGGTCAGTCCAAGGTGCTCGAGCATCATCGCACCGGCCCACACGGTGCCGATCGGGTTGGCGATCCCACGGCCGGCGATGTCGGGGGCGCTGCCGTGCACCGGTTCGAAGAGCGAGGGCACCCCCGGCGCGGCAGCGAGGTTCGCGCTCGGTGCGAGGCCAAGGCTCCCCATCAAGGCAGCACCGAGATCGGTGAGGATGTCGGCGAAGAGATTGCTCCCCACGGCAACGTCGAAGCGTTCCGGCGCGCGGACCATGAGTGCGGCCGCGGCGTCGACGAGCAGCGAGGTGACTGTGACATCGGGATAGTCGCGGGCGACTTCCTGGACGATCTCGTCCCAGAGAACCATGCCGAAGCGCTGCGCGTTGCTCTTCGTGATGCTCGTCAGGTGCTTGCGCCGCGAACGCGCTAACTCGAATGCGAACCGGACCACGCGCTCCACGTTGAAGCGCGAAAAGACACTGGTTTCCAGCGCAACCTCGTGCGGTGTGCCAACGTGGACGCGACCGCCGACTCCAGCATACTCACCCTCAGTGTTCTCTCGGACAAAAATCATATCGATGTCTTCGGGACCCTTGTCCCGCAGTGGGCCGCGGATACCCGGGAACAGGCGAATCGGCCGGACGTTGACGAAGAGATCGAGTTGCTTGCGGATCGGGAGCAAGAGCCCCCACAGCGTCACATGGTCGGGAACATGGGGAGGGTCGCCGACCGCTCCGAAGTAGATGGCGTCGAAGCGCCGGAGCTGCTCGACACCGTCCGGAGGCATGAGTGCGCCCGTCTGTCGGTAAAAGTCGGATCCCCACGGGAAGAGGTGCCAGTCGAGTTGGGCCTCCTGCGCAACGGCAGCTTCCAGGACGCGCTGACCGACCGGAATGACCTCCTTGCCGACGCCGTCACCCGGAATCACCGCGATGCGAAACTGTTGCATACGGCCTCCTCTTTCGCACACGATCCCTCGAGCCGCGTGGTCCTCGTCGGCTGCATCATACCCATTGCCGGGTCGATCGGGAACGCAAAGGTTTCAGCTCGGGCTCGCGATCGCGCGGAGGAACGCGTCGGCTGCTTCCTCGCTGCGGACGACGAAGACGACCCGCTCCGGCAAGGCTGCTCCGCTCGCAGCATGGTCGCGGACGGCACGGACCATCGCTGCCGCGCAGGTGACGAGATCGAGGCCACCCACACCTGTTCCGAGTGCCGGGAAGGCGACGGAGCGCAAGGGACGCTCGGCGCACCGCTCGAGCGCGGCGCGGGTGGCAGCGTAGACGGTCTCTGAGGTGGCGGGGATCATGGCGCCGCGTTCGTCGTAACCCATCGCGGCAGCATGGATGACTGCTGCAAAGGGGAGCCGTCCCGCCGTGGTCACGACGGCTTCCCCGACCGAGATCGGCCCTTGGGCGACTGCTTCGCGCTCGATCTCCTCGCCGCCCGCCCGCTTGATCGCACCGGCAACGCCGCTGCCCATCCATAGCTGAGAATTCGCCGCGTTCACGATCGCTTCCGTATCGACTGCCGTGATGTCGCCAACCTGGACCTCGAGAAGCGGTCCCGCCATGCCGCCACCTCCTGGTCGAAAACGAGTCGAGTCGGACGTCGCTCGTATCCTATCCTGTTTGCTGGGTAGAGTGGGACGCCTGAGCTGCCTCGGGGCTGTACCAACCGCGGTAACGGGACCTCTGGACAAGATCCTCGGTTCATGCCTGAATACACCGGTGGTGGAGCGATGTTGGCGAGCAGGGAGGCGAGCGTGGACTTCTCTCTCACGGCTGAGCAGCGTGAACTCCAGGAGCGAGCCCGGCGATTCGCGGAAACGGTCGTGAAGCCAGTAGCAACCTATTACGACCAGGAGGAGCGACATCCGCACGAGTTGATCGTGCGCGCTCGCGCTGAGGGGTTGACCGAAATCACGATTCCGCGTGAGTACGGCGGGCGCGGCCTTGGCGTGTTGGAACTCGTCCTCGTCGCTGAGCAACTGGCCTGGGCATGTGCCGGATTCACCGCTGCAGCCTGCTCGAGTTGCCTGGCAGGCGAGCCGATCGTCATCGCGGGAAGCGAGGAACAGAAGCGACGATGGCTCCCGCGCTTGGCGGCGGGTGAGTATGCGAGCTTCGCCTTGACCGAGCCGGACGCGGGTTCCGATGTCGCAGCGCTCGCTACCCGCGCAGAGCGATGCGGTGATGTGTATGTCCTCAATGGTCACAAGCGGTGGATCGGCAATGCACCAATCGCGAGTTTCTTCGTGGTTTTCGCGAAGACCGATCCGCAAGCCGGGCACAACGGCATCAGCGTCTTCGTCGTGGAGCGCGAGTCGACAGGCATCGTCACGCGACCACTCCGCAAGCTGGGGCAGCGGGCGATCTCCAATGGGGAAATCGAGTTCCACGACGTCGTTGTCCCAGCCAACCAACGGATCGGTCGCGAAGGTGAAGGGTTCGCGATCGCGATGCAGACGCTGCGCCGAACGCGCCCTATGGTCGCAGCGTTCGGTGCAGGGATCATTCGACGCTGCCTCGACGAGTCGCTGGCTTATGCACAGCAGCGGCGCACGATGGGACAACCGATCATCCGCCACCAGGCCATCGGCCACAAGTTAGCCGACATGCAGATTCGTTTGGAGGCTGCGCGGCAGCTGACCTATCTGGCTGCCTGGCTGGCGGATCAGGGGGAGGACAACACGATGGCAGCTGCCGTCGCCAAGGCGTTCGCTGCCGATAGCGCGATGTGGGCGGCGACCGAAGCGGTACAGGTGTTCGGTGGAAACGGTTACAGTCCTGACTACCCGGTCGAGAAACTGTTCCGCGATGCCAAGCTCTTGCAAATCTACGAGGGGACCAGCGAGATTCAACGCAATATCATCGTGCGCGAACTCGTTCGCCGGTCTCGCGGGAAGGATCGGCGTCCAGGAGAAGAACCCCTCGAGTGAGCGGAGCAGTCGCCCGCGGCGCCTGATCGCTCGTGATCGGTAGGTTGCCCGCAGCGCAAGTATGAAGACACCATTTCGATCGGCACAGCTTGCTGCCGGGAGGAGCAGTGACCGACTAACCCATGCGGGGGAAAGACGATGTCTGAGGAGTGGATGTTGCGCTGTCACGACTGCGGCTGGAGCAGTTCACTCGTCGTGACGTTGTGGCGCTGCCCGGCGTGCGGGGGACTCCTCCTGCTGCAGTCGGAAGTCCGGATGGAGCGACGAGCCATCCGGCGAGACGATCCGACACTCTGGCGTTATGCCGCGTGCCTTCCGGTTCCGCGACCAGTGCGGTCGCTCGGTGAGGGGATGACACCGTTAGTCGCGGGAGAGTTGGAGGGACGACCAGTTCTCTTCAAGTTGGACTTCCTGCTCCCGACCGGATCCTTCAAGGATCGGGGAGCCAGCTTGCTTGTGGCGGCTTTGGCAGCTGCTGGAGTGCGGGCACTCGCGGTCGATTCGTCAGGCAATGCCGCGGCCGCCTTCGCAGCCTATGCAGCGCTGCATGGCCTGGAAGCACTCGTCTTCGCACCGGCCGGTACCTCGCCAGCCAAGCTCGCCCAGGCGCGTGCCTACGGTGCGAAGGTAGCGCTCGTCGAGGGCTCGCGCGAGGCGGTGGCTCGTGCTGCCCAGCAGGCAGCCGAGCAGCCAGGAGTGGCCTACGCCAGTCACAACTGGCATCCGCTCTTCGTCGAGGGGACGAAGACGTGGCTCCTGGAGGTCTGGGAACAACTCGGATACCGCTGGCCGGCTGCCTGTTTCCTCCCAGTGGGAGGCGGGAGCATGCTCGCCGGTGCGGCGCTGGCGGGGCGTGCGCTCGGCGCGCGCGGACCGCTGCTCGTGGCAGCGCAACCGGAGGCGTGCGCGCCGCTCGCCCGCGCCTGGACGCAGCCGGGGCGTCGGCTGGAAGCGGTACACGCTGGCCCGACGATCGCTGAAGGGGCGCGGATCGCGGCACCACCACGCGGGTCGTTCCTGCTGACCATGCTCGAGGAGAGCGGTGGCTGGCCGGAGGCGATCGCGGAAGCGGAACTGATCGACACGACGCGCCAGCTGTGGCGACGCGGCCTGTATGTCGAGCCGACTGCTGCGCTCGGTGCTGCCGCCTTCCGCCGGGCAGTCCGGCGCGGGTGGGAACCCCTTGGCCCGGTCGTCATCCTGCTGACCGGCAGCGGGCTCAAAGCGAGCAGCGTGATAGAGCAGCTTTTAGAAACGTCATGAGAACTGTTCCAGGAGACCCCTCCGGCGCGTGATCCCGGGGAAGATGGAGAAACTCGTCGCGGATCGTCAGCCCGAATGAGACCGTACGGCTCAGCGGTGAGAGACAAAAAACGCGGTTCCGACGAGCCACCCGGTTCCCGCTCGCTCCGTCAGCCGTGTCGAGGTTTCACCCCCTCACTCGGCGCCGGATTCGGCGATCGTCTCGCACGTTCCAGACCCGTGCGTGACATCGTCCGATCCGGTTGTCCGGAACGGTCACCCAGCTTTCGCTGGGTGCCTCCGAGCGGGTCGTTACCGACTCCTCGGAACCGCACCTCTAGTACACCACATTCGTGCTCCGTTGTCAAGGGGGAAAGCAGGACGTTTTCGGCGAGCGTCGCCGTCGTTCGATCGCCTGTCCGCGGTGCCCGATGCGCTGAGGAGACAGTCGTACCGGACCGATCACTGGTGCATCGCGCGCCCAGCAGTGCGACGAGGTCGATCGGTCGCGACGGACGGCTGCTGCCTGGAGCGTGCGGTCACGAGCCGCTGCGGAAGGTCCGGATATACGCCAGCACGGCCTGAAGGTCGGGTTCGGACAGCAGGCTCTCCGGATAGGCGGGCATACCCTCGTCGGTACCCTCGCGGATGGCGCGGACGGCGCGTCGATCTGTTGCCCGGAGCTGAAGCCGGCCCGCTGCATTGCCTCCTGCGCCATGGCAGTTGCTGCAGCCGAGCGCGATGTAGAGAGCCGCCCCCCGTGCCACCGCGCCGCCGGCAGGATCTGCCTTCGTCAGGTCGTCACTCGACGGTTGTGGGACGGCGGGAAGCGCGCCGCTCGAACCAGACCCCAAGCTGCGGAGATAGGCAACGACGGCCCAGATCTGCTCCTCGCTGAGGCGATCCTGGAAGCCCGGCATGCCGGTGAAGCTGAGACCGTTCGCGATGATCCAGTACAGTTCGGTATCGCTCCGTGCCTGGGTGTCGGCGTCGTTCAGGGCGCTTGCTTCGGGATACGAGAGCGTACCGAGCCACCCTTTCCCGTCCGCGTCGGCACCGTGGCACTGCGAACAGGCACCGAGGTAGACGATCCGCCCAGTCTCGACCGCCCGGGCCCCCAGCGGGGGGCGAGTCGGGATGGCCTGTGCCCCTCGGGCGGCCGCGGCCTCGACGAGCGCCCGTGCCAGGCGACGCTCGCCGGGAAGATCGCTCCGATGAGCGAACAACCGTGGCGCGAGTACCCATCCCGCGATGCCGAGGAGCAGAAGCGTCGCCATCATCCCGGCGAAGAACCAGGCGATGCGGCCGGCCCAAGCTCGGCGAATCGTTCGCTGTGTCTCTCTGCTTCCGACCTGGTCCACCGTACGGCTCCATCTTCACCCGCGGTGACTGCTCGCGACAAGCATAGCCAGCGGTCGGTAAACGCTGGGTAAACCGGCATCGAGCACCGGCGAATACCGTGTGGGGCGTCACCGTCCTCGGTGCGGTATCATCGGACAATCCAGCGTGACTGCCCGAGCGGGGTGTCGGCATGCCGCTCAGTGATGCTGACCTGGAGCGTCGACCACCGCGAACGAGCGCTATCCGGGCATTGGCTGGCTGGCGCGCCGCGATCGCGTTCATCACCTCGGTTCTCTGGCCGGGAGCAGGTCATTGGATCGCCGGGCGCCCGTGGCGCGGGCTCGCCCTCGGCGTCCCGCCCGCGCTCGCGCTCGGTTTTCTGCTCTGGCAGGCGAGCCAGCTTCCCGGTTGGGGAGTCACCTGGTTGCTGCGCCCGAGCGTTCTGCGCGGCTTGATGATCGGGAACATCGTTCTGGGCAGCTACCGGGCTGTCGCACTGCTCGACCTCGTGCGCATCGCCCTCGCTGGGCGGAGTCGAAGCTGTGCGGGGAAACGCGGACCGTACTTGGTCCTCGCAGCGCTGCTCGTGGGGTCGGTGGTCACGCCGCACGCTGCGGTCGGCTTGGTGCTCACCCGCTGGTCACGCTTCCTCGATACGACGTTCCCCGCTGCAGCCGAAAGCTCGATCCAGCCTTTACCCATCGATGCGTTGCCAGCTGGTCCGCGGAACTCGACGCTCGCCCCGGCACGAGCGACCTCGGTGGTGTCCACGCTGAGTCCGGTTTCCAGTCGTACGGTGCTGCTACCGCCAGTCCGCGAGCTACCCCCGGCGCAGCGGATCGCGTCCACACCGCGAGCGGAGGCTTCTCCAACGGTACCGGTTCTGCAGCGGGCTGCCGCCGCGATCGAACCTGCCCTCGCCGATAGTCGGATCGTCGTGCTCCTGGTCGGTACGGATGCCGGGCCGGGGCGATGGAGCGCTCGCGCTGACACGATCGTCATCGCTGCCCTCGATGTGGAGTCCGGGCGCGGCGGGCTGTTCGGGGTGCCTCGCAATCTGGTCGGACTCCCCATTCCGCGAGAACTGGCGGACCTGTATCCGGACGGCTCTTGGCCAGGATTGGCCAACGCGCTGTATACGCTCGGGTTGCAGCGAGCCGAGCGGTTCCCGAACGCCGTCGATCCGGGCGCGGCTGCACTCGCGCGCTCCCTGGAGCAGCTGATCGGCATGCCGATCGACTACAGTGTGGTGGTGGACATGGGTGGCTTCGTGCGCGTGGTGGACGCGCTGGGAGGCGTGACCATCGACGTCCCACAGCCGGTCTCGACGTGGCTGTCGCCACCCCTGCCCGGTGAAGACTGGGTGTACTACGAGATCCCGGCCGGCCGGCAGCATCTCGATGGACATGAAGCGCTCGCCTACGCACGCTCGCGCACGGGGACGAGCGACTACGACCGGATGCAACGCCAGCGCTGCTTGCTCGGCGCGCTCTGGCGCCAAGCAGACTGGCCGACGGTGCTGTTTCGGTTACCGCAGCTGCTCGCCGCGGTCGAAGGGGCTGTGCGCACCGATATTCCCCGCGAGGCATTGCCCCAGCTCGTCCAGATGGCACTCGGTGTACGCGCCGAGGCGATCGTGACGCTCGGCTTCACTCCTCCACGGTATGTCGCTGGTTGGGCACCCGGTGGGTACCCGATTCCGGACCGTGACCGGATTCGAGATGCGATCGAGGACGCGCTCGCTGGGTCGGGCGAACCGGAACCGGAGACGCGTCTGGCGAGTAGCTGTTCCTGGTCACCCTGATGGCGCCCCCCGGCGCGTGCTGTGTCGTCGGATGACGAGGAGGCCGGCCAGGCCTGCGAGCAGGAGCGAGAGACCGAGCAGTACAGAGGGGCCTTCGCTGTGGTGATCCGGCGGCCGTCCGGTCGGCGGAGCCAGCTGTGCCGGCGGCGTCGGGCTCGGTACGGTGCGGGGTGTCGGGGGCGGCACGAGCGTGGGAGTCGGGATCGGAAGAGGTTCTGGAGTCGTGAGCGGGGTCGGTTCGGGTGTGACAGGGAGAACTGTCGGTTCAGGGGTCGGTGTCGCTCGCGGGGTGACGCGGATCGTCCCCTGCATCCCGAGTGCCCGATGGTTGCCGACCGGGCAGTACATTTCCCAGTTACCTGACGCATCGAAGGTGAACGTGACCCGTCGCGTCTCGCCAGGCAAGAGATTCGTCGCGAACAACCGCTGTTCGATCCCGCGGGATTCCAGTTCCACCACCAGATTGTGTTGTGCTCCACCAGCGTTGGTCACGACGAACGTGACAGGCTCTCCGAGTGGCACTGTGATCGATGCTGGGGTGATGGTGAACTCAGTGAGCGTGATCGCCACGCTCGTGTCCGGTGCCGTTGCCAGGAACGAGCGATCTCGTGCTGGCGCGTCGAGTGCCCACGCGACGGATCGCGGTACGACGAGCAAGCCGAGGGTGAACAGCAACGCGAGCAGGAACGTCTGTTGCCGGGTGAAGCGTCCCACGGAGCACCTCCTCTTGCGTCGGAGATGGGCATGACCGTGTTCCGTGGACGATACGTTGGAGAAGCCCGGGTGGATTGTCGGTGAGATGGTTCAGCGAGCGCCCGGCACCGTCACACCGAGTGCCTGGAGGAGAAGCGTCGTCGCGAGATAGAGCAAGATCAGGATGAGGATGCGCCGGAGCCACAAGCCGCGGACGTGCCGTCCCAACCGCGAGCCGATCTGCGATCCGAGGAAGACGCCGATCACTGCGGGGACTGCGACCTGCGGAACGAGAAGGTCGTTAGCATAGTAGAGCAACACGCTTCCGACCACCGTTACCCCGATCATATACGCACTGGTCGCGGCGGCTGCCTTGACGGGAACACGCATGAGCGTGTTCATCAGTGGAACTTGCATGAAGCCGCCGCCCACTCCGAGAAGGCCTGAGAGGAAGCCAGCGAAAGTGCTCGCTGCGGTACCCAATGCGACACGCTGTGGGATGTAACGCACCACGGTACCGGCAGCCGGGTCGTAGAACGCTCCGCCAAGAGATAGGCGATCGGCACCACTCGTGATCGGGTCACTGCTGGCGCGTCGCGAGCTGAGGAGCGCGATCATCCCGTACAGCGCGAGAGCAAAGACGAGTCGTAGGACATCGACCGGCGCGATCGAGACCAGCACGGCGCCAGCGATCGCCCCGAGCGTGGTGGCGATCAGTAAGACGAGTGCTAACCGGATATTGACCATGCGGTGTTTCAGGTATACGGATGCACCACCGAGCGAGTTCACGATCACGGCCAGTGCGCTGGCAGCGATCGCTGTCTTGATGGGGACACCCAGAAAGGCTGAAAAGATCGGTACCATGAAAACGCCGCCGCCGAGCCCGACCATCGCGCCCAGTGTTCCCGACAACGCAGCGACGATCAAAACGGCGAGTTCAGCCAGGTGACTCATGTCACCGTCCAGCGAACGAGCGGGCGACCGGGAGGGCGGCAACCACCACGAGGACCGTGAGCGCCAACAACGCGGTCCGCCGATCACCAGAACGGGCGCAGCTGGCGATGATCAGGACAAGGCCGGCAACCGGCCCCAGGGTTACGACGAGGAGCGCTGCAGTTTCGAGCGCCGCTGGATCGCCAGCTGTCAAACGTGAAACCAGTCCGGAAAGCGGGACCGTTTGGGTTTCCAACTGGCGATCCTCGATCAAGTCGAGGGCGGTGCCGACGGCGAGGACAACGAGCACGATCGCAAGCCAGAACCGATAGAGGCGAGCCAGTCGATCGGACAAGTGTCCCAACGCTTCCTCGTCGCAACGAGTCGTGTCGTCGCTCGTTCGTCTCGTCGAGGCTTCTTGCCGGGCCACCGAGTGCTCCGCGAGCAGTCCGAACGCCTCCCGGCGTGCGATCGTAACACAAAATGCACGAGCGATCGCTCGCCGAGAGACACCCTCATTCATCGACCGATGCTGCCAGTGAGTCCGAGAAGCAAGATTGCGAAGACGATCGCGGAAATGGCGACGAAAACAAAGTCCCGCTCCAAGACGAAGAGTACCAGCATGAGCGCGACCCGCAGGAGCGGGGTGAGGATCAAGACGAGGATCCCCAACCGCATGACGTCGTCCGGTCGAGCGGTCGAGATGCCGCGAACCATCGCGGGAAGGGTGGTCGCGAATGTTTCCGAACGTAAGCTGAGGAGTTCGTGGAGCGACTGTGGGTCGCCAGGCTGAGGACCGCGGAGAACGAAGAGCAAGAAGCCGGCAGCACCGATCGCGGCAGCGCAAAGCACACCCCAACGCAAGACGCGGCTGACGAGAAGATCGATGCGTTCTCGAGTCGAATCAGGTCGAATCGACGATGATGCCTGAGCTGCTGTCTCGTCGTGTGCCATGTCACCACACTCCGATTCCGCGTAACAGCATCTGCACAGCGATGATGAGCAGAATGGGTATGAAGAGTTGCCGAACGCGTCGGTTGGTCAAGCGGAGCAAGAGTTGCGCTCCGACCAGCGATCCAGCGAGCACGCCGAGCATCACCGGGGTCGCGATGATCGGGACGACGTCGCCGCGCCAGAAATAGACCCCAGCACTGGCCGCCGCGGTCACACCGATCATGAAGTTGCTGGTCGCGGTCGAGACTTTCATCGGCATCCGCATGCCCCAGTCCATGGCCAGAACTTTGAGTGCTCCGGCACCGAGGCCGAGCAGCGCAGACGCGAGGCCGGCGATGAACATCATCGCGAAGCCGACTGGTACGCGGGTCACCTCGTACGTTACCACGCGGCCGAGCGCGCGATCCGGGTACGCTCCGCCGAGGTGGAGCCGCCGCGCGAACCAGTCCGGTCGGACCTGGGAAGGTACTTCTTCGCCGAGTCGGCGTGCCATGGGGCCGAGCGACAGAAGAAGGAATCCTGCGAAGAGAAAGTACAGCGCGCGACTCGGTAGGAAGGGTGCGAGGAGCGCACCCAGCACAGCACCGGTGCTCGTCGCCAACTCGAGGAGGATAGCGGCTCGCACATTGGTCAAATGGTCACGGACGTAGGCAGCTGCGGCTCCGCTCGAGGTGGCGATGATGGAGACAATGCTCGCGCCGATGGCCAAATGGATGTCGAGACCGAAGACGAGAGTCAGGACCGGTACGACGAGGATCCCGCCCCCTAAGCCGATGAGTGAGCCGAGCAAGCCAGCAAAAAAGGAGACGAAGAAGAGAATCAACGCGAAGAGCTCGATTCCGGCCATCGTTTCCTCCGATCACCGTACCGAGGTTCGCTGCCCTTCTTCGCCGGCTTCGGTGGTGCTCGATCTGGCTGTTCGGCCAGTACAGCTTGCTCAATCCAGGCCGAGAACCATGGCGGGATAGTAGGGATTGGCACCGCCATGCAGCATGCCTTCGTCGTCGCGCAGAATACCGACCGGGCTGGCGAATGGCACGTCCGCGAAGTCTTCTCGGACGACCTGGAGCGTGTGGCCTCGTTCGCGCAGTCGGGCGATCACCGCTTCCGGGATCCGGCTGCTAACGGCTGTTGGTTGCACGCTGCAATCGACGCGCGGTGCAGAGATAGCGGCCTGGATTCCCATGCGGTGATCGACCACGTTGCTGATGATCTGGGCGATCGCGTTGATGATGCGCCGACCACCCATCGCACCGAGCGCGAGCAGGAACTGGCCACCGGTGAACACCAGCGTCGGCGTCATGTTGGCGAGCGGGCGCTTGCCGGGCGCGATCGAGTTGGCACGACCCGGCTCCGGATCGAACCAGAACATCCCGTTGTTCATCAAAATGCCCGTTCCCGGTGCGACGATGCGTGACCCCCAGGCCGAGAGCAGCGTCTGTGTCAGCGTGACGGCATTGCCCCATCGGTCGACCACGCAAATGTGTGTGGTCGAGCCTGCACCGTAGTTGGGGAGCGACCGCTCAAAGACCTGTTCGATTCCGAGCCGGGATGGCTGCCCCGGCTCGATCCTGGTGCGGGCGTCCTCACCGATCTCCTGTGCTCGCTCGCGAGCATAGGATGGGTCGGTGAGCGCATCGACCGGTACCGGGACGAAATCGGGGTCCGCGAGGTAGGTGAAACGATCCACGAAAGCTTGTCGGAACGCCTCGATGAGTATGTGAAGTGTTCGGTCAGTATTGTGCCCACTGGCGCGGAGGTCGAAGCAGTCCATGATGTGCAGGGACTCGAGGAGAGTCGGGCCACCGCTCGGAGCAGGTGCCGTCGCGACCCGACAGGCGCGATAGCGACCCCAGAGTGGCGCAGCGATGCGCACGCGGTAGCGTGCGAGATCCTCCTCCGTGAGGATCGCTCCGAGACTGCGCAGACCCTCGATCAGTGTCTTGCCGAGTTCACCTCGATAGAACGTCTCGGCACCGCGACGAGCGATCGCTTCCAGCGAGCGAGCGAGGTCCGGCTGGCGCAGCATGGTCGGCTGGAGCCCAGTGAACACCGGGAGCGGTAAGCCATTCCGCGTGAAGATCGCTCGTGTACTGGGGTACCGTGCCAGGAGTTCGGCATCCTGGGCCATCTCCAAGCTCGTATGCCAGCTCACCGGGAAACCTTCGCGGGCCAGGCGGATTGCAGGCTGGAGGAGTTCCGCGAGCGGGCGCGTCCCCCAGCGTTCGGCCGCAGCGGCGAGACCGGCGACAGTGCCGGGAACCGCGATCGCCAAGGGGCCGTGTACATTCGCATCGCCTTCGACCGCTCGCCAGCCGAAACGTGTCGCGCTCGTGCCCGGTAGCAGGGTATAGAGGTCGGGGTGCGCAGCTAGCGGTGCGCACATCCCGAAGTCGAGAGCGATCGTGTCGCCTGTTGCTGCCGAGTGGACGAGCATCAGCCCACCGCCACCGATCCCGCTCATGAACGGCTCGACAACGCCGACCGCGAAAGCGGTTGCGACCGCAGCGTCGATCGCATTTCCCCCGTCCTCGAGCACGCTCGCTCCCACTTCCGCCGCGATTTCGTGCTTGGCCGCCACCATCCCTCGCGTACCGAGCGCTTCCTGTCGATCGATGATCCACTCGCTCCGGCTCATGTCCCCCTCCATCCGCCAAGTGACGAATCCTGACCAGACTACTGCTGCATCTGCTGAGCGGCAAGGGACGCACCAGCGTTCGTTCCCTGCGTTGCTGGGTGAGGCGGGAAGGAGATAACGCGCGAGTCTTCCCGGATGCGTTCTCGCCTTGCATTGTTCGGTGAGACGACCGCAATCGTGTCATCGCTGCATGGTGGAACAAGTCGAATCGCTTGCAGGTGTCGGGCTCCATGGCTCCGTTGCCGACGAGGTCGGTCGCGGCGCGGGACGAATCGAGACTGCGCTCGGCTGGATAGCAGGCTACTGGGGGATACGCCCGGAACTCGCTCGGCCGAATGCGGTGGTCTGTCCTTTCTGTTCGGCGCTCCTCACACAGGGTACTGCGTGCCACGAGCGGGTTCTATCGGAGCATGTCGTGCGCGCTTCCTTGACAGCCGCGAGCGACCGGGGTACGCTGCAAGTGGCAGAACATTTGTGCGCCTGGGGGTGCCATGGCGAGCCGAGACCAGGAGGGGCAGCGGCTACCGGTCATGCAACCGCCGCTCTTCGAACTGGGAAGCGATGGCAAGCTGCGGGGAGCGGTCGGGTTCCTGCCAGTCTTGACACCCGATTCTTCGCTCGACGTGGCGCGCTTCTGGTTTCGCCGGTATCTCGAGCAGTCCGGTCATCCTCCCAATACGGTCAAATCGTACAGCTATGATCTGGCGGTCTTCGAATCGCTCGTCGGCCCGAAGCCGATCCGGGAGATCGACGAGCGAGATGTGGCGACTTTTCTGAACGAGAGCCGCGGACGGTCGACGCGCAAGCGGCGATTGACGACGCTCTCGACGTTTTACAAATTCTTGATCACTCGTGCCAAAGTGGTCGAGATCGATCCGACTGCTGCGTTCTACTCGGATCGTATCCCGCTCAAGACACCGCAACCGTTGTTTGCCGACGAACAGGCGCGCTTGCTCGAGGCTGCTGCTGCCGAAGGACCACGAACGCACCTCGCGATCTGGCTGATGCTGCGACTCGGCCTCTCCCGTCACGAGGTGATCGCGCTCCGCGCTGCCCACATCGACTGGAGCGATCCCGAACACCCGATCGTCTATGTCTTCGCTGAGCAACCGAAGCGCCGACTGCGCGAGCGCAAGCTGGCAGCCAACCGGGAGCTGACCGAGATCTACCACCAGCTAGTGGAGGAAGAAGGCCCACAGGACCGGCTCGTGCCGATCCTGCCACAGTCGCTCAACAAGATGGTTGAGCGAGTGGCGAAGGCAGCCGGGATCGAGAAGCTGGTGACACCCCAGACGCTGCGCCACACCTTCGCGGTCGAGCAAGCCAAACGTGGTGCCACCGAGGACGAGCTCCTGGAACTTCTCGGGCTAGCGGACGATGCACGGAACCGGCTGAGCGTGCAACGCTATCTCCGCTTGGCGGCTCCGCCGATCGAGCCCCGCGGGGTGACGAGCGAGCGGAACGCTCGCTAAAGGCGTTCGCGGAGCGGGAGCTGAGCGAGGACGACATCCAAGGCCATCGGCAAGGGCTGCGCATTGTCGACGACGAGATGGCGTAGCCCGGGGATCGGTTCCATCCGCTCACCATACCGTGTACGTTGCTCGAGGTAGATCGCCCAGGTCGCCTCGCTCACCTGCCCAGGTTCCTGTGCACGGTAGCGCAATCGCTCTTCGACCACCTCGGCTGGACAGCGGCACTCGATGAGGATCGGTGTCGCGCCGTGCTCCACCGCGACCACAACGGCGTGCTCGCGCCAGTGCGTGTCGAGGAAGGTCGCATCGAGCACAACCGACCGGCCGCTCGCCAGTTCCTGGCTGGCCTGGGCCAAAAGATACTCGTAGGTCGCGCGCGTCAACTCAGGCCCGTAGATCTCCGCCCCGTAGGGAAGCTCTTGTCGGCGCTCCAGCGGTATCCCCGCGAGCTGCTTGCGGACGACATCGGACGAGTAGACGATGATGCCGAGACAACGACTCAGCCGCCGAGCGAGCGCGCTCTTTCCCGTACCGGACAAGCCCCCGACCAAAATCAAAAGCGGTTCGCTCGGCTGCACGAGGTATGACGTAGCCAGATCGATGTATCGCTCGGCGTGGGTGCGCACTGCGGCGTACTCGTCGCTTTCCGGCGCGAGCTCGTCGAGGCGGAAGCAGTTCACTTTGGCCCGCACGTGCGCTCGATAGACGCTGTAGTAGTGGACGAGTAGGGGCAGTTCCGGGTCATCGAGCGCATCACTCGCACGGAGGACGAGCCATCGACCTTTCTCGCTCTGCCCGTGATGATCGAAGTCCATGCTGAGAAAGGCAAGATCGACGGCGACATCGCCGCAGCGGAGTCGCGGATTGAACTCGATACAGTCGACGATCTGGAATCGGTACGGGTTTTCTGCCTCGACGAAGACGTGGGCGAGGTGAAGGTCCCCATGTCCTTCGACGATCCGACCCTCGGTGATCCGGCGTTGGAAGAGATCGAGTCGCTCGCGGAGAAAACGCTCGCTGCTCGTCGCGATCCAGTGGTGTTGGATCGGTGCCAGGACGATCCCGATGTAGGGCTCGGTCTGTTCCAGGTTCTCGCGGATGTTGAACCAGACTGCTTCCGGTGTTCCCCAACGGTCGATTTCCGGGCCGCGAGCGGCATCGCGATAGAAGGCAGCGAGTCGTTCCGCCAGCGCGGCCACGAGTTCGGGCGAGACGGCGTTCCGCTGGAGGAGCCGGAGGAGCGTCTGCTCGAAGTCCAGCCGGCGCATCTTGACCGCGTACTCGACGACCTCACCCTCCCCCTCGACATGCAGGTGGGACCCCAGACGTGCAATCGGAACCACGCCGAGGTAGACTCCGTCGCTCAGCCGCTGGTTGAGAAGGACTTCCTGCTCGCAAAAGAACCGCCGCCGCTCGAGCGTGGTGAAGTCCAGGAAGCCGAAATTGACTGGCTTCTTGACTTTGTAGGCATAGGGGCCGGCGAGAAACACGAGCGAGATGTGCGTTTCCTCGACCTCGACGCGCTCGATGGGGAACGGATACGCGTCAGGGCGACTGAGTTCGCTGAGAAGCCAAGCGCGGTGAACGCGCAGTTCGTCCTCGTACACCGATCACCCTTCCTCCACGCTCTCGAGGCAACCGTAGCTGATCGAGCGAGCCGTGGCAAGGAGGCGCGATTCTAAGGTGAGCGAGGGTGATGGTCGCACGGGGCGGACGAGCCCCAGGTCGTCGTTTCGGCAAGGACCAAAAAGAAGCACTGGTGCTCGCCTTTCACGCACGTGACATCCTCCAACGGCGCGATTTGGTATCGTCGGTCCAGTCGTGCGGAGAGGGGAGGTAGGCGATGCGTGTGCGATTCCTCGCCATTCTGCTCGCTCTCGGCGGGTTCTTGCTGCTCGTAGCCCCTCCTGCCGCGATGGCGGCGGAACTGTCGGCAGGGCCGGCGGTGACCGTGTCCCAGGGAGAGCGGATCGACGACGATCTCTACGCGGCGGGAAGCACGGTCGACATCGCTGGTGAGGTGACCCGCGATGTCTTCGCAGCAGCCTCGAGCGTCGTGGTGAGCGGCCGAGTGGGGGGCGATGCGACGCTCGCAGCCGGCACGATCCGCGTCGATGGGCCGATCGCGGGGAGCCTCCGGGTCGCTGGCGGAACGGTCGAGGTGACTGCTCCGATCGGGTGGGACCTGGCGATCCTCGGGGCAGGGAGCGTGTCCGTCGCTCGATCGGCGACCGTCGGGCATGACGTCGCCGCGATCGGTGCGGGAACGATCACGATCGACGGTCGGGTCGATGGGGACATTCGCGGATCGGTCGGGACGCTGATCGTGGGGGGACGAGTGAACGGGGATATCGACGTCGATGCCGAACGCATCGAGATCCGCGATGGTGCCGAGGTGCGGGGAGCGCTCCGCTATCGGGCACCACAACCCGCGACCATTGCGGCGGGCGCGCGAGTACTCGGCCCGCAGGAGCATACGCCCCGGCCGGCGGCCACAGGGCGAGAACCGAAAACGGCTCTCGATCGGGCGATCGACTGGGTGATGACCGTGTTGCTCCGGTTGAGCTGGGCGATCGTCGCTGGAACGCTGCTCATCCTCCTGCTCCCGCAGCAGACGTCCCGCGCGACGGATATGCTGCGTGTCGCTCCCCTGCCCACGGTCCTCTGGGGAATCGCTGCGCTGGTCGTGGTGCCGATCGCTACGCTCCTTTTGCTGGTGACGATCATCGGGATTCCGGCTGCACTTCTCCTGTTGGGGACCTGGCTGGCTGTTCTGTATTTGAGCCAAGTGTTGGTGGGGATCGCGCTGGTGCGTCTGTTGCCGGTTCGATCCTTCCGGGGAGATCGTCGCCTTACCTTGTGGCTCAGCATGCTGGTCGGGACGACGGCTATCCTTCTCTTCCGTATGCTGCCGCTTCCCTTCGGTTGGACGTTCTGGTGGAGTCTCGTTATCGGTGTCCTCGGACTCGGAATGGCCTGGACAGCATTTTCCGGCTGGGGACTGCCGGCCCCGATCAGCGCGACCAGCCCAACGCTGACGGCGCCACAGCCGCTGGAACAGGCGGAGTCACGTCTCCTGACTGGTGAGGGTACACCGAGCCCCGCGTCCGAGGACTCCTCGGAGCGACCGAATGAGGAGCGCTGAATGAGCGATCGCCTTCTCCTCCGCGGCATGGAGTTCTATGCCTATCACGGCGTGCATCCCGAAGAGCGACGTCTCGGTCAGCGTTTCGTCGTCGATCTCGAAGTGGAGCTGGATCTCGTTCCGGCGGGGAGGAGCGATACGCTCGAGGCCACAGTGAACTACGGCACGCTGTACCATACCGTCCGAGCGATCGTCGAGGGGGAGCCGCGTCAGCTCATCGAGGCGGTCGCTGAGGCGATCGCTCGGACGATTCTCGCGGACTATCCGCTCGTCCAGGCGGTGACGGTGCGGGTCTGGAAGCTGGCACCACCGATCGCGGGGGCGCATCTCGAGCGAGTCGGGGTCGAAATTCGTCGGGTACGGGATGCGTGACGCGGATGCAGGAGGGAACACCGTGTCGAGTGCTGCAGTCGAGGTACCACGTGTGGACTCTCCACCTTTCGATCGTTGGCCATGGGGGCGCCGCACCTTCGTGATGGGGATCATCAATGTGACGCCCGATTCGTTCAGTGGTGATGGGCTCGTCGATCGGCTGGAAGAGGTCGTGGAGCGTGCCCGCGCGATGGTGGAAGCGGGAGCCGACATCCTCGATGTCGGTGGTGAATCGACGCGCCCGGGCCACACGCCCGTTCCAGCCGAGGAAGAGCTGCGGCGGGTCATCCCAGCGATTCGGGCGATCCGCGCTGCGCTGCCGGACATCCCGATCTCGATCGACACCTCCAAGGCGGTGGTCGCCGAGGCGGCTCTGGCTGCGGGTGCGACGATGATCAACGACGTACGGGGTTTGACTGGTGATCCAGCGATGGCTTCACTGGCGGCTCAGGCAGGGGTTCCGGTCGTCATCATGCATGACCGGGAAATCCGTCGTCCCGAGGAACTGATCCCGCGACTGGTGCGGGAACTGGGGCAGCGGATCGATCGTGCCTTGGCTGCGGGCGTGAAATGGGAGCGGATCATCATCGATCCAGGATTCGGTTTCGGCAAGGAACCGGAACTCAATCTGTTGCTGCTCCGTCGTCTCCGCGAGGTGACCGTGCTGGGGCGACCGCTCCTGGTCGGGACATCGCGCAAGCGCACGATCGGGTATGTTTTGGGAACGCCACCAGAGGATCGGCTCGAGGGGACTGCGGCGACGGTCGCACTCGCGATCGCGAACGGGGCCGATATCGTCCGCGTGCACGATGTTGCGGCGATGGTACGGGTTGTACGGATGAGCGATGCAGTGGTGCGTGGAACGTGGTGATCGTTGCAATCGGCTTGGGCAGCAACCTGGGTGACCGGCGCAAGCTGCTGCGCGACGCGGTCCGCGGGCTCGATGCGGTCGGGGAGCGGCTGAGCGTCTCATCCCTTTACGAGACAGAGCCGGTTGGCTTTCGGGAACAGCCCTGGTTCCTGAATGCGGTCGTCCTCCTGGAGACGAACAGCGATCCGATGTCGCTGATGCAGGTTCTGTCCGCACTCGAACGACGAGCTGGTCGCGAGCGATCGTTTCCGAATGCACCGCGGACGTTGGACCTGGATCTCTTGCTGTACGGTGAAGACGTCATCGAGACGCCGCAACTGGTGGTCCCGCATCCGCGCATGCACGACCGGGCGTTCGTCCTGGTGCCGCTGGCCGAGGTCGCACCGAATCTCGTCCATCCGCGATCGGGGAAGACGATACGCGAGCTGCTCGATCGACTCGAGGACTGGTCGAGCGGGATCCGCCGGATCGCTGGTCTGGAGTGGCTCACTGAGGGTTGATGGTGGGGCAGCAGGAATTCGTCCTCGCTCTCGATATCGGGAGTTCATCCGTTCGTGCCGGCCTTTTCGACCGGACTGGTCGACTGGTCGAAGGAACAGGGCAGCGCGTACCGTATCGTTTGGAGACGGGGCCTGATGGGCGTGCTGAACTCGATCCGCAGCTGCTGTGCGAACGGATCGAGTTGCTGCTCGATCGCGTGCATGCGACTGCGCCTGCACCGGTGTGCGCGGTCGGCATCAGCTGTTTCTGGCATAGCCTGGTCGGGCTGAATGGACAGGGAGAGCCGACGACACCGGTGACCATGTGGGCCGATACGCGTGCCCGTGAGGTGGCTGCGCGTTTGCGCTCCGCTTTTGACGCGATGGCGCATCATCAACGCACTGGAGGTTACCTCCATCCCAGTTATCCAGTCGCTCGGCTCGCCTGGTACCGGAGTCTCGGCTCACCCGAATGGCGATCGTCGACGTACTGGTGCTCCTTCCCTGATTATCTTTTCCGACGGTGGACCGGTGCCCTCGTTACCTCGATCTCGATGGCTTCCGGAACAGGGCTGTTCGATACGTGGCGGCTCGCCTGGGACGCCGAAACCTGCCGGGTAATCGGGATCGAAACAGAGCAGCTGCCGGTGGTGACCGATGTGGGTCAGCAGCTCAGAGGACGGTACACGAAGCGTTGGCCGAAGTTGGCATCGGCCGTGTGGTACCCGGCGTGGGGCGACGGAGCGTGCAGTAACGTCGGGAGCGGTGCGGTCGGCGGCGACCGGGTCACTGTGATGATCGGAACCTCGGCCGCGGTGCGAGTACTGTGGAAGGGGGTGCCGGTCAGCGTTCCCCGGGGACTCTGGCTCTATCGCTTGGATGGCGACCATGTGCTAGCCGGAGGTGCCTTGAGTGAAGGCGGCAATCTCATCGACTGGATCCGGCAGCGTTTCGCGTTGCCCCCTGAAGAGGAGCTTTGGGAGCGCGTCAGCAAGGTCGCTGATGGCGCGGAAGGGGTGCGCTGGTTGCCGACCATCGCTGGAGAGCGGAGCCTGCGCTGGCCGGTGGATGCCGTAGCGACGTTGACTGGTCTCCGGCTGGGGCATGATGGCGTCGTGATCCTGCGTGCGGCGCTGGAGGCGGTCGCCTGTCGCCTGGCTGATGTCTTGGATGCACTGATGGCGATCCGGCCAGAAATCGGCACGGTCATTGCGAGTGGGAACGCTTTGCAGGGAACACCAGGCTGGTTGCAGATCGTTGCCGATGCGCTCGGGAAGACGTTGCTGGTCGCACCGGATCCCGAAGCCTCGCTCCGCGGTGCCGCTTTGGTCACTCTCGCTCGTGTGGGAGATCAGCCATTGGAGAACCTGGCACGTGCTGAGATCGCCGAGTGGGCGCGAGTCGTTCCGCGGCCGGATGTCACCGTCCGTTATCGGCGGATCCGGGCGGAACTGAGAGCGTTGGCGGAAGGATTGGAACGAGCGGTGGAAGCGGAGGGGTCGTGATGACGGGGACGGGGCGAGTCGTAGCTGTCTGCTCGAGTCCGAACGGTGGGGTGCCCAAGTACCGGCGAGTCGAGATCGAAATCGGACCGTATGGTGTCGTCGGTGATTACCATGCTGGGCCGGTGAATCGCCACAAGAAGCGTGGCGATCCCGAACCGAATACACGCCAGATCACGATCGTCGCACAGGAAGTGTTGGACGACGTCAATGAGCAGCTCGGCATCCAGCTCGAACCGGGACATCTCGGAGAGAACCTCACGGTCGTCGGATTAGGTGATCTCAGTGACCTCGTGCCAGGCGATGTTCTCCGCGTCGGCACGGCGGTGCTGGAGATCACGGCACAAAACAAGCCATGCAGTACGGTGGCCGTCTATCACGAACAACTCGTCAAGGAGCTGTACGGACGGCGTGGCGTCTGTGCGATCGTGCGACAGCCGGGACGGGTACGTCCAGGTGACCTGGTCGTCCTCGAGCGCGGAACTCGCTAGCTATTGGCGACGCGGGACGCTTCCGGGAATGGAGCGAGATTGCGGGCCGCTTGGAGCGCTCGCACCTTCCTCCGCTGCGCACGATCGAGCTTCATGAGCAAGTGGAGCAACTGCTCTTGCTCCTCGAGCGTGAGCCCAGCGAACTGCTGGATGTGCAGCTGCTCCTGCTTCGGCAAGAGGAGCTCACAGTATTCCTGCCCCTTTTCCGTCAGATACAAGCGCTTGGCACGTCCCTCGGGAACTCGACGGATCAGGCCCATGCGCTCCATCCGCTGCAAGAGCTGGGTCACATTGCCCGGCGTGACCAGCAGGCGTTCAGCCAGTTCCTGCTGCGTGATGCCAGGACACTTGCCGATATGGAAGATCACGTCGAGCTGGGCGAAGGTGAGCCCGTGCTCAGCGGCATGGGTCGCCGACTCGCGCTCGGTACGATAGGCGATTCGCATGAGATAGATCCATGCTCGGACCGCAGGATGTCGAGTCCGCGTGGGGATGGGTGAGCAAGGGTTTTTCTTTTCCATACTCCTCTATCCCAGCTTGTGATCCGACCTCGGTAATCATCGCACTCATTCTATCGCGATGCGTGCGTCACGACGAGCCCTCAGTTCCAAAGGAACTGAAAGAGTCCGAGCCTCTCCCTAGCCGAGCACCTCTTTTCCAGAGCAGTCGCTGCAGCCTGATCAAGCGCTCAGCTCCGCCGAGCCGATTGGGTTCCGGTTAGACTGTGTCGCGAGCCGTTTCGGCTCGTTGCGCTGGTGAGTCGGATGGTGAATCGGGTATGGGCAGTTCCTCGTTTGTATGGTGCGGGAATGTATCCTATACTTGGCTGAGTCAGGTGAACCCGGTCGTCGATCGGGAAATTGCTGCAGTCAGCGCGAATTCTTCCGATCCTCGTGATGCCGGATCGGCTCGAGTGAGTGAAGAGGACGATAGACATATTCTGGAGGTCTCATCGGTGGAATCGACGACGGTTTCGACGCAGCCTCTCGACGATATTCGCGACGAGGTGCGGCGCGTGCTCGAGGCAGCTGAGGCGCGTGGCGTGACCCTTCGGGTTCTCGGTGGTGTCGCCGTCTTTTTGCACTCGCCGAGTGCGTCTCACCGTGCGCTGCAACGTGTCTATCGTGATGCTGATTTCGTTGGGTTGTCGGCGCAGAAGCGTGCGATCGAGGCGCTCTTCGCTGATCTCGGGTATCAAGCGGATCGCGAATTCAATACACTGCATGGTCACCAGCGGCTCTTCTTCTGGGATCCGCTGCACGAGCGGCAGATCGATGTCTTCCTCGATCAGTTGCGCATGTGCCACACCCTGGACTTTCGTGGCCGGCTGGAGCGGGATCGCTGGACGCTTCCGCTTGCCGACTTGCTTTTGACCAAGCTGCAGATCTGGGAGGCGAACGAAAAGGATCTGATCGATATCGTCGCTCTGCTTCATGATCATCCGCTTGGGTACGGCGATGAGGAGACGATCGATATTCGCCGTATCGTGGATGTCTTGAGCACGGACTGGGGTTGGTATCGCACGGCAAAGGAGAACGTCGATCGGGTTCGGACGCTGATCCTCGAGCGAGAACTCGCTGACGAGTTCGTCTCCTTGCGGCGGCTCGAAGAATTATGGCGTGCCGTCGAAGAGGCACCGAAGAGTCGTGCCTGGAAACTGCGCGCGATGATCGGTGAACGAAAGCGCTGGTACGAGTTGCCGGAGGAAGTCCGGCGCGACTGAGCACCGGTCTGGGCAGGACGGGAGTGACATGGTCTGGTTCCGGAAAGGAAAAGGCCAAGCGACGCGTCGCTTGGCGCTCTACTATACGAGTGACATACACGGTTCGGAGCGATGTTTTCTGAAGTTCCTCAACGCAGCGAAGTTCTATGGTGTGGACACACTCATTCTCGGTGGTGATTTGACCGGGAAAGTGCTCGTTCCGATCGTGGAGGTCGATGGCCACTGGGAGATGTCTTTCCTCGGACGGCACGAAGTACTGCGGTCGCTGGAGGAGGTGACAGAAGCCGAGAAGCGTATCCGTTTCAACGGGTTCTATCCGTACCGCTGCGGACTAGAGGAGTTGGCCCGACTGGAAGCGGATCGAGACTATGCCGACGCAGTCTTTCGGCGCCTGATGCGCGAGTCGGTCGCGCGCTGGGTCCGCCTCGCTGAGGAACGCTTGCGCGGAACCGGTGTGCGCTGCTTCGTCATGCCAGGGAACGATGACGAGTTCGACATCGACGACGCTCTCGCCGGAAGCGACGTCGTCGTCAACCCCGATGGCGCGATCGTGGAAATCGACGGATATCAACTGCTGAGTCTCGCCTGGGCGAATCCGACCCCATGGAACAGCCCGCGCGAGCTCCCGGAGGAAGAGCTGGCAGCGCGCATCGAGAGACTCGCCCGCGAGTTGGATCCGAGTCTGCCGGTGATCTTCAACCTGCACTGCCCACCCTATGACTCAACGCTGGACAGTGCGCCGCAGCTGCGGGAGGACCTCTCGGTCGTGATGGTGGGCGGACAACCGAACATGATTCCGGTGGGGAGCCGCGCCGTGCGCGAGGCGATCGAGCGGTACCAACCGGTTTTGAGTCTGCATGGGCATATCCACGAGTCGCGCGGAGCCGTGCGCATCGGTCGGACACTGTGCATCAATCCCGGTTCGGCCTACGGTGAGGGAGTCCTTCATGGAGCGCTCGTCCGATTGGAGGACGATCGCGTGGCCAGCTATCAGCTCGTGAGCGGGTGAACACGATGCGGGTGTACGACATTTCGCACCCGATCGAGTCGGACATGCTGGTTTTCCCCGGTGATCCCGAGGTGTGTCTGGAAACGGTAGCAGCCTCGGCGCCGTGGCGGGTGACACGTGTGACGATGGGCAGCCATTCCGGGACGCACGTCGATGCACCGGCTCATTTCTTTCCCGACGGACGATCGATTACCGATTATCCTGCGGAGCGGTTCGTCGTGCCCGCCGTCCTGCTCCAGCTTCCGAACTTGGCCGATGACGAGGCGATCTCGCTGGCGTTGCTCCGGCAGCATCTGGGCAGCCCTCCCCGTGGGGCTGCTGTCCTCCTGGCGACTGGCTGGGATCGTTACTGGGGATCGGACCGCTATTTCGTTCATCCCTACCTCGCTGAGGAAGCGGCGACCTGGTTGGTGGCCTCAGGGATCGGGCTCGTCGGCATCGACGCACTCAACATCGATTCGACGGTGCAGGGAACGTCCCATGCGCACGCGTGCCTGCTCGGGGCGGATGTCTTGATCGTCGAAAACCTGCGAGGGCTCCGCGCGATCCCGGCAGGAGATCGATACCTCCTCGTGTGTCTTCCTCTGCCGATCGCCGGTGCGGACGGTGCGCCGGCCCGGGCGGTGTTGTTGGAGCGGTAAGGGGGTGAGGGGTTGTGATCGAGAGAGGAGGAGAGCGGATGCTGGACAAGAGTCAGGCCAAAGGGCCGCGCGTCTTTACACGTGCTGCGACTGGTCTCGTCCGGGAGGCTGGCTGGTTCGATGCGCTCGTCTACAATGTTAATTTCATCTCCATCGGCCTCATGGTCGCACTCATGTTCCTGTACATGCCTTCTTACGGTGGAGTGAGTCTGCCACTTTCGCTGCTCTTCTGTGCACTCCTGGCGCTTCCGACCGCCGCGACCTACGGTATGCTCGCGGCCATCATGCCGCGCAGTGGTGGCGACTATGTCTATGTGAGCCGCGTGCTCGGCCCGGCCTGGGGGATGATGTCGAACTGGAACACGACCGTGTGGTGGGTCCTGTACGGTGGTGTCCCCTCGGCGTTTCTTGCCAGTTTCGGGATCGCGCCATTCATGCGTATCCTGGCGGCTTTCACCGGGAACGAGGAAGTACTGCGTTTCGCTGATTGGGCGGCTTCGCCGACCGGAATGTTTGTCATCGGTGCGCTCCTGATCGTGGTTTTGACAGGACTTTTCATTCTCGGACTTCGCGTCTACTTCCGCGTGCAAAATGTCTTGTTCGTCTTGGCGATGCTGGCGACAGTGCTCGTCGTGTTCGTCGCGCTGGTGCGATCGCCAGCTGTGCTTCAGTCGAATCTCGCCCAGTACCTCGGAAATTTGGCTGGGCGCCCTGATATTCTGGAGGCGCTGCTGCGAGAAAGCGGCTATCAGCCCCAACCGTTCGATCTCCGGAACACCATCATCACGATGACGTGGATCTACCTCACGATGGGTTTCAGTTTCTCGAGCGCGTACATCGGTGGGGAAGTGAAGCAAGCGAGCAAGATCCAGGTGTGGGCGATTCCTGGAACAGTCGTTTATGCCCTTGTCTGGGGGCTTTTGCTCGTCTGGAGCGTTTCTCGTGCGATCGGCGCTGATCTGATCGGCGCGATCAGCACGCTCGGCGATGCCGGGGCGAGCAACGTCGGCTTGGCTGCTGCCCCGCGTTTTCACGAACTCATCGCGTTGGGAAGCGGCAGCCTGCTCGTCGCCTTTCTCATCGGGTTCGGGTTCATCTTCTGGAGCTACGCGTGGCTGCCAGGACAAATCCTCAATGCGTCGCGGAATCTCGTGGCCTATGCGATCGATGGGTTACTGCCGTCGGCGTTGGCCTGGGTGAGCCCGCGCTTCCATACCCCGGTGGTCAGCCTCGTGGTGATGGGTTCCCTTTCCATCGTTTCGCTGGCGATCTACGTCTTCACGCCGTACTTTGCCACCTTGGTCGGCATCTTCGGTTTCCTCTTGACCTTCATCATGGTCTCGCTCAGTGCGGTACTCTTGCCCTACCGAAGGCCCGAACTCTTCACCGGTTCGCCGGTGGCATGGCGGCTCGGACGTCTGCCAGTTCTGAGCCTTGTGGGAGCGATCTCGATCGTGGCCTGTCTCGTGATGCAGTGGGCGTATCTCAACGATCCTTATTCGGGCATCAGCTTGGATCCCAGCACCCTGCGGGAGGGGATCCTCGGCTTCGGGATGTTCCTGCTGAACATCGCCATTTTCCTGTCCGGGCTCGTCATTTACGCGATCGCCCGCTGGTGGCGGGCTCGCCAGGGCATCGATCTCTCGCTCGCCTATCGCGAGATCCCGGTCGAGTGAAAGAGACTCGAGGAGGAGGCGATGAGTGGGATGGCGGCAGGGCGAAGTTGGGGACGACCACGGACCTTTGTCCGCGAGGCGACAGGTCTGACGAAGGAGCTTTCGCTCCTCGATATTTTTGTCTACAACACGAACAACCAGAACATCGGTTTAGGCGTGCTCTTCATCCTCCTGTTCGTTCCTGCATTCTATCCGGGGGCCAGCATGCTCGGCGGTGTCCTGGTCGCTGGGCTGTTGGCTCTCGCCCACGCAACGACGTACGCCTTTTTCGCGGCTGCTCTCCCGCGGAGTGGTGGCGACTATGTGTACATCAGCCGGACCTTGTCTCCTCTCCTCGGCTTCATCAGTAGCTTCAACTGGCTGGTCTGGTTGAGCGTGTACATCGGCATTCCGGCAGCATACTTTGGGCAGTATGGCTTATCCTCGCTCTTTCGTCTGCTCGCGGCCCACTACCGCAATCCGGATCTCATGCGTTTCGCCGATTTCTGGCAGACGCCGCTCGGCATCTTCGTCGCGGGGACCGTACTCATTGTCGTTTTTGGGAGCATCTTTGCACTCGGGACCAAGATCTATTTCCGGATACAGAATGTCGCCTTTGCGTTCGCGACGCTCGCTGTGGCTGTGGCTGGTCTCGTCGCTCTCCTGACGAGCCGGGAGACGTTCATCGCCCGGTTCGATGAATACGTGCGAGCAGTGGGTGGTGTCGAAAATGCCTTCCAAGTCGCATGGGAGAGTTCGGGATATCAATGGCACCCGTTCGATGCGTATCAGACCTTCCTCTCGCTCAGCTTGCCGCTTTACATTGTGCTGTACGCCATCACTTCCAGCTTCATCGGTGGTGAGGTGAAGAACGCGCGCCGGGCGCAATTTTTTGGCATGCCGGGTTCTGTTGTCTACTGCACGGTGTGGATCGTGCTCCTCATCGCGGCTTTTCAGAAGATGGTGGGGTATGACGGATTGGGAGCCATCGGTGCTGCCGATCCGGCTGCTCTCGGACTCGCCTTCACGCCCACCTTCGTCGAGTTGGCAGGCGCGGTGGTGCACCACAATCTCCTCTTGATCCTTCTCATCGGGCTGGGCTTCCTGCTCTGGACCTACGTTTGGTTGCCTATCAATTATCTCGCGTCGACGCGTATCTTGTTGGCCTGGTCGTTTGACCGACTGATGCCGGAGATACTCTCGTACGTCAGTCCACGGACGCATACACCATTGGTCGCTATCCTGGTCGTGGGGATCCTGGGGGAGATTTGCTTGGCGCTCTACGCGTGGCATATCGTTCTCGCCAGTATCGTGGGGATCTTCGGCTGGATCGTCTCCTTCATTCTCACTGCGATCGCCGCGATCGTTTTCCCGTATCGGAGGCGCGAGGATTTTGAGGCATCGCCGGTACGCTGGCGTGTGGCTGGATTACCGGTCATGTCGATCGTTGGTCTTCTCGCGGTGATCAGTTTGCTCATCTGTGAGGTCGTGTTCTGGCTGGATCCCTTCGTCGGGCTTGCCCATTTCCCCAACGTCCAAATCTTGACCGTCGGTGTCTTCATCGCCGGGGCGCTGGTGTACTGGATCGCCAAAACGGTCCAGGCGCGCCGGGGTATCCATATCGAGTACGCATTTCGGGAAATACCACCTGAGTGAGGCGAACATGAAGCCGGCTGGACTGGAGACGGTTGCCATTCAGCCGGCGTCACATGTCAGTCTGCTGCCAGGCCTGGGGCCCACGCGGCAGCGCGTTCGCTGCGGAGCAGATTCCATAGGAAGACGAACTGAGCGAGCGCAAAAATGAGTCCGAACAGCAGGAGCGGGACAGCGTACGTTCCTTCACCGGATAGCCACGGGTAGGCCCGACGCGGAAGGCCAGCCACACCGGCGATGAGTAGGCTGAAGAACATCGCAAGTGCAGCGAGAAAGCTCAACCCGCTGTGCCAGAAGCCCATCCGGATGTCCAGTTGCCGATCGCGTAGTGCCGGATAATAGTGATACATGACGCCGAGGAAAACGAGGAGAACAGCAGTGAGGATCGTCATGGTATGTGCTGTGGCATACAGTGTGCCATGAAGACGTAGGTTCCAAGCTGGTGTCGAGAGTTCCAGCGCAACGAAGCCATCGATGAGATACAAGAGGAAACCTTCCAGCATGAGCAATGGTGCTGGGTGAATTCTCAGCCCGTGACGCCACACTGTCAGCCCGACGTCGAAGCCGGTCAAGGAGGCTGCGATAAAGCCGGTTGCCCACGAGGTGCTGCGCGAGACGTTCTGGAAGACTTGTGGAGTGTTGGTCACCCATGAGTAGAGATGGTGACTGAAAGCGGGGATAGCGGCCATCGTGTAGAGAACCATGGCGACCGCAGCGAGGCGTGGACTGTAGAGTTTGCCCGACCGAGTGTAGCGGGGGACGAGCACGTAGAGCGCGCCCAGCGTCATGATCCCCATCGCTTCCATGAGGTTGTGAGCGAACAGCCAAAAGGCAACGCTGAACGATCGTGGACTGGTAGCGAGGGGAATGGTCTCCGGAGAAATCAGGTCGAGTGCGACGAGAAAGACAACAATGGCAAAGAGAAAGACAGGAAGCCCCAGGATCGGCATTACCAGAGCATAGATCGCCATTCCGAGGGAACCTGGGTCCGGAACGAGCGCCCGCAACTGGCGACTGGTCGGGATAAGCCGTCCGAAGAGCGCGCGGGCGATGGCGGCTGGGTACAGGTAGAGGACTGCGAGGAGAACCAGGGCAACAGCAGTCCTCGCACGAGGCGCTGCCTCGACCGATCTCGCGACCCCTCTCTCGCCGCAGCAGCCGCGACCCCCAGGTGTCGGACCGGTGTGATAACCGAATGCAGCGTGCGGCGCCATCGTGAACATCAGGTGATCGATGAGGTATTGTCCGATACCAGTGTGACACTGAGGGAGCGTGGCAGCGCCTCTGCCCTCGAAGGAAGGTTGACGAGCCGTCGTGGCAAGGTTGAGTACAGTTGAGACTCGTGGGAACGACCGAGGTCGCTCGATGAACGGTTGTGAGGGGATCGACAGGGCGGTCGCGCTGGTGGGAAGATAGGAGGGCGCGATGGAGCCTGACGAACGTCGACACGTTCCGCATACCGAGATCCATCATCTGTCACGGCGTTTTCTCGAAGCGGCTCAGGATATTCTCGTCGTCGCGCTGGTTCTCGTGTTGTTCGGCCTCATGGTTCGCACGTTGTTGATTCTCCTGAGTCACCTCTTTGGTCCTGCACTCGACTTCCGCGTCGTGATCGCGGAAGTTCTCTTCATGTTAGTCATGGTGGAGCTCATGCGGCTCCTCGTCGTCTATTTGGAAGAGCACCGAGTCGCTGTGGACTTCATGGTGGAACTGGGCATCGTCGCGACGCTGCGCGAGGTGGTCCTCCGTGGGGTAGTCGAGCTCGGTTGGGCACAGGTGCTCGCGATCAGCGCGTTTCTCCTCACGTTGGGCGCGCTGTTGCGGTTCGGCACGTTGCGGGTGCCGTTTCCTCCTCGACGCGCTTCGCCTCGATCGACCGACGCGCGGGGGGAGGGCAATACCGAACCGGTACCGGTTACCGATCCGGCGTCCCTGACGAGGTCGAGTGCGGACCCAGAACGCGTCTCGGGTCGTTGAGCAGCGCGCCGAGTGGCAGGCGGAGTTCACCGTCCTGAAGACGGACAGTCAATCGCTCACCCCGTTCGAGCTGCACTTCGTACGGAGCGCCGCTCGCGAGTTCACTCGCTCGCAGTGGACGCGGGCGGACGAGGAAACGTGCCTCAGGAGTGATCGCGCGTCGCAGCGAGATCGTCGCGGCTGACTGACGACAAGCTCTCGATGGCCGCTCGCCGGCTGTATCGACGATGACGATTCGCAGCTCACCGCGCTCGAGGCAGATGGCTCCACCGTCGGGGAGTGCCTGGAGGACGAGACGCGTCGTCGCGTCGATCGGGATCACTGCCGTTTCGCGGATCCATTCGAGCGAGACGCCTGCTGTCCGGGCTCGTCGTTCCAGGACTGTCCAGGCGGGCTGGTTCCCTGCTTCGCCCCACACCACGATCGAGTGCACGTTGCCTCGCTCGATGATCCCCAGTGCGCCGGGTACGTGTTCCGGATCCCATGCCGGCACGACGAGGAGTTCGAGCGGCCGCTGCCAGGGAACGGTCGAACGGTCGACGAAGTCAGCCGCATCGTTCGGGTCGGTCCCACCTCCGATCAGCACTTCAGCCCGGTCGGTGACGAGCAGAACCGAGAGGGTGCGGCCTGTTCCACCGACGACCAGGCGATCGGTCGGGCGGAGCTGACTCGCCGCAGTTCCGAGTACGGTGCCCAGCAGGAGGCCGAATGCCAACCAGGCAAGTGCAGGCTGGGCGATCGTGGAACGAAGACTGACGAGCCTCACTGCTGCTTTTCGTAATATGCGATATCGATCGGCGACCCGCGTGGCACCCAGCTGTTCCATTGCAGGGACGCACTCACCACGCCACCGTCGGGGAACTGGTCGCAGTCGAAATTCGCAATATGCTGGCGAATCTGCTCGCAACTTTGTGGAGTCACGGTGCGGACGACGAGGCCAGCGCGCTGCAGTTCGACAGCGGCTTGTTGATACGGTTTGCCGTACAGGTCGGGTACCTTGACCCGATCGCCAATGCTGACATACACGGTGACCGTGCCGCCGTTCCGCACCTGCTCGGCGGGTTCCGTCCGGATGACATACCCTTCGGGAACCGTGCGACTCCCTTCCTCGACTTTCTCGACCGTGACCGGCAGCCCCTGCAGCTGTTGCAGCACTTCGGTGTAGGGTCGGCCGGCCAAGCCGATCAAGGTGATCCACTCCGGCCCTTTGCTCACCCAAACACGGATCGTGCTGCCCTTCTCGGCGAGTTGGCCGGCGGGCGGATCTTGGCGCACGATCGTCCCGGCGGGTACGATGTTATCGTAAATCTCTTCGATCGCCAGCTGAAAATTCCCCGTTGCGGCTGCGGCCTGTGCCTGGCGCAACGTCGAGTTGACGAGGTCCGGTATGCGGGCTAACTCGGGTGTCGGAGTCAAGTTCGGTGTCGGTTCAGGAGTAGGGGTGGCGGCGACGGTCGGCGACGGTGCGAGCGTTGGCGTGGGATTCGGTTCAGTCGTCGGGCTCGGCACGATGGCAACGGATGTGGGTGTGGGAGCAGGTCGATCGCCGGATCCGGTCAACGCGCGGAGATCGACCAGCTGAAAGGCGAGGACGACCAAGGCGACGATGCCAGCGAGGATCGCGCTCCCCAAGAGCCAGGTGGCGCAGCCGATGTCAGCTGGCCGGTTCGCTGGGCGGACCGGAGAACTCGCTCGCCCGCGGTGGCGGGTGTTGACCGGTCGTGACGAGGTTGCTCGGCCCGGTGCGGTAGCCGGTAGTGCAGCGTGCTGCCAATGCGCCAGTGCGTGCGCCAGGGTTCCAGCTGTCGGGAATCGTTGGCGGGGATCCTTGGCCAGAGCGCGGAGGACGATAGCCTCGACCGCTGGGGGCAGGGAGGGAGCGAACTGCCGCGGCGGAGGAGGCGGTTCGTGGACATGCTTCATGGCGAGACCGATCGGGCTGTCCGCCTCGAACGGCAGTCGGCCGGTGAGCATCTCGTAAATGACAACGCCCAGCGAGTAGATGTCGCTGGCCGGTGTCGCCGGTTCGCCGCGAGCTTGCTCTGGAGAGACGTAGTGAACCGTTCCCATGCCGAAGCCAGCTTCGGTCAGGCTGACATCGCTGATCCCCTTTGCGATTCCGAAATCGGTCACCTTCACGAAGCCGCGCTCGTCGACCAGGATGTTCTGAGGCTTGATGTCACGGTGAACGAGCCCGTGCTGATGAGCGTAATCCAAGGCAGCCGCAACCTGGCGGACGATGCGGATGGTGTCGTCGAGCGGAATCGGCGCCCGTTCGAGGATCAGCTGCTTCAAGGTCTTGCCGGGAACGAATTCCATGACGATGTAGTGGATAGCTCCGTCGCGACCGACGTCGTAGACGCTGACGATATTGGGATGACTCAAACGAGCTGCTGCCTGTGCTTCGCGCTCGAAACGCCGGAGGAAGCTCGCATCGGCAGCGAACTGTCCGCGCAGCACTTTGATCGCGACTGGCCTGCCAAGGAGCAAGTCGTACCCCCGGTAGACGACAGCCATGCCACCTTCGCCGATCGGCTCGTCGAGCCGGTAGCGGTCGTTCAGGACGTGCGTGCGCACTCGCGAGCGCCTCTCATGATCGATGGTCGGGCGTGCCAACCGGCACTCACGGGGGTTATCCTACTACGGACCTCGTCTTGCCGGCCCCGTGCGGCTCGTGGATCGGCAAGCGCTTCGAGCGAGTTGCGCGGGTCATGCGGGGTACCTGTGGCAAGATGGAGTGGTGAAGCGAGACGAAGGGTGGCGAGCCATGAGTTCTTCGCTCGGATGCCGATTGGGCGAGACAGTCACTGAGCGCATCGGACGCACGCCGCTCTTCTGTCTCCAACGCTTGCCGGCCATCTCTGGCATCTCGGATCGCGTCCAGTTGCTGGTCAAGGCGGAGTGGTATAACCCGGGCGGCTCGGTGAAAGACCGTGCTGCCTGGAGGATCGTCCGCGAGGCGCTGCGCACGGGTGCGCTGGGATCGAACCGACGGCTCCTCGATGCAACTTCCGGAAACACTGGCATTGCCTATGCCATGCTCGGTGCAGCACTCGGATTCGGTGTCACACTGGTGGTTCCCGGAAGCATCGGCGAGGAGCGTCGGGCCATTCTGGGTGCCTACGGCGCTGAATTGATCTACAGCGATCCGTACGAGGGAACGGACGGAGCCATCCGCCTGGCGCGTCAACTGGCTGCTGAGCAACCGGATCGCTATTACTATGCGGACCAATACAGTAATCCAGCGAATTGGCTTGCCCATTACGAGGGCACTGGCCCAGAGATCCTGGAGCAGACGCGTGGGCAGGTGACGCATTTCGTCGCGGGGCTCGGCACCACGGGAACGATGATGGGAACCGGGCGGTTTCTCAAGGAAGCGAATCCGGACGTCGTCCTGGTCGGTGTCCAGCCAGACGATCCCTTCCATGGGTTAGAAGGACTGAAGCATCTGCCGACCGCTCTCACTCCTGCTATCTATGATCCCTCGCTCGTCGACCGTATGGAGTTCGTCGATACCGAAGAGGCCTACCGGTTGGCGCGCGACGTTGCACGTTGCGAAGGACTGCTCCTCGGTCCCTCGGCGGCGGCAGCCATCGTTGCGGCGCTCCGTGTCGCCCGCGAGCTGGATCAGGGCGTCATCGTGGCCATCCTGCCCGACAGTGGTTTGAAGTACCTGAGCACACCCTTGTGGCATCCCGAACGAGGATGAAGGCACACTGGTCGTCGAGAAAGGAGCGTGAGAACCGATGGCAGTGACGATTCTCATTCCGGCACCGTTGCGCCGCTTCACGGAGGACCGCGCAGCGGTGCAGGTGGAGGCGAAGACAGTCGCCGAGGCACTGGCGAAGCTGGACGAACTCTATCCCGGAATTCGCGAGCGGATCTGCGAACCGGACGGGCGCGTGCGGCGATTCGTCAGTATCTTCGTCAACGGGAAGGACATTCGCTCCCTGCAGGGTGTGGAGACCCCTCTCGCGGACGGGGATGAGGTTGGAATCATCCCGGCAATGGCAGGCGGCCGATGATTCGGATCCCCCGCGACCAGTACCAGGCGATCATCGAGCATGCCCAGCGGGAGGCTCCCCGCGAAGCGTGCGGGCTTCTCGGTGGACACGGTGAGCGAATCGAGCGTGTCTACCCGGTGACCAATCGCGCGGAACTCGCTGTCGAGTTTTTCGCCGAGCGCGGCCTCATTCCGCCTGGTCGGGATTACCGTCCGGACGCCCCTGGTTCGATCGCGGTCGAGCGCTTCTTCATGGATCCGGAGGAACAGTTTCGCGTGTTGCGCGAGATCGAGCGCTCGGGATTGGAACATCTGGGCAGTTATCATTCCCACCCAGCGACCGAGGCCTATCCCTCGCGCACGGACGTCGAGCTGGCCGCTTTTTGGCCGAACATGCTTCTTCTGATCTGCTCGCTGGCTGATCCTGCCCGGCCGGTCGTCCGGGCCTTTCGCGTGAACGAGGGGCAGGTCTCCGAGGAATCGATCCTCGTCGAGGACTGACCAGCGGTCGTTCGAGTGCATAAACCGCGACGGGCCGGGCGGTCATGCCCGGCCCCGTCTGGTTTTCCCGTCGGGATCGGTTCCGCGTCAGTCAGCCGCTGTCTGGCGAACCGGCAGGATGCAGCTTTGCTGATAATCGATCTGGCCGATCGTCTCGACCGTGAGCGTCGAGTTGGGACCGCAGGCCGCACACTCGGGGTCACGCTCGACCGACAGTTCGCGGAACGTTGCCGCGAGGGCGTCATACAGAAGCACGCGCCCGACCAGCGGTTCGCCGATTCCCAGCAACAGCTTGATCGCTTCGGTCGCCTGCAGGACACCGATGACACCAGGCAGGACGCCGAGTACGCCCGCCTGATCGCAACTCGGTGCCAGTTCGGGTGGTGGGGGTTCAGGATAGAGACAGCGGTAGCACGGCCCTTCCCCCGGCTTGTAGACGGTGACTTGCCCATCGAACCGGAAGATGCTGCCGTCGACGACCGGTTTGCCGAGGAGGACCGCCGCATCGTTGACGAGATAGCGTGTCGGGAAATTGTCCGCCCCATTGACGATCACATCATAGTCACGGATCACATCGAGGATCGTTTGACTGCTGAGCCACACGTCGTGCGCGATCACCTCCACATCTGGATTGAGCGCCGTGATCGCCTCGCGAGCTGATTCGGTCTTGGGACGCCCGACACGATCAGTCGTGTGGAGAATTTGCCGCTGCAAGTTGCTCAGATCGACCACGTCGGCATCGACGATCCCGAGTGTCCCGACGCCCGCGGCAGCCAAATAGAGCGCTGCTGGGGATCCCAAGCCGCCAGCACCGATGATCAGCACCTTGGAATCGAGTAGTTTTGCTTGTCCCTCTTCGCCCACTTCCGGGATCAGGAAGTGACGGCTGTATCGCTGGAGTTGCTCGCGTGTCCACTGGCGCGGTGTCACGAAGGGATAGCCAGCATGCTTCCAAGCACTGAATCCTCCGGCCACCGAGTACACGTTCTGGTAACCGAGTTCTTCCAGTGTCTTTGCAGCAAAGGCCGAGCGCACGCCACCTGCACAGTAGACATAGATTGGAGTCGACTTGTCCGGGACTTCTTCCTCGATCCGCATTTCGAGGTAACCGCGCGGGATGAAGAGCGCGCCCGGGACGTACCCTTGCTCCCACTCTTCGCGCTCGCGGACGTCGATGATGACCGGTCGCCGTCCGGATCGGAGTTGCTGGTAGAGCTGGTGGACATCGACTTCGCGGATCGCCCGCTTGATCTCCTGGAAGAGTTGTTCGTATCGTCTGGCCATCGATTCGTCCTCCGGGTTAGGCTCGTGTTCTGGCTATCCTGTCGACCGAGCCGCCGACAGCGGAATTGTACCCCAGTGGGGTAACGTGAGCCGAGCAGGAAACTGAGTGGAGGAGCTGTTTCGGTGGAACAGCGAGTCAACCGGGTCACTGACCACGCGTGCTTCGGATGCGGTGAGCAAAACCCGATCGGGCTTCGTCTCGCGTTCTATCGTCGCGAGGAAGCTGTCGAAGCGCTCTTCACGCCGCGTCCAGAACACGAAGGTTATGCTGGGCTCGTCCACGGTGGGATCCTCGCTACCTTGCTCGACGAAGCGATGAGTTGGGCAGTGATCGCGAAGACGCACCATCTGATGGTCACAGCGAGGATGGAGATCACGTACCGACAACCAGTCGAGGTCGGGCAGCCTTTGCGAGTCGTCGGCTGGGTCGAGCAGCAGCGAGCGCGGTCTGCGCGGGCCCGGGCTGCCATTCACGACGCGACGGCCGGGGATCTCCTGGTCGAAGCGCACGGCCTGTTCCTGCGTGCACCGGAGGAACGGGAGCGTGCCTGGTGGGCGCGTTATGTCCCGGGAGACAGCGGGCAGCGCTGACGCTCGGCAAACTCAGTCCAGTGCGAGCGAAGCGAGCGCTTCATGCCAGGTCGGTCGGTACGGTGCGGCAACGATCGGCTCCCAACCGCGTGCCCGCAGGAGCACGGCGATCTCTTCGGCTTGGGACTGTTGCGGGCTCCACGTGAAGAGGGCGGGACCGGCACCACTGGGCCATGCCCACTGCGCTCCAGCAGCTCGCATGTCGTCCAGCGCGAGCCGAACTTGGGGAAACGCTAGCAAAGGACGAAGGAACGCGTTGCGGATGAGATGAGGATCCAACACGTGGTACTGGCGGAGATGTTCGGCTTGACGACGCGTCGCAGTACCGTCGCTGTAATCGGCCGGAGTGAGGGAACTGTAGAGCGTGCGCGTTTTGTTCCTCAAGGAGAGAGGCGGGACGACGATCACAAACCAACCAGTCGGCGAGGAAAGTGGTTCCAACTCGGTGCCCCGATCGGTGGCGAGTGCTGTGCCTCCCTCGAGGAAGAACGGCACATCGCTCCCCAGGTCGCTCGCGATCCTGCGTGCCAGCGAGTACGGGAGTCCAGCATGGACCAGCGCACCGAGTAGCGTGCCCGCATCGCTCGATCCCCCGCCGAGCCCGGCAGCGATCGGTATCCGCTTGGAGAGCCGAATGCGCGCTCGGATCTCGACACCATGCCCGGCGAGCAGCCGCAATGCGCGCGCGGTCAGGTCGTCCTCGAATTCAGTCGGTGGCCGATAGTCGAGGGCCGTTGCCGGCTCGAGCACGATCTCGTCACCGAAGTCGATCGTCTGCAAGATGGTCACGATCTCGTGGTAGCTGTCTGGTCGTTTGCCCAGGATCTCCAAACCGAGGTTGAGTTTCGCAGGTGCCAGCAAGCGGAAAGGCTTCCGGACTCCGACGCGAATGGTCATGACGCGACGTCCTCGTGGAGAACTCGCCACAGGCGCAGCCACTCTTCCACGGTGAGCGTTTCGGCTCGCCGCGACGGCTCGATTCCTGCTCGCTGTAGCAGGGCGCGCAGCATCTCCTTGTCCATCCCCGTTGCCGTCGCCAGCGCATTGAGAAGCATCTTCCGCCGCTGAGCAAAACCGGCCCGTACGAGCGCAAAGAAGCTGTCCCAGTGGTGCTTGGGCAACGGTGGAGTGCGCCGATCGAGCACGACGACAGCACTTTCGACCTTGGGCGGTGGGGTGAAGGCTCCTGGACCGATTCGGAAGGCCACTCGGGGAAGCGCGAAGAACTGGACGAGGACACCGAGATAACTCATCGCCGGAGGACGCGCTGCCATTCGCTCGGCTACCTCGCGTTGAACCATCACCACCAGGCGCTCGGGTGGATGATCACTCGTCAGGAGCCGCTCCAAAATCGGCGTCGCGACATTGTATGGGAGGTTGGCTACCACAAAATAGGGGCATTGACCGGTCAGTGCTGCCAGATCGACCTCGAGTGCATCACCGTGCACGATGCGGACGTTGGTGCCGTGGAAGCGTTCGGCGAGTTGCTCGGCGAGGCGCGCATCGAGTTCGACGGCGATGACTGATCGTGCCCAGCGTGCGAGTTCCTCGGTGAGGATACCCAGGCCAGGGCCGATTTCCACCACGAGTGCATCGGGTGGCAGCTGGGCCGTCTCCACGATACGGCGGACGATGGCGCGGTCGTGCAGGAAGTGCTGTCCGAGCGCCTTGCGCGGCCGAATCCCGAGTTCCCGCAGGACTTGCCGCACCGGTACCGGCTCTCGCTCGCGCTGGACCGGGAGATCAGCCGGTGAGTTCGGCGACGATGTCGACACCGCTACCCTCATCGACGAAACCGATGCGCCACAACGGCTCACCTGCCGCAGCGAATGCCTGCTCCAGGGTCGGAGCCCGTTCCCTCGCGATCGTGAACAGGAGGCCGCCCGAGGTCACCGGATCGAACAAGAGGTCCCACAGAACAGTCGGGATACCGCGCCCGCGCCGCACCACCGCACTCGGACCTTCTGCATAGTAGGCTCGGTTGCGTTGAGCGCCACCGGGTAAGCGACCCGCCCGTGCGTAGGCTTCGGCCCCCTCCATGATGGGGACAGCGCGTGCGGCGATGACGAGTCGCACGCCACTCTTGAGGGCGATTTCGCTCGCGTGACCGGCCAGGCCATAACCGGTCACGTCGGTACAGGCGCGGACACCGTGGGCGAGGAGCAGCTGACTCGCTGTGCGGTTGAGGCGCACCATCCAGGTGACAGCGTTGTCGACGTGCCCTGGTTCGGCGACTCCTGCCTTCAGTGCAGTCGTGATGGCTCCCGTTCCGATCGGTTTCGTGAGGTAGAGGAGTTCCCCCGGTCGGGCTGCTGCCTTGGTGAGGATACGCGCCGGATCGACTCGCCCGGTCACCACTAACCCGTACTTCGGCTCGTCATCGGTGATGGTGTGCCCACCCGCGATGACCACACCAGCCTCGCGTGCCTTGTCGAGGCCACCGCGGAAGACCTCGGTCAGGAGCTCGAGCGTGAGATCGTTCGGCCAGGCAGCGATATTGAGAGCGAGGAACGGTTCCCCGCCCATCGCGTACACGTCGCTGAGCGCATTGGCAGCAGCGATCGCGCCGTAGAGGTAGGCGTCGTCGACGACCGGCGGGAAGAAGTCGACCGTCTGGACGAGCGCGTCATGCTCGTCCAAACGGTAGACCGCAGCGTCGTCGCTCGTCTGCAAGCCGACGAGCAGGCGAGGGTCTTCTTGAAATTCGAGCAGGCGCAGCACCTGCGCCAGAGCTGCTGGAGCCAGCTTGCCCGCTCAACCGGCGCAGCTGGCGAGCGCCGTGAGCCGTACGATTTCCCGCCGGTCGCTCATCCGAGTCCTCCGAGCGATGAGCCTCCTCGCTTGCGGCAATGGTACTCTCGGGAATGTCGCCAGCGCGAGTTTCCTCTGCGGCTCGACGACCAGCGGTGCCGGTCGCCGACAGCGGGCCTGTGCGACAATCGCGGGGAAGGAGGGCGAGAAGCGATGAGCGGAATGAGTACCGACGAGTTGGTCGCGCTCGCATTGGACATGGCGAACATGCGGCGCCTGCCCGCGGACAGCGAGGTCTACGTGCCGGGTGCACGAATCCGCCGGCTTTTCGTCGCGCTCGATGTCGGGACAGCCGAGCTGCTCGTGGCCCGGGATATCGGTTGCGATGGCGTCTTGGCTCATCATCCAGCCGGCGGGCGGGCAGTTCTCCGCTTTCCCGAAGTGTTGACCCGCCATGTCGAACTCATGGTCGAGCACGGTGTCGATCCAGCGGCTGCCAAGGCTGCGTTGCAACCCTTATTCGCGCGTGCGATTCTTCGTGCACAAGCGGCGAACTACGATCAGGTTCCCGCTGTGGCTCGCTTGTTTGGCATCCCCTTCCTGAACTTGCATTTGCCTCTCGACGAGATCGGTCGTCGGGTAATGGTCGAAACGATCGAGCGCTACCGGACGACGCTTGGCCGCGAGTCGACGGTACAGGATGTGATCGATGCGCTGCGGACGCTGCCCGAGTTCGGCGAGAGTGCGGTGCCGATCATGGTTCCGGTGGGGGCGGTCGATCGGCCGGCGCGTCGCGTCGCGGTCGTGCATGGGGCAGGGACCAACGGCGGTGCATCCGTCGCGCAAGCCTATTTCGCGCACGGCGTGGATACGGTCGTGTATCTCCATTTGGCCCCGGAGGAGGTCGAGCGACTCCGCAGCGGCGCCTCCGGTTCGGTCATCGTCGTCGGTCATGTCCCCGGTGACCAGGTCGGCCTCAACCGATACCTGGCTGAAGTCGAGCGACGGGGCGTCGAGATCGTTCGCGCCGGCATTTAGCGACCGAACACGTTGGCGATGCGGTCGAGCGCCCGCTCCAGGAGCTCGTCAGCGGTCGCGAAACTCAGGCGAATACAACCGGAGCCGGAGGCACCGAACGCGTCGCCCGGCGTAACACCGACATAGGCCTCCTCGATGAGCTTCTGGGCGACCTCTTGCCCAGAGAGTCCAGTACCGCTTACGTCGGGAAAAGCATAGAACGCCCCCTCCGGCAATGGGCACCGGAAGCCGGGTATAGCGTTGAGCCGCTCGGTGACGAACCGCCGGCGACGATCCCAGGCGGCGACCATGGCGTCGATGACGTCTTGCGGCCCTTCCAGCGCTGCGACACCACCCCATTGGGCGAACGATGTCGCACAGGTCGCGGAGTGGCTGTGGACCTTCATGATCTGCCGGATAAGCGGAGCCGGTCCAGCGACGTAGCCGAGACGCCAACCAGTCATGGCATATGCTTTGGAGAAGCCATTGACAGTGAGCGTCCGCTCGGCCATGCCGGGGAAAGCGGCCAAGCTCAGGTGTTCGCGACCGTCGTAGATGATCTTTTCGTAGATCTCGTCGGAAATCACCACGATGTCGTGTTCCTGCGCCACCGTGACGATCGCGTCGGCTTCCTCGCGCGTGAGGACACGCCCGGTGGGGTTGTTGGGACTGTTGACGATCATGAGGCGCGTCTGCGGAGTGAGAACGGCTTCGATGGCCTCTCGCGTGATCCGGTAGTTCTCCTCTGGGAGTAAGGGAACGTGCAGGCAGCGAGCACCGGCCATGATGACCATCGGCTCGTAGGAGACCCAACCGGGATCGAACATCAAGACGTCGTCACCCGGACCGACCAGCGCGAGGATGGAAACGAACAGTGCGGCTTTGCCCCCCGGCGTGACGATGATCTCGTCCGGGGTGACCGGGATGCGGTTTTCGGCCTGAAGCTTACGAGCGATGGCTCGACGGAGTTCCGGAATCCCAGCGCTGGCGACGTAGTGCGTCTCTCCGCGAAACATCGCGTCGGCTGCAGCTTGGCAAATGTGCGTGGGCGTCGGGAAATCGGGGTCGCCACCACCGAGATCGATGACATCGATCCCCTGTTGGCGGAGCGCCCGAGCACGGTCGCTGACTGCGAGCGTCGGGGAAGGGCGAAGCTGACGAACTCGCTCGGCCACGTGATACTGCAGCACGGTTCCTCCTTTCAGTCGTCTTCCGTTCTGCCAGGCCGATTATGCCGCGTGCTCGTCTTCATCGTCCTGACATGACTCGGCGCAAACAGTCGTCGTTGACCCCTTGAAAAGTCGACGCGACCTGAGTACGATACATGACGGTTAGCACTCGAACCCCGAGAGTGCTAACCAGCGGCAGAGGGACAGTGCTGAGACAGAGGAGGGACGAACATGACGGCGACTGCCACGAAGATCCGACCGCTGGGTGATCGTGTCGTGGTCAAACCGATCCAGAAGGAAGAAGTGACCAAGAGCGGGATCGTCCTGCCTGATACGGCAAAGGAAAAGCCGCAGCGTGGGCAGGTGGTCGCCGTGGGCCCGGGCCGACTGACCGACGACGGCAAGCGTCTGCCGATGGAGGTCAAGGTCGGCGACGAGGTGCTGTTCGCCAAGTATGCCGGTACCGAGCTCAAGATCGATGACGAAGAGTACCTGATCCTGAGCGAAAAGGATATCCTGGCTGTTCTGTCCGAATGAGTGGATGAGTCGAGCGGTACGACGGAATAGTTGACGAGTGACGGGAGGGTAGCGATGCCGGCCAAAATGATCCGTTTCCACGAGCAGGCTCGACAGTCCTTGAAAGAAGGCGTCGATATTCTGGCCAATGCAGTCAAGACCACGCTGGGACCGAAGGGACGCAACGTCGCGCTGGACAAGAAGTACGGTGCTCCGACCGTCAGCCATGACGGTGTGACGGTCGCCAAGGAAATCGAGCTGGAGGATCCCTTCGCCAATATGGGGGCCCAGCTTCTGAAAGAGGCGGCGACCAAGACGAACGATGTCGCCGGTGACGGTACGACGACGGCGACCGTTCTGGCACAGGCGATCGTCCACGAGGGGCTGCGGAACGTCGCTGCTGGAGCCAACCCGATGCTGCTCAAGCGCGGTATCGAGCTGGCCACCAAGGCGGTCGTGGAGCGCCTCAAGTCGATGGCCAAGGAGGTCCGCGGGCGCGAGGATATCGCCCATGTCGCTACTATCTCGGCGGCTGATCCCGAGATCGGGAACCTGATCGCCGAGGTCATGGAGAAGGTCGGCAAGGACGGTGTCATCACCGTCGAGGAATCGAAGGGGCTGGCCTTCGAGGTCGAGTACACCGAGGGGATGGAGATCGACCGCGGGTACATCTCCCCCTACTTCGTCACGAACCCGGAGCGCATGGAGGCGGTGGTCGAGGAACCCTTCATCCTGATTACCGACAAGAAGGTTTCGGCCGTCTCCGACATCCTGCCCATCCTCGAGAAGGTTTTGCAGGTCAGCAAGAACTTCGTGATTATCGCTGAGGACGTCGAAGGCGAAGCGCTGGCGACGCTGGTCGTCAACAAGCTGCGCGGCACGCTGAATGCGCTGGCCGTCAAGGCGCCGGGCTTCGGTGACCGCCGCAAGGAGATGCTGCGCGACATCGCCATTCTGACTGGCGGTACGGTCATCTCGGAGGAGCTCGGGCGCAAGCTGGAGACTGCGCGCCTGGAGGATCTGGGTCGTGCCCGCCGCGTCGTCGCGACCAAGGACAAGACGACGATCGTCGAAGGGTACGGCCGCGAGGAGGACATCAAGGCGCGCATCGAGCAGATCAAGGCCCAGATCGAGCAGACGACCAGCGACTTCGATCGCGAGAAGCTCCAGGAGCGACTGGCGAAGCTCGCCGGCGGCGTCGCGGTCATCAAGGTCGGTGCGGCGACCGAAGTCGAGCTGAAGGAGAAGAAGCACCGCGTCGAGGACGCGCTGAGCGCGACCCGCGCTGCGGTCGAAGAGGGTATCGTCCCGGGTGGTGGTGTGGCGTTGCTCAATGCGATCGCCGCACTCGATGAGGTCCAGGCCGAGGGCGACATCAAGACCGGTGTGATGATCGTCAAGCGGGCGCTCGAAGAGCCGCTCCGCGGCATCGTCGAGAACGCTGGCCTGGATGGCTCGGTGGTCATCGAGACGGTGCGGCGGCTCCAGAAGGAGCAGAACAACCCGAACATCGGATACGACGTCATCCGCGAGGAGTACGGTGACCTTCTGGAGTGGGGCGTCATCGACCCGGTCAAGGTGACGCGCTCGGCAGTGGAGAACGCGGCCTCTGTGGCGGCCATGATCCTCACGACCGAGGCGTTGATCACCGAGAAGCCGGAGAAGGAGAAGACCCCGGCTCCGAGCATGGAGTACTGATCCGACGCGTCGATCGGATGCCGATCCGGGCGCACGAGCAGTGCGCCCGGATTTCTTTTCTCCCTCGTTCCCGAGGGACGAGTACACTGCTGCCGATGGCGAACGCTCCCGAGCTGCGGAGCGCGCCGGTGGCCGCGCAGCGTGATGGGCTGAGAGGCTGAGCGTGCGCCGGATCGTCCGTCTCGGACTCTTCGATGCCGCATACCACCGCAATCGCACGACAGCTGCAGCGCTCAGCGTTGCTGGTGCGGTGTTCCGTGATGTCCATTTCCCTGTTCTGGAAACGATCGGTGACCGCCTGGCGCCGTCCCGTGACGCAGCTGCCTTGCTGGCGATGGCCTGGCGATTCGCGCTCGGCGAGATGCGCCTCGCTCCACGCGCCTGCTCGGCGATCGTCTGGGCGCAGGATCTCCTGTTCGGCTATCCCGGTCATTGGGATATCGTCGGCTGGGCACCGCTGGCACGCCGTCTCGGTCGCCGAGTCTTGTTCGATCCCCTGGTCACGCTCACGGAAACCTTCATCGAAGATCGGCGACTCGTTGCGCCGGGTACAGTCCGTGCGCGACTCATCCGTTGGCTTGATCGCCTGGCGCTCCGCGCAGCGGATGTGATCCTGGCCGACACGCCTCAACAGGCAGCGAGTTGGGCAGCACTCGCTGGAGTACCGCTTTCCCGTTTCGCAGTTCTTCCCGTCGGTGCGGATGAACGTCTCTTCGATCCCGCACGGCGGATGCAGGCCGGTGGACGAGGCGATGACTTGGACTGCTTGCGCGTTTTGTTCTACGGTACCTACAGTCCCCTGCACGGTGCCGAGACGATCGTCGAGGCGGTTCACCGCTTGGAGCGAGCTGGCGAGCGACTCGCGGTGGTGATGATCGGAACCGGCCAGTGCGAAGCGGCGGTTCGCGCGCGTGCAGCGGAGGCTGGGCTGCGGACCATCACCTTCGTCCCATGGGTACCGGAGCACGAGCTTCCCAACTGGATCGCGTGGGCGGATGTGGTGCTCGGGATTTTCGGTGCGACAGCGAAGGCGGCTCGGGTGGTTCCTAACAAGGTGTATCAAGCGATGGCGATGGCGTCTGCGATCGTGACGCGCGACAGCCCTGCTCTCCGCTGGTTGGCCGACGGCGAAGAAATCGCGCTCCTCGTGCCCCCGGCTGATGCCGATGCGCTGGCTGCCGCGCTCCGTACCCTCCGCTCGCCTGCCCGGCGCACGGTGCTGGCCCAGGCCGCTCGAGCACGGTTCGAGGCGGTCGCCTCCGATCGAGCTCGGGCGAGTCGTTTGCGTCCTTTGCTCGACCCCTCGCGACCCGAGACGGGAGGTGCCCGGCCATGACCGAGCGTCCGTCGGCCGGGGTGCGACGCGCCCTCTCTCTCCTTGTAGGTATCGGCCTGCTCACTGCCGTCGTCTGGCGCTTGGGGTTGACGACCTTCCTGCAGGCCTTGGGCGAACTTCCCTTGGGCGTTCTTCCGCTCGCCGTGGCGATCGGCGCCGTACCGCCAGTCTGCTATGCCTGGCGCTGGCGCCGGATTCTCGAACTCGCCGACCAGCCGATCTCGCTGGTCGACGCCTTGCGAGTGACTGTCGCAGCAACGACGGCGAACTATCTCGTTCCTGCGTTCGGGTGGGCTCCGGCGAAGATCGTTCTGGCGCGACGCTGGCTGCGGATGGGCGTGACCCAGACGGTGCCTTCGGTCGTACTCGAGCAGCTGATCGATCTCACCGTGCTGGCGGTACTGGCTGGTAGCGGGTTGGTCCTCATCGGCAAGCTGCCCATCCCGCTGCGATCGGGAACGTTCGCCGTCTTCGCGGCAGTCGTGGTCGCCGTCGTTCTCCTTCTCGGGGTACTCGGCTCGGTCGTTCGCAGAGGTCGTCTGACGGGAATGCGACGAATGCTTTCGGTGAGTTGGCTGTTCGTCGCCACCATGCTCGGTGATCCACTCGTGTGGAGCGCAACAGCGGGACGCTGGGCGGCAGAACTTTTTGTGCTCGGTCTCCTCGCCGCACTTTCCGGACTGCAGATCGGTTGGGCAGGCCTGATCGTGCTGCTGGCCGTGCCTGCGCTCGCCGGCGCACTGGTTCCGATTCCTGGTGGAATCGGTATTCGCGAGGCGAGCGGGGTAGCGATCGCCGCCTGGCTCGGGATCGATCCGGCGGTGGCCGGAGCGATCCTGGTCTGGCACCGTGCAGTTACGCTCCTCGGGCTTGCGGGGGTAGGCGTCGTTTCCGCTGTCGCAGGAGAAGCGCGTCCGTGATGCGATCAGGTATCTGGAACCATCTTCGGCGGTATCATGGGCAGCTCGATCCAGGACTGGTGACGATCTGGGTCCTGGGGCTCGTCGTCCGCTTCGCCCTCGCGCCTCTCTCCTTCCATTCCGACCTGTACCAGGTTTACTCGCGTGCTCATCTCGCCATTTCCACTGGTGCGTGGTGGAGCTGGAGTTCGCAGCTGGTCGCGCAGCTCCTGCACGATGCCTGGCTGGCGCTGATTCTCCCCCTGCTGCCAGGGAGCGCCAGCATTTGGTCACCGACCGCAGCTGTCGCCGGTATCGGAGCACAACCGGAGGATATCGCTCGCTTCCTCGCCTACCCGCTGCTCGGACGTGCGCTGGTCCTGATGAAGCTTCCGTACCTGCTCGCCGATGCGATCGCGGGCTGGCTGATCGGACAACACGTCGTGCCGGCGCGGCGGCGCTGGGCACTGGCGCTTTGGTGGCTCAACCCGATCGTCATCTACACGAGTGCCGTGTTCGGGCGACACGACAGTATCTGGGTCGTGGCCGTGCTGATCGGGATCGAGTTCGCCCGGCGAGGAGCGCGTTGGACGGGGTTGGCAGTTACGAGCCTGGCCGCAGCTGCCCGATTTTTCCCGGTATTCGTGGTGCCGCTCTATCTCGTAGCCTTGCGGCGTTCCTGGCGGACTGTCTTCCTCGGGGCAGCAGGTGTCGGCGGGCTCTGGATGGTGGTCGATCTCGTGCTCCTGCAGCGCACGGGGCAGAGCCCCACGCTGACCTTGCTGGGCGAGTACCCGCATGTTCGTTATCTGATCGCACTCGCTTTACCCGCCGGTGACGATGTCGCGGTGCCTGTCCTTCCCCTCGTCTACACCATTTTCGTATGCTGGTGGGCGAGTCGTGGGCCACGCGGAGTCGATGCGTACCGCGCGGGGGCAGCAGCGACGCTTTGTGGGATCGTCGCCTTGACCCCGTTTCATCCGCAATATGTCATTTGGTCCCTACCCTTGGCCGTGCCATTCTTGGTCCGTGACCGCACCGGGCCGGTGCTCGCGGTCGCGCAGGCTGCGCTGTTTCTGGCGTGGCTCCCACGGTGGGGCGCTGCGGCGACGACTGGACTCTTGCTGCCGCTCGGTCGCGACGTGATCGAGACGTTACCCGATCCGCAACTGTTGTTGGCTGCGCTCTTGCCGGGATCGGTCTGGCAGCCGTTCGTCCGGGGGGCTTTCGCCGGGGTGACGCTTTGGATCGGCTGGCGTGCGCTCGTCGCTGCACGCCGGAGCTTGCAGGGGACGACCGAGGATGACCGCGAGTTCGTGAGGATGGAGGCATGAGACCGCGTGGCTTGCGCTGGCTGCTCGTCATGGCCTGGTTCGCTCTGTGGTCACTCGGTTGCCGCGTTCCGCAGACGCTGGTCGCGACGGTACCGGAAAGCACGAGCACACTCACGGTACGCACGCAGGTCGAGCAGCCGTTCTATTCCGCGCGCGACGGTCTCACCGCTGTTCGTCTTCGCCTCAATTTGCCTGACAACTTCGCTCCCGGTGAGCGTCCCTCGCTCGGTGGGGGTGGGACGATCCGCATCGTCTATGCACCGGAGGTCGATCCTCGTTATCCGGATAGCGATTTCTATGCTTGGCCGGCGTCGCAAGGGTGGCTCGGGGAGCTCCTACCGGGGCGCGTGATTTCGCAGACGTTCCTCTCGCGCTACCCCAATCTGGATGGGATCACTGTTCGAGTCGGCACATATGGTGCCGACATCGGCACCGGAATCGGGCGGTTGCGCGAGGATGTTTCGGCGATCGTGCGGGAAGCGCCGATCGCTGGTCGGGAAATCACGACGCTCCCCGGAGGTGGTGCCGTCGAGGTCATCGGCAGTCGTGAGAGCTGGGTGCGCGTGCGGCTCGCGGATGGGCGTGTCGGTTACATCGACCGTGCGTCGTTCGCTGACCTTCCCGCTCCCACGCGCGAAAACTGGGGTGAGTTGCTCTTGCGACTCTATCGCGAGGGAGAGGAAGCTCCACTCCGCGAAGCGCGGCTCCGGGTACAGGGACTTTCCGACGAAAGCCACGTGACCTTCCGCTTCGCACCCATCGCTGATTCGTATCGAACATCGTATCGATTCACGATCGAGGCAGTCGGATCGGCGCCGGGTCACGCGGTGACGTTGTGGAGTGATCCAGCGACGGAGACGCTCGTCTTTCGCCCGACCTATGCGAGCCAGGTATTAGCCGAAGCCGCGCTCGATGCGGGTCGTTGGTCGGGGGTGGAGGGAACACTGGAGGTGCGTTTCGCCCCGGTCCAGCCCACGCGCGACGTCTATCTGCGGCTCATTGTCGAAGCGAAGGAGCGACCGCTCATCGTGCACTGGTCGATGGTGCGCCCACCGGGCAATTTGCCGCTGGCGAGCCGCGACGATCCGGGCATTTGGGGCGGGCTGGTCTTCAATGCCCGTTACAGCGAAACGGTTCCGGTCGGCTGGCTCGTCCGGACGGTATTCGTCCGGTCAACTCGCGCGATCTTCAGCGATCCTGTACTCGGCATCGGGTACATGTTCGTGACGAGTGGTGCGCTCGGTCTCCTGGCTTGGAGCTGGAGGAAGCGTGGTCGTCGAGCGGTCGTCTCGTAACTGCGTCTTGTGCGGCACGCGCTTCACCGGAAGGCGGTTTCTCTGCCGCCGGTGTAGCGAGCGTTATCGGCGAGAACGACCGAGTCGCGAGCTCCGGCGCCGATTTTACGAGGCGGTCGACCAACTGTACCCGAGTTGGGCGAACACCTTCGGCTCGTACAACATGCCGCAAGCGCTCTTGGCGGTACTCGATTCGGTACCTCGCTCCGCGCGTATCCTGGAACTCGGGTGCGGTGGTGGTGCACTTTTGCGGACACTGGCTGAGCGCGGCTTCGAACGGCTCGTCGGGCTCGATTTGGCCCGGACTGCGCTGCGGGAGGCATGCCGGCGAGAAACACCGGCCGCGTTCGTTTTGGCGGATGCCGAACGCTTACCCTTCCGCTCGCAGAGTTTCGACGTCGTGATCGCGACCGACCTGATCGAGCATGTCGATGATCTGGATGCACATCTGGCCGAAGTCGCGCGTGTCCTTCGGCCCGGAGGCTGGTACTTGGTGAAAACGCCGAACCGCCCCCTCGCCGAGTTGTACTACCGACTCGCTGGGTTGGACGATTATCCGTTCTGGCATCCTTCGATGCTGTCGCCTGGTGAGCTGCAGACACGATTCGCCCGACATGGCTTTACGGTACGGATTCTGGCACAGCCAGCTCTGACACCCGCGCAGCTGCGCAAGGTGCCGACGCCGCTCTTGCGGGGCATCGCAGCCCGGCTGCCAGTCGCGCTTCTGCCTGTGTGGCTGCGGCCCCATCTGGAAGCGCTCGCTGAGCTGCAGGCGGAACCGGACAGTAGCGGCGATGGTGATAGTCGACGTACACTGAAGGAACCATCCTGAGGAACGCAGGCGGTGGCGCTGATGCGTGGTGGTTCACTTCTTTTGCTGCTGGTCATGCTCGTCGGTGCGTCCTGTGTGGCAACGAGTCCACTCGGGCCACCGCTGCCGGCACCGCGTCCCGCAGCCACGGTGACGCCGGACCAGACCAGACAGCAGCGAGCGGAAGACCTGCCGAGAGCGCTCGAAGACGGCTTACCCGATTTGCTGACGACCGTTACACCGGACTCGGCGTACCGAGACGATGTGGATGTGCGCGAACTCTATCGCGATCTCTTCGCGTATGCGGACATGCCGCTCCGTTACCGCGGCACCCTTTGGACAGTCGTCGAGCAGGGAGACCTGTTGTTTGTGCAGGTGCGCGTCTCCTTTGGGAGCGGGCCGGACGACTGGCGCGCGCTCGTCGTCATGTTCCCTCTGTACCGGTTCACGATCGAGCGTGCACGACTGACCGAAGGGGCGAGCGTTGTCGTGTGGGGGCGACCCCGCACGATGCTGGAGTTCACCGACGATGCCGGGAATCGGGTGGCGCAACCGTTGCTGCTCGGTGACGGCATAACGGTCCTCGAATGACGAGTGCCCCGTTCGTTCGAACGGGGCACTGCTCCGTGGCGCATACGGGATTCGAACCCGTGATCTCCGCCTTGAGAGGGCGGTGTCCTTGGCCGCTAGACGAATGCGCCGCGGCACTAGGCAGAGTATACCAGTGCCGCCGATCCCTTGTCCAGTCGTCCCGCAGCGCCGTTCTCGACCAGTGTGCCGAGTAGGACGCCGGCATCGGCTCGAGTCGTGCCGATCCGGTGCATTTGACGCAGTGTGTCCAGCTCGACTATACTGCCCCGGAAACCTTCGCCATGCCGTCGCGCAGTCGCTGGTCGGCGCGAGCGCAGAATCCGACGACGAGAGGGAACGAACGAGTGAGCACCTTGGCGGAGCGTCTGCTCGCTGATCTTCAAGAAGCGGTCAAAACGGGCGATGTGACGCGTCGTGAAGTGATCCGTTTTTTGCGAGCTGAGATCAAGAACCGGGAGATCGACAAGGGTCGGCCGCTCACGGACGAAGAGATCATCGAGGTCATCCGTCGTCAGATCAAGATGCGACGCGAGGCGATCGAGCAGTTCGCGCAGGGCGGGCGCCAGGACCTGGTCGAGCGCGAGGAAGCGCAGATTCGCGTCCTGGAGACCTACCTACCGCAGCAGCTGTCGCCGGACGAACTCATGGAGCTCGCACGAGCTGTTGTCCGGGAAGTCGGTGCGACTGGTCCGCGTGATATGGGCCGCGTGATGCCCGTTCTGCGTGAACGGGTGGGGCCGCGAGCTGAGGGACGTGCCATCGCCGAAGCAGCGCAGAAGGCGCTCGCTGAGGTCGCGGGGAGTTGACCTCGAGAGACAACGCAGCGAATCGAGGTGACGAGCGCCGGTGCTGTCGCGTATCGATCGCTTCTGGTCCGACTCTCTCCTGGTGTTCATCGCGCTGCGTCATCGAGCGCGCCATGTCCTCGTCTGGCTCGGGGTCTTTTTCGTCCTGTGGGCCCCCCTCGCTGTGCTGGTCTACGGTGCCTGGGAAGCGAGCGGGATCACACTCCAGCCGGGGCAGATCGCCGACCGGACGATCAAAGCTCCGTACACAGCAACGTTCGAGTCGCGCTTGCTGACCCAGCAAGCACGGCAAGAAGCCTACGACGATTCGCGCAATATCGTTCTCGTCCGCGATCCGGCGGTGGAGGCAGCCCAACTCGAAGCGCTCAACCGGCTGCTCACTCAGCTGGACGCGATTCGAGCCCAACGGGGAACCGATCTGGCTGCGGCCACCCAGCAAGCCCAGTCCGCTCTCGAAGGGTTGGGTGCGGAAGATGCCCAACTGCTGGTGAGCCTCTCGGATGCGAGCTGGGGCCGGATCGAGGGGGAAGCCCGGCGGCTCCTGGCCAGCGTGCTCTCCGGTGAGGTTCGCTCGGACAACGTGGCGCAAATCAAGGAACAGCTTCCGGACCGGGTATCGATCGAGTTAAACCCGGTCGAACGTCGGCTCGTCGTCGTTCTCGTCCGATCGTTCATTCGTCCGAACGTCCGTGTGGATGAGCAAGCGACGCGCGCGGCACGCGAGGCGGCTGCTGCCGCTGTTTCTCCGGTCATGGTCACGGTGCAAGCCGGACAGGTGATCGTTCGCGACGGTGATCCGGTCACGCCGGAGGCGCTGGAGAAGTTGGAGTACTTCGGGCTGCTTTCGCCGCGCCAGTCCTGGCCTGAGTTCTTGGGATTGCTGGGCGTTCTGGCGCTGTGGGCAGGAGGCTTTGCCCTCGCGCTCTATCGCTCAGTCCAGCATACGAGGCAGCCGCGCCAGCTCTTTTTGATCGTCGGCCTCGTGCTGCTGACGCTCGCGGCTGGGCGTCTGCTGGTCACCATCCCCGAGTTCCGTTATTCGTTCCCGGTCGCCGGAACGGTGATGCTCTTCGCGGTCCTCCTCGACTTGCGCACTGCGCTCTTAGCGAGCTGGTTTCTCGCATTGGCGCTCGGGATTCTCGATGGGTTCTCCTTGCTCACCACGCTGGTCGCCGGCTTCGGGAGCCTGGCCGGCGCGGTCGTCGTCTGGCGAGCCGAGCGGACGGTGACCTTCCTCTGGGCGGGCATCGCCGTGGCAGCAGCGACCGCTGCGACGGCGCTGGCTGCACTGACCGCGCTCGGACGTCAAGTGGTCGACTGGAACCTCGCGGGAAACGTGCTCTTGCAGAGCGGGATCAATGGGGTGCTCTCGGCGAGTCTCTGCTTTTTGTCCTTCAGCTTGCTCGGTCGGTTACTCGGCATCACGACGCATCTCCAACTCATGGAACTGGCGCATCCGACGCAACCGCTTCTGTCCCGGTTGGCAAGGGAGGCGCCGGGTACGTACCACCATAGTCTCGTCGTGGGTAACTTGGCAGAAGCAGCAGCCGAGGTCGTCGGTGCCGACCCACTCCTGACTCGGGTGGGTGTACTCTACCACGATATCGGTAAAGTGCTGCACCCGGAGTTGTATGTGGAGAATCAAGCCAATCGCATCAACATTCACGATTCACTTGATCCGCTGACGAGTGCTCGCCTGATCGAGGAGCACGTGACAGAGGGGGTCAAACTGGCCAAACGGGCACGCTTGCCCAAGCCGATCGTCGATATCATCCAGCAGCACCATGGGACGACCCTGATCAAGTACTTCTACGCCAAGGCGAAGGAAGCCGGCCTGGCTGTCGACGAGCAAGCGTTCCGCTATCCTGGGCCGCGACCGCAGTCCAAGGAAGCTGCAGTCGTCATGCTGGCAGACAGCGTCGAGGCGGCGGTGCGAGCAGCCGCTCAGTCCGGGAAGTTGTATGAGCCGGGTGATCCACACTCGGTGTCGAAGCGTCTCGCGGAGATCGTCGACCGCGTGATTCGCGAGCGCTTGGAGGACGGCCAGCTGGATGACGCCGATCTCACCTTCCGCCAGATCACGGAGATCCGGCGCGTCTTCCTCACCATGCTCGAGGGGGTTTACCACCCACGTGTGGAATATCCGGAAGTTCGCCGCGAGCTGGTCGTGACTGGCGTGGACGAGCGGGCGGCGGCCGAGGCATGAGCTGGCCACTCCGTGTCGGAATTCGCGTCAGCGAGGGGCTCGACCGGCCGGTCTCGGTACGGCGGCTGGCCCGCTTCCTCCGTTTCGTCGCCGAGCGCGAGGGAGTCACGGGAGAAGTTGGCGTCTGGATTTGCCGCGATGACGAGATCGCCGAACTCCACGAGCGGTTCCAGGGAATTCCGGGGCCGACCGATGTCATGAGTTTCCCGGGAGAGCCACCGTACCTCGGTGACATCGCTGTCTCAGCGGAAACAGCAGCCGTGCAGGGGGCCGAGGTCGGTCACGGCGTGGGACGAGAGATCGCCTTCCTGACCGTTCATGGCTTCTTGCACTTGATCGGTTACGACGACCTGTCGGAGCCAGAGAGATCGCGTATGTTGGAGCGTCAGGAGGAGCTGCTCCATGCCTTCGAGTGCGTCGAGCCGGGACGCTGGGAGCCCGTTGCGCGTCAGCGTCGTCATGACGGTCAAAAACGAGGCGACAACACTGCCTGAGCTTCTCGACTCGCTCATCGGTCAGACACGTCGACCCGACGAAGTCATCGTCGTCGATGGCGGGTCAGACGACGGGACGGTGGAGGTGCTGGATCGGTGGCATGATCGGCTGCCGCTTCGCGTCATCAGCCTTCCGGGGGCGACTATCGCGGAAGGGCGTAATGCTGGGCTCGCTGCCGCTACTGGCGATATCGTCGCCGTCACCGATGGGGGTGTCGTTCTCCAACCGGACTGGCTGGAGCGACTGGTCGCACCGTTCGAGGAACCTGACGCACCAGACGTGGTCGCTGGTTTTTTCGTCGCTGACCCACGCACGGCAGTCGAGCTGGCGATCGGTGTCACGACGCTACCCGATGCCGAGGAAATCGATCCGCGACGCTTTCTTCCCTCCAGCCGGTCGGTCGCCTTCCGCCGCAGCCTGTTCGTCGCCGGAATCCGCTATCCGGCGTGGCTCGACTATTGCGAGGACGTGATCTTCGACTTGCGCCTGCAGCGAGCAGGGGCGCGTTTCCGTTTCGAGCCGCGAGCGCTCGTCCGCTATCGTCCGCGGCCCTCGCTGGCAGCGTTCGCCCTGCAGTATTTCCGCTATGCCCGTGGCGATGGGAAAGCCGGTCTCTTTGCGGCTCGTCACCTGATTCGCTATGCGACCTATCTCGGTTTCTTACCGCTCGTCGCCTGGCGACGACGCTGGTGGCTCGTCGCGCTCGCTTTCGGAGGTGCTGCCTGGTATCTGCGGCGCCCATACCGGCGACTGTGGCGACGACGGCAGCACTATCCGCGGCATTGGCTCGTTCGAGCTGCCCTGCTGATACCCCTGGTGCGGCTCATCGGCGATCTGGCCAAGCAAGCAGGGTATCCGGTCGGGCTCGCCTGGCGCTGCCGACGATATGGGATCAGGCGGACGTGGCAGTCGATTCCTGAATCGATGCCTCCAGCAATGCCAGACGCAGGAACTCTGCTGCCCACAACCCGACCCGCCGGCGAATCTCTTGCGGATGCGACGTGATCTGGTGCGTGCGCGTCACGACGGTTGCCGGCGTGCTCACAGCCAGGGCTGCCTGCCCCACACTGCGATCGGCTGTCGGTCCCGGATCGATGCGAACGATGATCGCTAAGCCACAGTCACTGCCTGCCGCGACTGCGGTCCGCTGAGCGAGATCGCGGGCGACCTCCTCGAGGGAGGAGTCGAGGGGAGGCTGGCTGGTGAGGATCGTTGCGGTGCGCAGGAACTGTCCAGCAGCTGGTTCCTCGGCCAGCAGACTCGTCAATCGACTGCCGCTTGCCCATTCGGTGATGGCGAGCGTCCAGCCAGAGCGTCCGAGCAGCTCGAGGATCGCCCCGCCGAGTGTCGTGTCATCGGTTCCGTACACTGCTGAACCGAGCCGAGCGCGGAGCGCGCGCTCGACCTCGTCGAGAAGGCGCTCAGCCGCACCGGCGTCGGGTGCGTGCGCAGTGATCCGCACATGAACGCCGTCGTCCTTGGCGTAGGTTGCGATACGCGCGCGACTGGTCGCGATGAGATCGTGGATCCGTTCCTCGACCAGCGATTCTCCCAGACCGATCGTCTTGAGCGTGCGGAAGCGGATCGCACCACCACCGATGGAGGGGAGCAGGCGTGGAACCGCCTGCTCATGCCACATGCGCATCATTTCGCGGGGGACTCCCGGCATGGTCACGATGATGTGCCCATCGCGGCGGACGAACCACCCTGGAGCGGTGCCGATCGGATTGGGGAGGGGCTCGCACGAGGGAATACGCGAGGCTTGCTTGGCGTTCCGTTCTGGCATGGTGAGGCCACGGGCAGCGAAAAAGGCACGGATTTCTTCGAGCAATGCGGGATCGATCGTGAGTGGCTCAGCCAGAAGCTGCGCGATCGCCTCGCGCGTCAGATCGTCCTCCGTGGGCCCGATCCCTCCAGTCGTGACGATGAGCGAGGCATCTTCCCAGGCACGGCGGAGCATCCGCACGATCCAGTCGAGGTCATCACCGACCTGCGCGACCCAGCGGAGGGGAATACCGAGGGCAGCGAGTTCGCGGGCGAGGAAGGTGGCGTTGGTGTCAGTGAGGTGTCCGTCGATCAACTCGGTGCCGATGGAGAGAACGACCGCGTCCATCGCGCCCCCCAGTTCGCCTGCCACACGAACAACGAGCGAGCAGGGATTTCCCTGCTCGCTCCCCAGTACCCTCGGAGGGATTCGAACCCCCAACCTCTTGGTTCGAAGCCAAGCGCTCTATCCCTTGAGCTACGAGGGCCCACGCCCAGCGAGAAGTGTAGCAGATCAGCGACTCACTCGGCTAGTCCTGCTCGCGAGAGGAGAGACCCGGCTGAGCCTCCGTACTGTCTCTCGACAGGTTCGAGTGCCGGCGGGAGACTCTTCGGACAGGATCGTCACGATCCTGGCACACGCTTGCGAGCGAGGATCCGAATACGACCGGATCGTCGTGCGAGTGCTGCCGCGAGAGCGATCGGTGTGGTCGCCAGGATCGCTGCGAAATGGAGCCGGGCAAGGGTATGCTCGATTCGTCGCCAGCCCTTCGCGCGGGCGAGCAACCGAAGTCCCCACGCCCACTCCAGACCGTGCCATTCGTGGTGCTCATCGATGATCTCCAGCCCGACCTGGGCACACGCCCGAAGCAGCGTCGCTGGCGTGAAGACGCTGCGGTGGCGTGGCGGGTCGTATCCCATCCACGCGGAGCCGAAGCATCGCGCTGCCCAGGAGTCGCCGTTGGGTAACCAGAGCACGAGGGTACCCCCTGGGCGGAGGAGTTCAGCCACGCGGGCCAGTGCCCGACCGGGTTCGGGGAGGTGCTCCAGGACGTGCTGCAGTAAGACGGTATCGTAGGCGGTCGATGGGAGAGCGAGCGTCTCGAGGGTGCCTATCCGTACGTCCAGACCATGCCGGAGGGCAATCCGCGCTGCATCGGGATCCGGTTCGATCCCGCTCACGAATGGGTTACCCGCTGCCCGGATGATGAAAAGGAGTTCGCCAGTCGCGCACCCGATTTCCAACACATGGCGCGGCGGAGCCAGATAGGGCCAGAGCACGCGAACTTCGCGTCGCAGGAGAAGCCGCCGGGCAGTCGCGGTCCAGCCGGTTCGACGATAGGGGTCGTAGCCAGCGGGGTAGAACAGCGCTTCGCTGCCGGGTTGCGGTTGGGGAGTCAGGTAGCGAAAACCGCAGACTCGGCAGGCCACCAGCTGAACAGGGTGGGGCAGAGTACCGTAGCGGATGTCCTCGAGCCAGCCGAGTGGCTGAGGATCGTCTGCGCCGCAGAGACCACAGGAAACGGCGACCAGGTGGTGCGAACGGTCACTCATGATCGTGCCGGTAATGGTGACGGATGCTGTAGTCCTGACGCGGGGCGGAATGCGCGATGAGTTCGGCGAGGAGACCGGTCAAGAAGAACTGCGCGCCGAGCGTCATCAACAGGACGCCGAGCGTGAGAAGCGGTCGATGCCCGATCGGATGCCCGAGGAACCACTGGAGAGCGAGATAGCCATTGATGATGGTCCCGACGCCGAGCGCTGCGAGCCCGAACCAACCGAACAAATGGAGAGGACGAGGGCTGTACTGGGTGAGAAACAGCACGGTCAGCAGGTCGAAGAGTCCGCGAAAGAAGCGTGCTGGCCCGAATTTGGAACGCCCGTAGCGGCGCGGGTGGTGTGTCACGGGAAGTTCGACGACACGAAAGCCCCGAGCGTGAGCCAGGACCGGGATGAAACGGTGAAGCTCTCCATAGAGCGGAATTTCCCGCACCACTTCAGCACGATAGGCCTTGAGTCCACAGTTGACATCGTGCAGCCGGATACCAGTGAGAACCCGCACGAGGGCGTTGAAGACCCACGATGGCAAGCGCTTTGTCCAGGGATCGCGACGTGGTGCTTTCCAACCGGTCACGAGGTCGGCTCGCTCGAGAGCATCGAGCAAGCGCGGAATCTCGCGCGGATCATCCTGGAGATCCGCATCCAGCGTGACGATGATGCGCCCCCGCGCGGCTCGAAATCCGGCTGCGAGCGCGGCGGACTTACCGAAGTTCCGTCGAAACTCGATGACCTGGACGCGGGGATCGCTCAGGAAGAGTTCGTAGAGGAGACGGGTCGATCCGTCCGAACTCCCGTCATCGACGAAGACGAGCTCGGCTCGCAATGGGAGAGTGGCCAAGGTTTCGCACAGCGCGCGGTAGAGTTCTGGAAGACTTTCAGCCTCGTCGTAGACAGGGATCACGATCGAGAGATCGACCGGCTCGGATGGTTTCGGCTGCCAGTGCCGGTCCGGTTGGGTGGATGGCCGTGTCGCGGCCGGAACCGTCATGCACCCTACCCCTTCCCGCTCTTCTCTCATGGTATCGGAGCAGAGCACCGACTGCCAGCGTGCTGGGATGGGCGCCAAGCGGCGTGATCGGTTGGAGCCGGCTTCTCCGGAGGTGTCTCGCTGGGGAAACGAGGCGACGAGCTGGCTGACAGTTCGTGGTTTTCGAGGGCGGGCGAGTCCAAGTCGGTTCGGGTCGGGTGACGGACACGCCAGCGACAACAGGATGCTCGGGCGGTCGGCATACTCGGTGCGGAAAGGGGGAAGGATGCGCGCGCTGGATTTCGATGCCTGGTTGCTCGACTTGGACGGCGTCGTCTACGTGGGCGATCGACTGCTGCCGGGAGTCGCCGAGGCGCTCGCCACGCTGCGAGCGACGGGCAAGCATCTTCGTTTCCTGACCAACGATCCACGACCGACGCGCGAGCAACTCGCCGAGCGCCTGCGTCGCCTCGGCATCGATGTGGCGGTCGAGGAAGTCGTGACATGCGGCTGGGCGACCGCCCGCCTGCTGCCCCAACTCGGTATCGGCAGCGCTTACGTGGTCGGGAGCGTGGGACTAGCTGAGGAGTTGGCCCGCGTAGGTATCACCGTGGTAGACGACGGGATACCTGATGCAGTCGTCGTGGGAGCGGACGAGCGGCTGGATTTCCGGAGAGTCGTCAAGGGGAGTCTTTTGGTCCAACGCGGCGCTCGTTTCGTCGCGACCAATGCCGATGCATCCTACCCGATGCCTTTCGGAACGGTGCCAGCTACCGGAGCAGTCGTCTGTGCCATCCGTCTCGCGACCGGACAGCGCCCGCTCGTCGTCGGCAAACCGGAACCGCTGATGTTCCAGCTCGCGCTCGAGACACTGCCAATGGGTGCGACGGCGCTGGTCATTGGTGACCGGGTGGACAGCGATGTCCTCGGCGCGCATCGCGTGGGACTCCCCGCGGTTCTCCTGGCAAGAGAGGCGCCGGCTTTCCCCGCGCGCGACTTGCGTCGCCCGGAGAGAATCGCCACCTCGCTCGCCGAACTCGTGGCGACTTCCCCAGAAATACCGCCTCGGCCGGTCGACGACGTGAGGTGGCCTGAACGTGTCGTGGCCGGTGTCATCCTGGTCGTCCTCGACGAGACGATCGAGATGGTCGCGCTGGTACCGGTAGCCAGCAGCTGGATGCTGCCCTGGGTCGCACTGGAGCCGCTCGAATCATTTGCCGACGCTGCCGAGCGATTGCTTGCGCGGATCCTCCCGTCGCAGCCGGTCACGCTGACCTTCCGGCCAGAACTGGTCGACGGAACCGTGCTCGTCAGCGATGTCGATGGGGCGCTCATCCAGCTGGCTGGACCAGTGGTCGTTGTTCGCATCACTGGGAGCATGCTCGCCGGTGGCGCGGAGTGGCGAGAGATCGCGCGTGCCCGCCAGTTGCTCCCCGCCGATCAGGCGCGGGTGCTGGAAAGCGCGTTGAGTGCGCTCGATTGAGCGCGGGCGACGAGCAGCGCGGTGTCGGGATCGGTGATCGCGATCCATCGCCGCTCGTGGAATCCAGTCCTTTCCAGCCATGACTCCAGATCCTGCGCCGTTGGATTGCGTCCGTGCTCGGTGGCCAGGAGCATTTGGAGATCGTGAAGGGCGTGTCGAAGGATGGCGCTGGGTGACGCTTTGGGCGGCGTTGCGCGGATCGCTAACCAGCCGGTTGACAACAGTGCCTGCCGAACGCGTCGGAGCAGCCGCTCGGCCTCGGGCTCACCCATACCGTTCAGGACACCGAAGAGAAGAACGAGGTCGTAGTCATCTCCGAACGGGTCCTCGAAGAAATCACCAGCCTGGAGATGGATCCGATCGCCGAGTCCCTGCCGATCCACCAGTTCGCGTGTCACCGCGATGACCGGTGGACGATCGAAGACGGTCGCCTCGAGGCCTGGATGGAGTCGCGCGAGCGCCATCGCGTATTCCCCATGTCCACCACCGAGATCGAGAACACGCGGGCGAGAGCGATCGGCCAGGAGCGGCAATAATGCTTTCGCCACGTCCTCGCTCGTCAGCCGGGCGACCTCGTACAACATGAGGGTGAAGCGGCGCACCCAGTCGCTGGCATCTTCCTCGCGACGACTCGCATCCGGTGCGCGACCGGTTCGCACCGCTTCCGCGAGCAGGCCCCAGCGACGATAGAAGGCTGCTTGAGCAGCGAGGAAATGAGCGAGCGAGGAGGGTGAAGTGGGAACGAGCGTCTCCCTGCTCGAGTCAGTGAGCTGCCAACCTGCTGGTGTTTCGGTAACGAGGTCGAGGGCGGCAGCGGCGCGAAGGAAGCGGGCCAGCGCCGTAGCGTCAGCTCCGACAGCGAACGCCAGATCGCTGGTGGATTTCGGTCCGTCTACGAGATGTTCGGCGATCCCGAGTTCGGCAAAGGTGATGGCGAGTGCAGCGATGCGAAAACTTTGCGCGAACTCGAGGATGCGTTGCTGGGATGGTACGGGCGGCATCGTCCACTCCTTTTTCACCCAGCTACCACGCGCGGAGCAAGGGGCGAGTCAGACAGGTTGGACCGCCGGACCGATTGTGCGAGATCTCTCGACCCTCGTAGACGAAGACCGTACAGCCTGCTCGTTCGAGGGCAGCGATCGTCCGCTGGTTTTCCTTCAAGATGACGCAACGCCGGGGGGCGAGTGCGAGCACATTCGGTGCCTGGGTCGCGAACTCGTCCTCTGGAACAGTGATGATCTCGATTCTGCGGTCGACGAGCATTTCCGCCAGCCGCACCGGGAGAAGCGGCAAATACGCGACCACGAGGTCAGTATCGACCGGACTGAGCAGCGAGAGGAGGTGCAGGCATTCGCTGGGACCATGCCAGTGCGCGAGATCCACCGCGATGACCTGGACAGCCTTGGGGCGGAGCAGATCGGCGAGCTGGGCTATGCCTGTATCGTTCGTGCGGTAGCTGCGGCCGACGATCAGGGTGTGCTCGTCGAGCCAGAGGCAATCGCCACCCTCCACGGTGCCTGGTGGCTGGATTCGGCCGACGATCGGGATGCCGAGATCTCGCAGCACCCGCTCGAGGGCAGCGACCTCCGGTTGACGCAGTTCCTTGCCCATGCGCAGGAGGATCGCTCCCGCCGATGTGACCAGGACGGGATCGAACGGAAAGATGGCATCCTGGAGAGCTGGGTCCTCCGGTTCGACGACGATGGTCTCGATCCCCTCCCGCTCGAGCAGGGTGACCAGTGCGGCATGCTCGGCAGCCGCACGCTCCTGGTCGATCGGGTGGACGTACCCAAAGTTTCGCCAACAGTCTGGATTCGGGGGTGGAACAGGTCGAACGAGTAAGACGCGCCGGAGCGGCGCGACCATCGACTGTGCACCCCATCCGGTCGTCATCTCCGAGAAACTCCCTTCAGCAAAATGCCTCGTGAGCACCAGACGTGGCGCTCACGAGGCTCGCAGCGATCGCTCGTTTCAAAGCGCTTCTCGCCACATGGCCCAGAAGTTGTAGCTGTTGATATAGATCGGGTTGGGGACGTAGCCGCGAATATCCTTCTGCAGCACAGTTGCCTTCTTGATCTGGGCATAAAAGATAGCGGCTGGATCGTCCCAGGTGAGAATGCGCACGATTTGCCCGGTGAGGCGCCGGATCTCGTCTTCCGTCGCCGCATCCTTCAGCTGGTTCATGAGCCGATCGACCTCCGGATTCTGGTAGAACATCGCGTTGGAACCCTTGGAACCCACCGAGTCGGAGTGGTAGTTCGGGTAGATCTGGTTCCAGGAATCGTTGTAGTCCGGCCACCATCCACCGGACATGAAGTGCGGGCGCTGTTCCGGCGGCGTATCGCCGTAGGCGAGTTCCAGTAGTGCTGCCCGCTCGACCTGCTGGAGCTCGAGCCGGATACCGATCTGGGCGAGATTGGCCTGGAAGAGCTGGGCCATCGCGGCATCCGTCTGATCGCCGCTCGAGTACATGTAGGTGAAGGTGTCGCCTTCCTTGATACCCGCTTCGCTGAGCAGTTGCTTGGCCTTTTGCAAGTCAGTCGTATAGGTCGGTATGGAAGGATCGTAACCGATGACGGTGTCGGCGATCGGCCCGTTGATCGGTTTGGCATAACCGCGCAGGACCTTTTCGATCACTTCTTGGTATGGCCACGCGTAACAGAACCCCTGACGCGCCTTCGCATTCAAGCGGGCGTAGTTCATGCGGATCCAGTCGACCTCGGTCGTGTCGTACTCGACGATCTGGAGATTCGGGTTCTGCTTCATGGCCAGGAGGTCTTCGGGATTGATGTAGGCACAGGCGTGGGCCTCGCCTGTCTCCATGAGCTGGCGTCGGGTTGCATCCTCGGGGACGACCCGGGCGATGATCCGGTCGAAGAAGGGCCGCTCGCCATGATACTGCTCGAAGCGCTCGAAAACGAATCGTTCCTGCTGCAAGAGTTCGACTGGCTTGTACGGGCCGGTGCCGACGATGTTCTGGCTGAACCAGTCGTGCGCGAACTCGTCGTCGGCAGTCTTGTGCTCGTCCCACGCTTTCGGCGAGACGATCAGCGGCCCGTACTCGGAGGCCATCGCGGCCAGGAAGAGTGGTTGTGGTTTGGTCATGACGAACTTGATCGTCGTGGTGTCGACGACCTGGATCTGTTGGTCGGGATCCTCGACGAAACGCGAGATCACATTGACGGGCCCTCGACCCATCTTGAGGAAACGCGTGAACGAGCGCTTCACCGCGTCTGCGTCGCACGGGGAGCCATCGTGGAAGACGGCGTTCGGCGGTAGCTTGAAAGTGAACTCGGTAAAGTTGTCGTTGTGCGACCACTCACGAGCCAGCATCGGCTCGTAGTCGAAGGTGGACTCCCCCTTCAGCTTGATCAGCATCTCGTAACAGGCGAGGAAGAGTGCCGAAGCCTGGTTATCGTACGCTGATTGCGGATCGAGGTCCGGTACCCCTCCGAAGAAGAGGACGACGAACTCGCGATTCGTCGATTCTCGCCGGCCGGTGGGGGTTTGGCCGGGCTGTGGGGTAGCTGCTGGGGCAGGGGCGGTCGGCGTTTCCCCGCCCCGCGAGCAGGCAGCCAACAAGGCGAGAATCGTCGGAGTGGAGAGACCGAGTGCCAGGCCGCGGCTCAGGATCTGCCGGCGCGTGAGCCGGCCACTGCGCGCTGCCAGCAGAAGGGCGAGCGATTCTTCGGGGCGTCGGGGATCCATCGTGCTCCTCCTCTCGATGCTTACCGTCGCCGAGTCCGCGGATCGAGGAAGTCACGCAAGCCATCGCCGAGTAGATTGAAGCCCAAAACGGTGAGCGTCAGGGCCAGGCCAGGAAACGTAATGTACCACCACGCATCGCGGAAGAAGGTTCGGGCACCAGCGATCATCGTACCCCATTCCGGCGTCGGAGGCTGGGCACCGAGTCCGAGAAACGAGAGGCCGGACGTTGCCAACACCGCATAGCCCACATCGAGCGTGAGTTGGACGATGATCACCGCAAGCGTGTTCGGCAGAATATGCCGGCCGACGATGCGCCAGGGCGAGGCACCGATCGCTCGCGCTGCCTCGATGAACTCGCGCTCCTTGAGCCACAGCACCTGACCCCGAACGAGGCGTGCATACCATGGCCAGTACACGACGGTGAGCGCGATCACCGTGTTCTGCAGGTTACGACCGAGCGTCGCAGCGATCGCCATGGCGAGAACGAGGGCCGGAAAAGCCAGGAAAAGGTCGGTCAGGCGCATGAGCAGTTCGTCGACCAGCCCACCGACGTAGCCAGCGATCAGACCGACCAGCGTTCCGACAACGACAGCGATCGACAGAATGATGAACGCGATACCCAAGGAATATTTGGCTCCGCTCAGCACCCGACTGAACACGTCGCGCCCGAGCTCGTCGGTACCGAACCAGTACGTCGACGATGGGGGCTGAAGCTTGAGGGCGACGTTCGGCTGGATGGGGTCGTGCGGTGCGAGCACACTACCGAAGACCACGAGGAAAAGGAAAAGGGCGATCAGTACCACGCCCAGCAAGTTGAGCGGGCTGTGACGAAGGAATTCGATGACCGTGCTCGAGAGGGTGCGCTGGCGCGGTGGGCGCTCGAGCAGCACGGTCACTGGCCTGGTCGTCGCGGTCGTGGTTCGCTCCATGTCACGTCACCCGGATGCGTGGATCGAGCAGCACGTACGCGATATCGACCAAGAGATTGACGAGAACGTAGGCGGCACCGATGACCAGGGTCACGGAGATGACTGCGTTGTAATCGAAGTTCTGGATGGCTTGAAAGGCGTAGCGACCGATGCCTGGCCAGGAAAAGATGATCTCGACGAGAACGGCCCCGCCCATGAGCAACCCGAACTGCAGGCCGATCACCGTGACAGCCGGGAGTAAGGCGTTCTTGAGCGCATGGCGGAGGATGACCGTACTCGGGCGCAACCCCTTGGCCCGCGCGGTTCGGATGTAATCCTGTCCGAGAACCTCCAGCATCCCCGAGCGGACCATTCGTGTGACGATCGCGAGCGCAGCGAGCCCGAGCACCAGTGACGGCATGACCAAGTGCTTGAGAGCCAGGAAGAAGAGCGGAAGGTTCCCGGCCAGGAGCGCATCGATCGTGAACAAGCCCGTGACCGGTGGCGGCTCTTTGACTCCGATCGGGAGTCGCTGGCCATCGGGGAGCAGCCCCAGTTGGGCAAACAGGATGAACTGCAGGACGAGTGCCAGCCAAAAGGACGGAATCGACAGGCCGAGAATCGAGATGGTCCGGCCGAAGAGATCGAGCAGGGAGTTTCGCTGGACCGCTGAGAGAATACCGAGGGGGATGCCGAGGATCACCGCGAACAGCATCGAGGCGAGTGCGAGTTCGATCGTGGCTGGCAGGTACCGCTTCAAGTCCTCGGCGACGGGACGGCGGGAGGTCAACGACTTGCCGAAGTCGAAGCGGACCAAACCGCTCACGTAGCGCACGTACTGGCGCCAAAGCGGTTGGTCGAGCCCGTACTCCTTGCGGATCTTCTCGACCGCTGCTGGGCTCGCGCGCGGCCCAGCGATCATGCGGGCAGGATCGCTCGGCACGACGTGCGACAAGGTGAAGGTGATGAGCGAGAGCCCGAGCAGCACGAAGATGAGGAAGAAGAGCCTTCGGATGATGAGCCGAACGATCATCGGACGATGGCCTTCGTTTCCTTGCCGGGGCAATCCCGCAGGGCGACTGTGAGTACGAAAATCACCCTCGCGCTTCTCCCCTGCCTGCCGATCTCATCCTCCTGCGCGCTCCTCAGTGCAGGATGCAGGGCAACCGAGCATCTCCACTCTACCGGGAAAGGAAGAGCGCTGTCAAGGCACGACCAGTCTTCGTCGCACACTGGGAACCGGCTGCATTGGGTCATCGACCCGTACCACTCCAGGAACGGGCCGAACGGGGTCAGGACTGCTTCGCCATGTACCAGCGCACCGTTGTCTGGATCGAGCGATGCCCTGCTGGGCGCGAGCCGACTCGATCGAGTCTGCTCGCGCCCGTCCTCTTCATGCCTCGCGAGCGAGCTTGCGAGCTGCCACGACGACCGGATCCCAGACGGGTGAGAACGGCGGTGCGTAGGCGAGATCGAGATAGATGAACTCCTCGAGCGTGAGGCCGGCGCTCAACGCAGTTGCAACAGTGTCGATCCGCTTGCCTGCTCCCGGTCCGCCGACGATTTGGGCACCGAGCAGTCGACCGGTGCTCTCTTCGGCCAGCATTTTGACCGTCATCCAGCTCGCGCCAGGGAAATAGCCGGAGCGGGTCGTGGAGCGGGCGTGACCAGTGATCACGGACAACCCTGCGACTCGTGCCTCGCGCTCACTGAGCCCGGTGCGGGCGATCTCGGTGTCGCCGAAGCGCGTGATGGCGGTGCCGACGATACCAGGGAAGCGGGCATCGCGGCCTCCCAGGTTGAGTCCGCAGATACGACCCTGCTTGTTGGCAGTGGTACCGAGCGGGAAGTACACGGACCGACCGAGCAAGCGGTGAGACACGTCCGCGCAATCGCCGGCCGCCCAGATGCCTGGTTCCGAGGTGCGGCAGCGGTCGTCGACGTGCACGGCATTGCGTTCCCCGACCACGAGACCAGTAGCTCGAGCCAGCTCGCTGTTCGGTTCTACTCCGATGCCGATCACGACGACATCGGCAGCGATTTCGCCAGCTGGAGTGATGACCGCCCGGATCCGTCCTCCGCGGGTGGCAAAGGCTTCGACTGGTGCCTTCGTCAACACGGTCACCTGTTCTTCGCGCAGTGCTCTCTCCACCAACTCGGCCATGTCAGGATCCAGCATCGGCATAACTTGCTCGCCAGCCTCGATGAGTGTGGTCGCCAGGCCGCGGGCACGGAATGCCTCGGCGATCTCGATGCCGATGTAGCCACCACCGACCACGGCCGCTCGCTGCGGTCGCTCTCGAGCGAGCCAGTCGACGAGCGCTTGCGCCTCCTCGATACCGTGCAACGTGAAAATACCGGCGGCGTCTCGACCAGGGACAGCGAGTTCACGCGGGCGCGCACCAGTGGCCAGCACGAGCTGATCGAACGGCTCGCGATACTCGCGCCGCTGCTCGTGGTCCAGCGCGATCACCTCGCGGCGAGCCAGATCGAGCCCGATGACCTCGGTGCGCAGCCGCACATCGATGCCGTTGCGGCGATGTGCTTCCGGTGTGCGAGCGATGAGCTGACTCCACTCCGCGACATACCCTGCGACGTAATATGGCAACCCGCAGAGCGCGTACGAGGTGAACGCACCGCGTTCGAAAGCGATGATCTCGACGTCGGAGCGCAGCCGTCGTACCTGTGATGCAGCGCTCATGCCAGCTGCATCCCCGCCGACGATGACCAGACGCTCTTTCCGGATCGCCATGCTGTCACTCCTTCCGGGTGAACTCGCCGAGCGGTCGCTTCGCCGGGACACCGGGTCGCCGCGGGTACATGGGCGGGCAAGGGCGTACCGCGCGGACGACGACGAGTGTACTGGCGGTGCCGACGAGATCTGCCAGCGGGAGAGGCTCGACGGCGAGGAGTTCACCGCCAAGGAGAGCGAGTGCTGGCTGGCTCTCGGCGAGTTCCTGCTCGATACCGGTACCTTTCGGGAAGAGCGCAAGCCCTCCTGGGGCCAGGAAAGGCAACGTGAGTTCGCACGCGGTCGCCAGATGCGCCAGTGCTCGGGCCGTCGCGAGATGGTAGCGGCCGCGGTGAGCTGGCTGATGAGCGAGGACTTCGGCCCGCTCGTGTATGGGCACGACGTTGGCCAGTCGCAGCTGTTGCACGACCGTCTCGAGGAAGCGGATCTTCTTTTTGGTCGCGTCGAGGAGGGTGATCATGAGCGAGGGCCGAACGACCGCGATCGGGATGCCCGGTATGCCTGCTCCGGTACCCACGTCGATCATCCGGCAAGGAGTCTTTCGCTCGCAGGCGCGATCCACCCAGGGAAGCAGAGCGAGCGACTCGACGAGCAGTCGGCGCTGAATAGCTGACCACTCGTCGAGCCCAGTCAAGTTGATTTGCCTGTTCCACTGCAGGAGCAGTTGCCCGTACTGCTGGAAGGCACGTTCGCGCTCCGGCGTGAAAGCCTCTCCCCAGCGCCCGAGGGCCTGCTGGACGAACTCGAGATCGAGCGGCTCACCGCTCACCGGTCGCTGATCGCTCCTGTCTCGATACGACCATGGGTCGCGAGGAACGCGAGCGTCCGGCTGGCGATCGATTCGGCATCGATTCCCGCTTGCCGCCGGAGCGATGCCTGGGAAGCGTGGTCGAAAAAGCGATCGGCCAGGCCCAGGCGCAGTACCGGAATCAACAGTCCGGCATCGGCGAGTGTCTCCAGGACTGCGCTGCCGAAACCTCCGGCCAGCTGGGCTTCTTCGACCGTCACCAGGCAACCGCATTCGCGCGCAGCATCGAGAATGAGTGACCGGTCGAGCGGTTTGACGAAACGAGCGTTGATGACAGTCGCGCGGATTCCCCGCTCCGCGAGGATGTCCGCGGCACGCTCGGCCGGGAGAACGGTCGCACCGAGCGCCACGATCGCGACGTCGGATCCCTCGCGCAGTAATTCCGCTCGGCCGATGGGCAGGACACGCGGTTCCCCGAGCATGGGGACGCCGACACCGCTCCCGCGCGGGTAGCGGAGCGCGATCGGCCCTTCCTCGTAAGCGAGCGCAGTCGCTAACATGTGACGCAGCTCATCCTCGTCCTTCGGTGCCATGAGGACCATATTGGGAAGACAGCGGAGATATGCGACGTCGAACACACCGTGATGGGTTCGCCCATCTTCCCCCACGAGACCGGCACGGTCCATCGCGAAGACGACGGGGAGTTTCTGGATACAGACGTCATGGATCACCTGGTCGTAGGCACGTTGCAGGAAGGTGGAATAAATCGCGCAGACCGGACGGAGCCCCTGCGTTGCCAGGCCAGCCGCGAAGGTGACGGCATGCTGTTCGGCGATCCCCACGTCGAAGAACCGGTCAGGGTACGCTGCGGCGAAGGGCAGGAGCCCAGTCCCGTCCGGCATGGCCGCAGTGATGGCGACGATTCGATCATTTTTGGCGGCGAGCTCGACCAACGTCTGACCGAAGACATCCTGGTACCGTGGTGGGGTGGGTGGTGCTCCCGGAACCTTGACCGCCGCGCTGTGGTGCTTGAACGGATCATCTTCCGCTGGCTGGTATCCCTTGCCCTTGACAGTCAAGACATGGACGAAAACCGGGCTGTCGAACGTCTTGACCAACTGGAAGGTCTCGATCAACTCGCGCAGGTTGTGCCCATCGATCGGACCGATATAGGTAAAGCCGAGTTCTTCCCAGATCATCGTCCGGTAGACGACCTCCTTGAGGCCGTCCAAGAAGCGGTGAGAGAGTTCGACCAGCCGTTCGCCTTGCGGAAGCCGTCGGAGCAGTCGCTCGATTTCGACCTTTGCTTGCCGGTACCGCGTGTCGGTCCGGACGCGGGTCAGATACCGTGCCAGTGCCCCCACATTGGGTGCGATCGACATCTCGTTGTCGTTGAGGACGACGATCAGGGGTACCTGGAGGGCACCGGCATGATTCAGCGCTTCATAGGCCATGCCACCGGTCAGCGCACCGTCGCCGATAACAGCGATCGTGTGGTAGCGATCGCCCCGTAGTTTGGCTGCCACCGCCATTCCCAGGGCGGCCGAAATCGACGTCGAAGCGTGGCCAGCGCCGAAGTGGTCGTGCGGGCTTTCTTCGCGCTGGAGGAAACCGCTCAGGCCACCTTCTTGCCGGATCGTGTGGAACCGGTCGCGGCGACCGGTCACCAGCTTGTGCGGGTAGGCCTGGTGACCGACATCCCAAACGATTTTGTCCCGCGGCGAATCGAAGACGTAATGCAAGGCCAACGTGAGTTCGACTGTCCCGAGATTCGGAGCGAAGTGTCCGCCGGTTTTCCCCAGCACAACTTCGATGATGGCTTCCCTGATCTCTTCGGCAAGCTTTTCGAGTTCGGGTACGCTCAATCGCTTGAGGTCCTGTGGACTGTCGATCCGTTCCAAATACATCGGATTCCCCCTCATCGGAACCGCCCCGCGCGTCACCGAAACACGGGCAGCGGTGCGGGACATGCTGATCGTAACAGGGAAGCTGATCGACGTCAAAATGCCCGCGCCGATCCGGCAAACGAGACGGGGAGGAGGGAACCCTCCTCCCCGGGCGGAGTGAGAAGGGCAAGGCTGATTCACTGGCTGTAAATCGGCATCCAGGGAGCGAAGCGGGCTCCGTTCTGTCCTTGCTGCTCTGGTGCGCCCGGAGCGTACTGCCAGCCCCAGCGGTGATACCGGCCGCGCCCCCATCCGGCGCCGTGCTTGAAGCCCCAGGGTCCAGTCGCGTCGATCAGCGCGTCGAGGTTGCTCTCGACCGCTCGCAGAGCCTGGTCTGCCTCGTCCTGCGTGAGGACACCCTGTTGGACCAGCGTCTTCGCGTTCGCCTGAGCTGTTTGGAGCAGTGCCGCCTTCAAGTCATCGCGGGTGACGCCATGCTCACCGGCGATCTGGGCGAGCGTCTTGCCCTGCCGGAGTTCTGCCTCGAGCTGGCTAACGGTCAAGCCGAGCTTGGTCGCAGTGGTGCTCAGGATATCGGCGGGTGACAAAACGTGAGCCTGATAACAGCGCGTACGAGCCCGGTCGGTGACATATTGCTGAATACGGTTTGCCTGGTCCTGGGTGATGATGCCCTCGTTGACTAACGCGCTCAAGAGATCACTGAGCGGCCCAGCTTTGGTCTCTCCGAGCGACGAGCAGATGCCGGCCTTCGTGGATGGGGTGGGAGGAGCTGCTTGGGCAGCCACGAACCCTGCGCTGGCCACGAGCGAGGCGAGGGCTCCGCTCAGGAGCATCACGATCCAGAACCGTCGACTGCGTAGCTGATTCCACGACATGGCTGACCTCCTCTCAATCGAGCACGGTCGCTTCCGGGAGTTCCAGCGTGAACGTCGTCCCGACTCCGAGTTCGGAGGCCACCGAGACCGTCCCGCCGTGAAGGGTCACGATCTCGCGGACGATGGCTAAGCCGAGTCCGAAACCGTTCCGGTCGTTCTGTGCTGGGGCTCCCCGGTAGAACCGATCGAACAAGTGTGGCAAGGCATCGGGCGGAATACCAGGACCAGTGTCGCGGACGGTGAGTGCGACCCGCGGGGGTGTTGCGGGGATCGACCGCGCGCTGATCACGATGTCCATCCCGTCACGGCCGTGGACGAGCGCATTCTGCACCAGGTTCTCGATCGCCTGCTCGAGCAGATCCGGATCTCCCGAAACCAGCAGTGCGTCGGGGATCGTCGCCGTCAGCGTGATACGGCGCTGCTGAGCCTCCAGCCGGTGACGAGCCAGGACACGTTGAACCAGTGCCGCCAGATCGACAGGCTGGCGCTCGAGCGCGATCTGGCCGGTTTCCAGGCGCGTCAGGTGCAAGAGCTGCGTGAGGAGGCGCGCTGCCCGTTCGCTCTCGCTCGCGATGACCTGCAACGCCTCCTCGCGCTCGGGCGCCTCGGTGAGCAGTCCCTCCCGGAGCGCGTGGGCATATCCCTGGATCACTGTGAGCGGCGTGCGGAGTTCGTGGGCGACGTTGGCTAGGAGGTTGCGCTGTCCCTCCAGGAGACGCCGCAGAGTCGTCACCATCGTGTTGAAGCTGCGCACCAGTCGCCCGACCTCGTCGGACCCAGCGTCACTCGCCTGGCGCGAGAGGTCACCGGCCGCGATAGCGTCGGCGACTGCAGCTAGGCGCGCGATCGGCCCAGCGATCGATCGTGCAAGGAACCAGGTCACAGCGAGCGAGGCGACGAGCCCAGCAGCCAGCGCCAGCCCAAGCCCTGGGATCAGCGTGCGCAGGAGGACCCGCGTCGGTGCCGGCGCCAGGACGACGAGGGTCGCTCCCGGTACGCTGGCCAACGGGGCTGCCGCCAATGAGTAGCCGCCCACCGAACCAGCGAGCCGGACCGCCCGGTCGCGCTTTCCAGGAGAGAATCGTTGCTCTCGTGTGCCCTCCGCTAACCCCTGGGTGACCGCTGCCCGTACGGCCGGGGGAAGCGGCTCCTCGACCGAATCCGCCACGATCGCCCCCTGCGGGTCGATGATCAGGAGCCGCACGCCGCTGCGCTCACCGAGTTCGTGCAGGAACTCACCGCCCAGGAGCGGCCGCAGTCCGGGGCGACGGTAAACGGCATCGATGCCGACTGCCAGTTGGGCCGCCAGCTGCTCCAGCTCGCGCTGGTTGACCTCGCGCTGGGCGCGGACGAGGGGCCAAATGGCAGCCAGAGCAGTTGTGGTCACCATGACCAGCACCACCGCGACGAAGCTCGCGAACAAGCGGCCGCGTAGACTCCTGATCACTGCTCACCCTATCCGGCAACCGGAGTGGTCTCCACCCCGCCTGCCACTCCTCAGTCTGATCGCGCGATGTAAACGGAACGTAACCGGACGCTTACGATTCACTGAGAGCGAGTCGGTAGCCGATGCCTCGGATGCTCTCGATCCGGACGCGACTTTTCTGCAATTTCTGACGCAGCCGATTGACGTGGACGTCCAGGGTGCGCGAAGCCTCGTCGATTTCGTGGTCGCACCAGACTTGCTGCAAAAGGCGCTGACGCGAGATGATTCTGCCCGCCTGGCTCACCAGGGCCAGCAAGAGGTCGAACTCGCGTGGGCGCAAGGTGACCGGCTCATCATCGATGAAGACAGTGCGTGCCTCACGGTCGATGCGGATATCCCCGTACACAAGTTCTCTCACCGGTGGTCCGCTGGCGCGCCGCAGGAGTGCCCGCACGCGGGCGAGCAGCTCGTTCGGCTTGAACGGTTTGGTGACGTAGTCGTCGGCCCCGAGATCTAGTCCCTCGACGATATCGCGCTCGTCATCGAGCGCCGTGAGCATGAGGATCGGTGTGGCATGGCGGAGACGGAGGGCTCGGCAGACGTCACGACCGTGTGTGCCCGGCAACATGAGGTCGAGGATGACCAGATCAGGGTGCTCCTGCTCGAAGCGCGCCAGCGCAGCCGTTCCGTCGGCAACGGTCACGACCGTGTGCCCGTCGCGGCGCAGGAAAAGTTCCAGAATCTTGGCAATACGCGCGTCGTCCTCGACGACGAGTATGTGCGCCATCGATCGCTCAGGGGACCGCCGAGTAACCGGCCCGCGTTGCCACCTCCGGCACCAATCCTACTAGAACCGTCTGCGGCAGATTCGGTACCGCGATTCGACGGTAGAGGAGAAACGAGATGTATTCTCGCCAATCGCGGGGATCGACGATGCCGGTCACCAGACGTCCCCAGGGTGGTGAGCGCAGGACCGCTGGGACTGCGAGTTGCGCGGGAACCGGTTGCCAGACCAGCTCGGGCCGCGCTGCGGCGATTCCCGCGTGCATTTCCGGAGGTATGACGATGACCTGGGCATCCGCGAGTGCACGAGGTAGGTCGCTCGTCGAGACGATACGCAAGGACGGGAAGTCACGCAGGTACCAGGCAAAGGGCTGGGAGACCGAATCGTGGAGCGCGATGACGAGTCCGTGTCCACCAGTCGGATCACGCGGATCGAACTGGAACATGGTAAGGTCCATACTGGCCCGCCGGAGGCGGTCGACGGTCGTGCGCAATCCCGGTGCACTGTCTTCACCGTGCAAAACGGTACCAGGCCGGTAGCTCGTGGTCGCGTTGGCGAGCATCGCGTCGCGGGAGGCGAGGAAGCTCAGGGCGAGCAGCGGCAGGACGAGGAGCGTACGGCGTGGTGCGACGGCTCGTCGCCACAGCTGCTGGATCGACCAGAGCGTGACGAAGAGCAACAGCAGGAGACTGACGACACCAGCCAACCAAGCGAAGGCGTCTCCTTGCGGACCGGACAGCAGTCGGCCGATCAGGCTGAGACCGAGAAGCAACGCGAGAGCGCTCATGCCGAGAACCGCGCTATCCCAGCTGCGCCGGAGCGTCGACCACGGGATCGCGCGGAGAAGCTGACAGAGACCGTAACCAGCGAGAAAGACCGCGCTCGTTACGGCGAGTGCGAGTGCACTCGCCCGGCCGTTCCCGAAGAGGATCGCACTGCCGACGCCGAGAAAGGCGACGACGAGGAGCCCCCGCGCAGCCCGGCGTCGAATAGACAGGATCGCCCCGCCGAGGGCGAGGACGAGTATCGGGAACTCCTCGGTCGCCAGGAGAACGAGCGGACGGGACCAGGCAGCGAACGGCTGACCGAGAAACTCCGTAACGAGCGTCTGCCAGCTGGTGACGAGGAACCGTGCGAGGCCGTCCGGGCGCGTGAAGAGGAACGTGCTGGTCAGGGTGATGGTGAGGAGGGCTCCCACGACCAGAGAAACCAGATTCCGGCTGCGATGCGACCAGCGTGCGAGTGCAATGGCAGTGCCACCGAGCGTCAGGATCCAGCCGAGCGGGTGAGCGAGCGGAGGCGTTCCGAGCAACAGGCCCACCATGACCGCCGAGGGCCGCGTGGGTGCGGGACCGAGGAAAAGACAGGCAGCGGCCAGGGCCAGGCTGACCAGCAACATCGTTCCGTCGAGTCGCGTACTGGCGACGACGAATGTCGGGGAGAGGGCGAGCAGGATTCCGCTGGCCCAACCGAGCAGTGGATCGATGCGCTGTCCGAGCCGGATAGCCAGTGCCACGCTCGCGAATCCGGCGAGCAGGCTGATCAGCCGCGCTGCCCCATCCCCCGGCCCGAAGAGAAAGAAAGAGAGTGCCGCCAAGGCGGTGGCAAGCGGCTGCGTCCATCCAGCAGTCGTGAGGTCGCCGCCGGCGACGAGACGACTGGCATCCCAAGCCAACCGCGCTTCCTGCGGAGCGAGCGGGTATGAGCGCAAACCGTAGAGCCTGGGCAGCGCTGCCAGAATGAGTACCGCAAGCCACGGCGCGAGACGCAGCATGACTGCTCCGAGCGGGATCTCCCGATCGAGGAGCGATCGCTCAGGTGCCGACGAGGCCGGTACGCTCATGACGATGCCTCCCTCTCGGTCGAGACTGGTGGTGCTGCCAGGACCGGGTCCAACCGCGGTTGCTGCAGCCGGATCTCCTGGAAAGCCGGTAGCAGGTCGTTGCGGACATATAGGCGGAAACGGTACGAGCCGATCGGCGAGGGCAGTTCACGCAGAGCGACCAAGCGAAACAGCTTGGCCTGTTGCGATGGTTCCCGGGCACTCGCCAGGCTGCGCCAGATGCTCCGGAGTACATCGCCGAGCGTGAACGGCGGGAGATCACTCGTTTGGAGGTTCTGGCGTGCTGGATTCTTCAGTTCGGGCGCGATCGCGAATGCTCGGTACGTGGTCTCTTCTGGATACCACCAGCGCATCGGATAATCGAAGCTCGTGTATTGGCTCCGCAGAAGGGCATCGGTTTCCGGACGCAAGTATTCGAGCGAGTAGAGCACGATCGGCGGCGGATGCTCGGGAAGGGTGTTGAGGGTCGTACCGAAATAGCGGCGACGTGGAAACTCGCGAAGATACCAGTTCATTGGCCACTGCGTTCCCGAGTCGTACCAGATCTCCAGATCCATCCCTCCGGTCAGCTCGTGCGAAAAGCGCTCGAGGTCGCGGGTGAGCTGGACGACGTGTGGTGCTGTCTGGACATAGATCAGCATGTCGCGCGGCACGTCTCCTTCGCGATAGGTCACCCGCCATCCAGCGTGGACCTGAAAGAGGGCTGCCGCGATCAGCCAACCGGAGACTGCTGGAAGTGCGAACTGGCGCCATCGTCGATCGACAGCTGGCACGATGATTGCGAAAGCAGCGACGAGCACCGGTACCCATGCCAGGCGGAGCGCGGTCTCCCCGCCGAAACGAATTCCTCGCGTCGGAGGACCCTGCGTCGTCTCGAATGGACCGGCTGTGACCCAGGCCATCGCGAGGAACCACTGTGCGAGGAGCGCGACGACGAGCGTCGCTAGGCCGAGCGCGAGGCGATGTTCAGCGCGGTTCCAGCGTATCCAGGCATGCTCGAACTCCTCGAGAAACCTGCCGACGAGCAAACCAGCGAGCAGACACAAGGGAACCGTGATGTGGATCACCAACCAAGGCATCTTCTCGCCCGCCCAGGAGAGGACAGCGAGCATGATGGCTCCCCAATAGACGAGAAAGGTGAGCGTCAGCCAGGAAGCCGGTAGTGGCGTGCCGCGCCGGAGCGCAGCCAGTCCTCCGCGGAGCGCGAGGACAAGCCCGACCGGAAATGCGGCCACGGCGATGAGTTCGTACTGAGGAAGCATCACGAGATAGTAAAACCACGGCTGTTCCCCGCGCTGGACACCGTGTTGCCCGAGCCAGTACCCGAGCGCGCCGACGGTTCCGCTGGCGAGACCGCCGAGGTTCGTGAAGAGGCTGGTGTAGAGTGCGATGAAGATTCCTGCGCCGATGCTCGTTCCCCAGGCGAGCCCGGCTCGATCAGCCAGCGCCGTGGCAATGGCCGAGGCCACCGAGCCGGGCGGCGCGATGCGCTGTAACCAGGCGCTCCATGATTGGTCCGGACCTTTTTCCCGGGTGAGCAAGCGCCAACTCCAAAAGGCCCACAAGAAGAAGATACCGAGAGCAGCGAGCGTGATCGGATGAGTGAGGAGTCGAATCGCGAACGTCTGGATCGCCTCCGCGGTTGGATTTTCCCATGGTATCGCCGGTAATCCAGGAACACCCAGTGCCTCGAACAGGAGCACCGAGCCACCGAACGCTGCCAGAGCAAGTCCGCTCGTCGCCAAAAGGATCGGCGCCGCGCGGGCAGCGAGGGCGACCGCGATGAACGTGACGAGGATAAAGGCAGAAACGAAGGTCACTTCGTGCGTCGTCAGCATGAATGCACCGGTTACCAGCGCACCAACCAGCCAGCGCCGCGCGGGCTCGTGCACATAGCGCAGAAAGCACACGAAAAGCAGCACGGTTGCAGTGACGGCGAAGATATCGTGCCGGATGAAGCGGCTGAAGTAGAGCACAGAAGGAGAAAGCAGCAGAAAGGTGCTCGCGGCGAATGCCCCCCAGCGACCGAGCAACTCGCGGTCCCGGAGCAGCGCCGGCGAGAGGACGAGCACGACGCCGAAAAGGGCAGCTGGTAGACGCGATGCCCAGTCACTGCTGCCGAACAGCAGATATGCCAGAGCATCGAGATGAAACAGCGATGGGCCATGCATCATCGGATGATGGATATAACCGTTTCCCTGCTCGTAGACCCACGAGAAATACGTGTGGAGCGACTCGTCATGGTGGAGTGCCCGCGAGCCGAGGTCCCACAAGCGTGTACAGAGCGCCAGAAGAGCGAGAACCGTATAAGCCAGCTGTTCGATGGTCGGTCGCCAGGATGCGACTCGTCCTGCACGGTGCGGGAGCGACCGTCGCGCTCGATCGACGCTCGGCGGTGTGGTCGAACCGTTCACGATCTCACCGCTCTCTACCTGAACCCCGTCACGACCGTGCCTCCGGGATTCTACCAGTCGAGTATGCTCGGCTCGGGAGAGTGCCGACAGGAGCGAAGCGATGACAGGAGTGACGCGGCCACGGTGCACGGTTTTCCTCGTCTCCGATGGGGTGGGGACGACCGCACAGGCCGTGCTGGATGCGGCGATGGCGCAGTTCCCGCACGTCGAGTTCGATGTTCGTCGCTATCCAGGTGTGCGGACGCTGGATCAGGTTCGGGAAGTCGTCGAGGCAGCTGAGCAGGCGAACGGGATCATCGTGCATACGGTGGTGATCGTCGAGATTCGCCGTGTGCTCGTCCGCGAGTGCAATGCCCGTCTCATCGATCACGTCGATCTGCTCGGCCCGCTACTGGGCCAAATCTCCCAGAAGGTAGGAGTCGAGCCACTCCTGCGACCAGGTGCAGCACGCGGTGTCGGGCCTGAATACTTCCAGCGGATCGAAGCGATCCAGTACACGGTCCGGCATGATGACGGCCAGGGTCTGGAGACGCTCGGGGAAGCCGACATCGTGCTGGTCGGCGTCTCGCGGACGTCCAAAACGCCGCTTTCGGTCTATCTCTCCATGTCCGGTTGGAAGGTGGCCAATGTGCCGATCATCCTGAACGTGCCGCCGCCTCCGCAGCTGCGGCAAATCGATCAACGCAAGATCGTCGGATTGACGATCGACAAGGACGAGCTGGTCCGTATCCGGCAACATCGCCTCCAGGCGCTCGGTGGCACGCTGCCGGGCGAGTATGCCGATCCCGAGAAGGTGGCGGAGGAACTGATCTATTTCCGCCGCATCGCACGGAGCGGTTATCCTTGGCCACTCGTCAACATTACGGGGAAGTCGATCGAGGAGATCGCGAAGGAAGTGGTCTCGATCATCCAGCGGCAACGCCTGCGCGGACTCACTGGCCAGGCTGATAACGATTGACTCGTGGTCGGAGTGTCGGAAGGAAATGGTGGGATGCCTGCAGCGAGGACAACTCGTCGCACCTGGTGGATCGTCGGGCTCAGTCTCCTGCTGGTTGCGAGCTGCCTCGCGCTGACGGCCGGGCTCGGCATGCTCGCATCGGGCAGACTCGACCGCTGGCTGGAGCAGCCGCATGTCGCTGAGATCCGTGTCCGCGGGCCCATCGCGCTCCGCGGTGGGGCCGGTCTGTTGACCGGCGAGTCGGCGAGCGCCGAGCGGATCGTCGAGCAACTGGAGCGAGCGCGCCAAAACCCGAATGCCAGAGTCGTCCTGTTGCGCGTCGATAGTCCGGGGGGTGGCGTCAATGCGGCGCGCGAGATCTGGGCAGCAGTGCGACGTGTGCAGGAATCCGGGAAGCCAGTCGTGGCCTTTTTCGAGGACACTGCCGCGTCCGGCGGTTATTACATCAGTGCGCCGGCCGACCGTATCGTCGCCATGCCTGACACCATCACCGGCAGTATCGGGGTGATCCTGATCATTCCTGACCTGTCCGGCTTGTACGAGAAACTGGGCATTCGCATGCAAGTCGTCAAGAGCGGCACCTTCAAGGACATGGCGTCGAGCGATCGTCCGTTGACTCCAGAAGAGCGCGCACTGCTCGAGCAGCTGGTTCACGAGGCCTACGACGAGTTCGTGCGAGTCGTCGCCGAGGGTCGCGCGATGCCACCCGAGCGCGTGCGCGAGTTGGCTGACGGCCGCATCTACACTGGGCGCCAGGCGAAAGAGCTCGGGCTCGTCGATGAACTCGGCGGCTACCGTGACGCCCTGGCAGTAGCTGGCCAGCTGGCTGGACTGGGAGCGGAACCAGCGGTCCGCGTCTATCGCCCGCAGCCGACCTTTTGGGAATCGTTGAGCAGGACCACGGCGCGATTCTTGTTCGGCCGGGACGATGCGGGGCCGGTGGGAGTCCTCCCGACCGGCCCGATCGAGCTACGCTACGAGCTCGCTACGCTCGGTTGATCTCAGTCATCGGAACCAGGCTGGATGGCGGACGGGACCTGAGCGAGCCGGTTCTCGAGAAACGGCGTGAGGAGATCGATCGGCACCGGGAAAATGATGGTGCTGTTGCGTTCGGCAGCGATCTCCGTCAGCGTCTGCAAGAAACGGAGCTGCAGCGCACCGGGAACGCTGAGGAGCGTGCGGGCAGCCTCGGCCAGCTGGCTTGCAGCGGCGAGTTCGCCCTCCGCATGGATGATCTTGGCGCGCTTCTCCCGCTCGGCCTCGGCCTGACGCGCCATGGCTCGCTGCATCGATTCGGGAAGCTCGACGTCCTTGATCTCCACGATGCTGACCTTCACGCCCCACGGTTCGGTCTGCTCGTCGATGATTTCCTGCAGCTTCTGGTTGATTTTCTCTCGTTCGGCGAGGAGTTCGTCGAGCTCGACCTGGCCGAGGACGCTCCGGAGCGTCGTTTGGGAGATTTGCGAGGTCGCCCGGATGTAGTCGGCAACGTTCACGACCGCTGCGTTGGGATCGACAACGCGGAAGTAGGCGACTGCGTTCACCCGCACGGTCACGTTATCGCGCGTGATCACTTCCTGCACCGGAATATCCATCGTGACCACGCGCAGATCGACCTTGACCATCCGTTCGATGATCGGGATGAGCAAGATCAGTCCGGGTCCGCGCGGACCGACCAAACGTCCCAGGCGGAAGATGACGCCGCGCTCGTACTCCTGGACGACCTTGATCATGGAACTCAGGAACATGAGCACCAAAACGACGACGACTGCACCGGTGATCAGCGATGTCAAGCCCATCGGCCACTCCTTTCCAGTTCACGACATCTCATCCGCGGCGGAACAGGGCACCGAGCGGCCGCCAGCGACGCACGTCTCCTGCCAGCCGTCGGACTCGGACAGCCGGCTCCTCTTCGCTCGCTGGTTCGACGAGCAAGACGAGTCCCTCCACTCCGACCACGCGTACCGTCCTACCGGCAGGAATGGTGCCGGCGAGGCTGCGAGCGCGCCACAATTCCCCCTCGACGAAGACCATGCCTTCCGGGTCGAGGGTGCGCCGGACGACAGCTCGTGCGCCGAGCAACGCCTCCTTTCCGGTCTGTGGACGCCGGGCGTGCGCGCGGGCGACCAGATACACGAGAAGCAGGAACACACCGGCGATCGTCGCGGTGACTGCGATCACGACAGCGCGCGAGAGTTGGAAGGCCGGGCTGGCCGGTGACTGCAAGAGCAGGAGGGAGCCGAGTGCGAACGACACGATCCCGCCGATCGTCAAGACACCATGCGTTGGGACATAGAGATCGATCAGGAACAAGAGGAAGGCGAAGCCCATCAGCAGCACGCCAGCCCAGTTGACGTCCAGCGTCCCCAAGGCGTACAGCCCGAGCAGGAGCAGGATGCCACCGAGGACTCCAGGCAGGATGCTGCCAGGATTGGCGAGTTCGAAGAAGAGTCCGAGCATACCCAAACTGAGGAGAATGTAGGCCACGTTGGGATCACTCAGGACTTGGAAGAACCGTTCGATGAGCGTCATCTGGATCGGAACGACCTCGGCAGCGCGCGTGCGGAGGGTGACCTGTCCAGCACTCGTGGTCACGGTTCGGCCATCCACGGCATCCAAGAGAGCAGGAAGCGACGGGGCCACGAGATCGACGACGTTCTGAGCCACCGCTTGCTCAGCGGAGATGTTGACGGCTTCGCGGACCGCTTGCTCCGCCCAGTCAGCGTTGCGACCGCGCCGCTCCGCCAGGCTGCGGATCTTGGCGACGGCATCGTTGACGACTTTCCGCTGCATCGTGTCGTCCGGTTGCGCGGCCTGCCCGTCTTGGCCGATGAGGACTGGACTGGCTGAGCCGATATTCGTCGCTGGTGCCATGGCGGCGATGTGGGCGGCGTAGGTGATGAAGACTCCGGCCGAGGCAGCGCGGGCGCCTTCCGGTGCGACGTAGACGATCACCGGGACTGGACTCTGGAGGATGTCCTGGATGATCTCGTCCATCGCTGAACTCAGTCCGCCCGGCGTGTCGAGCTGGATGACGACGGCTTCCGCACCCTGATCGGCGGCCTGGCGGAGAGCACGATCGACGTAGCTGGCCACCACCGGCGTGATCGCCCCATCGATTTCGACGAGATAGACGCGCGTACTCGCTGCTGCGCCGCTTTGGCCGAGGAGTGCCAAGCCGACGATCATGAGGAAAAGCGACATGCATCGTGAGCGAAGATTCTGCCAGTACCGCATCGGATACCCTCGTTCGGATGAAAGCGGCTGCTCGGCGTGGGTTCTCCTGCTCCGAGTATAGTCGACCTGGGTCGGTCGGCGTTGGCTCGTGGAGTCGTGCTCAGCGGATGACGGTGACCTGGGACCCGCCCGACGTCTTGTACACCTCGATCCGCTGTGGGAATTGCTCCTTGAGGTCCTCCAGGTGTGTGATGACGAGAATCAGCGCGAAGCGATCCTGGACCGACTGAAGGGCTTGAATCAGTCCTTCGCGCCCTTTGGCGTCTTGTGTGCCGAAACCTTCATCGATGACCAATGTCTCCAGACGGCGGCCCGCTCGCTCGACGAGCAAAAGGCTCAAGGCCACGCGCAGTGCGAAGTTGATGCGGAACGCCTCGCCACCACTGTACAGCTCGTATGGGCGCTGGCCGAACTCGTCGCTGATCAGGATGTCGAGCGTCTCGATCGCGCCGTCCCCGCTGGTTTTGTCCCGCTGAGTGACGAAGTCGATGCGGAGCGTATTGCCAGGCAAGCGGTCAAGAATCTCGTTCGCGGCCTCGGCGAGATCCGGCAAGACATTTTCGAAGACCATCGTCTGGATTCCGTGCTTACCGAAAGCGCGGTCGAGTGTCTCCAGTACGGCGATTTCGCGCGCCAAGCGATCGAGTTCTCGCGAAACGCGCTCGGCCTCATCCTGCGCTGCCTCCGCATCCGTCAATCGCTGCCGCAGAGCACCGAGCTGGGACTGCAACCGCTCGATCAGTTCTTCTTCGCTCTGTTCGCGCTGCTTCAGTTGTTCGAGTTCGCTGTGCACGGTCTCCAGTTCTCGTTCTGGCGGGGACCAGGCTGCCAGTTCAGCCTCCAAACTCACCCGCTCGGTCTCGAGCGTCGCGATCTCGCGTTCGAGTTCGCTCAGCCGTTCGGCGAGGTGCTGCACAGCTGTTCGCGCGTCGCGCAGTTGCAGTAGTTCTTGCCGAACCGGCTCGAGTTCGCGGCGCCGTCGCTCGAGTGCCTCACGGCGTTCCGGATCGAAAACGAGTGCTGTCAATTGCTGCCGGAGCTTCTGCACCTCGTCTGCGAGTGATCGGTACTCGGGGTCGAACTCCTCCGAGCGACTCAGCTGCTCCAATTCGCGCCGCAACTGAGCCAGTTCGCGCTCCTGCCGAGCGAGTTTTTCGAGATCACCGCGTATCTTGCCGCCTTCGGCTTGGAGATCACCCTCTCTCCTCAATTCGGCGTCGAGCTCGCGACGACGCTGCTGGATTTCCTCTAACTCCTTGGCGAGCTGAAGGTCTTCATTCCGGCTGGCGTCGAAGGTGGACCGAAGCTGCGCTCCTCGTTCGCGTACTTGAGCCTCCTGGCGAGCGCGTTCCTCCGGCGTGAGCGGTCGGAGACACACGGGACAGACGGCGTCGATGGCGGACAGCTGCTGTAACTGTTCCTGAAGTTCCTTCATCTGCTGGCGCAGTTGGTTCGCGAGCGCCCGCAATTCACCGCGCCGCGCTTCGCGTTGCACCTTTTGGTTGTCGAGTTCCGCTTGCCGCTCCCGGAGGGTGGCGAGTCGAGCAAGCTCCTCGTCGATCTGGACGAGTCGCGCTTGCAGCTCGGGCCGTTGAGCGAGCGCCTGCTCCGTCTCTTTGATGCGGGTCTCGAGCGCTTGCTTGCGGACAGCACGTTCGCGTCGCTTGCTTTCCAGGTCACGCTCGCGCTGGAGGAGCTCCTGCTGGATACGCTGCCGTTCCGCGGCGATGCGACCGAGTTCGTCGAGTTCGCGCTGGACGGCGTCCAGTTCCTGTGCTCGACGCTCGATCTCCGGCGCGCGTTGCAGGATGGCCTGCTGCGTCGCGAGTCGTTGTTCCAGTCGATCCTTTTCTTCGTGACGTTTTGCGCACTCTCTCACGAGTTCAGCGTGGCGTGCTGACCGCTCGCGGTAACGCTCGACTTCCAGTTGCAGTCGATACAAGCGCTCTTGCCTGAGCTTGAGCTGCTCGCGCAGTTGTGCCAACTGCGCTCGCTGGGCGTCGAGCGCGTTTTCGAGCCGGGTGACCTGGTCGCGGAGTGCAGGTGCCTGGGCTGCCTGCTCGCGGAGTGCGGCGAGCATCTGCTCGGAGCGAGTGCGCTCGTCGTGGAGTCGTTTCGCTTCCTCGCGAGCGACCTCGCGATATCGCTCGTACCGGTCGAGCTCGAGCAATTCGGCCAGAATTTCTTTCCGTTTGGCCGGTGTCTGGCGGGTGAACTCATCCGCTCTTCCCTGGAGGAGAAAGACAGAATTGACGAACGTCGAGTAACTGATGCCGAGCAGGCGATCGATTTCCGCTTGCACAGTGTGCTTGCCGCTGGAGGCGAGCGGATACCAGCCATCCTCTGTCCTGACATGGAGTTCGAGCAGCGAACCCTTCTTGCCACTGCTCGTATACGCCCGAACGACCCGGTATTCTCGCCCGTCGAGACGGAAGCTGAACTCGACGCGTGTCTCGAGTTCGCCGAGGCTGACCAGATGTTGATTGCTGGCGCGTGCCTTTTCCCACAACGCCCAGGTCATCGCATCGAGGAGGGCCGACTTGCCGGCGCCGTTCTCACCGGACAGGCAGGCCAGCTGCAGACCGGTAAAATCGACTTCCACCGGGTCGCGATAGCACAGAAAGTGCCGGAGAACCAGACGAGTAGGAATCATGGATGATCCTTCGCGCGTCGCCTCAGCCAAGAGTATATACTGACAGCGTGCGAGGAGGCCCGCGTTGCCCAACCAGATGGCAGGGTCGCGGGTAGCGGAGGCGACCTGCCGATCTGGGGAAGTTCGTCTGGCGAAATCCCCCTCCCCTGACCTCGACGACTCGGCACCGTTACCCTGGGTCGATGACGGGTGACGGGGGTGAGGGGCACGGGATCGATGCTGGAGGATGTGCATGACGCAGGAGCGCGAGCGACGGGAGACCAGCCGGCGCCGGCGAAGTGGAACGAGCCGGTCGGTGGAGCGGGAAGCGAGCGAAGCGTTTGCCGAGGAGCGAGCGATCGAGCCGGTCGAAGCGGAAATCGTCGAGCCCGAGGCGCTCCTCAGCGACGCGGAACTGGAAGATCTCTTCCGGAGCGATCCTTCGCTGGCCAGCGATCCCCTGCGGCTCTACCTGCGGGACATCGCTGAGGCACCGTTGCTCACGCCCGAAGAGGAAGTCGAGCTCGCCAAGCGCATCAAGGAGGGGGATACCGAGGCGCTGCAACGCTTCGTCCGCTCGAATCTACGGTTGGTGGTCAGCATCGCGAAGCGCTATGTTGGGCGGGGGCTGTCGCTCCTCGATCTCATTCAGGAGGGAAACATCGGGCTCATGCGGGCAGTCGAGAAGTTCGACTGGCGCCGGGGATATCGTTTCAGCACCTATGCGACCTGGTGGATTCGCCAGGCGATCACGCGTGCGATCGCTGATCAGGGTCGGACGATCCGCTTGCCGGTCCACATGACTGACTCCATCACTCGCTACCACCGGACGACGACGCAACTCGCGCAGGAACTGGGGCGGCAGCCGACACCGGAAGAGATCGCAGAAGCGATGAGCGTGCAGCCGGAAAAGATCGCGCAGATCGTCCGGGCCGCGCAGCGGGCCGTTTCCTTGGATCAACCGCTCAGTGAGGAGGACGAGACGAGTCTCGGCGATCTCATCGCTGACGAGTTGGCGCAGTCGCCCGAGGAACTCGCCGAGGAGTCGCTGATGCGGCGCGATATCGCTGAAATTCTGGAAATGCTGACGCCGCGCGAACGACTGGTCCTCCAGTTGCGATACGGTCTCTCGGATGGTGAGCCACGGACGCTCGCCGAAGTCGGGGATCTCCTCGGCATCAGTCGCGAGCGTGTCCGGCAGATCGAAAACGAGGCACTCCGAAAGCTGCGGCGTATCGCTCGCGAGCGGCTCGCTGAGTATTACGCGGGGATCTGAGCTGCTGGGAAAAAGAGCGCACCCGCCCGCGCTGGGCGGGGCATCAGGAGTCCAGTCGGCGCTCCCGGCTAGTCGTGATAGCCGTTCGCTCTCGCGGCACTCAGTGGTCGCCGCGCCAGGACGTGTTCGATCAACGCCATGCGCAGCGCGACACCGTTGCGTGCCTGGCGGAAGTAGGCTGCTCGCGGATCAGAGTCGACCGTAGGCTCGATTTCCCCTACGCGGGGCAAGGGGTGAAGCACGATCGCGTGGGAAGCGAGCTGTTCCATCAGGGCCTGATCGACGATGATCTGGCCGAAGGCGGCAGCGTACTCGTCAGGGTCGCGGAAGCGCTCGCGCTGGATCCGCGTCTGATACAGAACGTCCAGTTCCGGCGCGATGGCTGCGAGGTCGTCCACCTCGAAAACGCGCAGTCCGCTCTGGCGCAGGTGCTGGACGAGCGCTGGATCCATCCGCGTGACCAGCGGCGCAACAAGGTAGAGCGTGGTGTCCAGCGTTCGCGTGAGCAGGCGTGCCAGCGAGCGCGCCGCCCGCCCGTACCGGAGGTCACCGACCAGCGCGATCGTCAACCCATCGATCCGTCCGTGTTCTCGCCAGATGGTATAGAGGTCGATCAAGGCCTGCGTCGGGTGCTCGTTCGTCCCGTCACCCGCGTTGATCACTGGTACGTCGACGACGGCAGCTGCACGAGCCACTGATCCGGCTTCCGGATGGCGGATCACGATGAGGTCAGCATACCCGGCAACGACCCGGGCTGTGTCTTCGATCGATTCTCCTTTGGCAGCGGACGAGGTCGCTGCGGCGTACTCAGCGGAGATGACCGCCCCTCCGAGGCGTGTCATGGCAGCCTCGAAACTGAGGCGAGTACGGGTGCTCGGCTCGTAGAACAGCGTCGCCATGATGGCACCGCGAGCCGTGTCGGTGAACTCGTGCCGGGGAAGCGCCGAGAATGCATCGGCACGGTGGAAAAGCTCGAAGAGGTAAGAGCGCGAGAACTGCTCGACACTCAGGACATGCTGGACCACTCGCCTCACGCAACGCCCCCCTTTTCCTGCTCGGGCACACGCAGACTTATGCCCGGTCGTACCGGTACATCTTCGGGGGAGGTCGCCTGTTCGGAGGAACCCATTGCTGATGATACTGCACACAACCCGATCATGCAAGCGGTGAAACACGACATCATGCGTACGGACGGGCGATTCATGATCCGCTGGCCGAATGGGGTGTCCGAACACCGTGACGCATCGGTGGATGACCAGTACAATCCGGTCGGGGCATCGGTCTTCACAAGATGCCGGAGTGTGCCGACATCATCGGGAGAAGGGCGCTATGAGCGCCGGCGAGCAGTTGGACGACTGGGGCTCATCGGTGGGACGAGCGATCTCGGTGGTGACAGTCCGCGGTGTCGCGGTGCGGATCCACCCGACCATGCTCCTCCTCGTCCCCTGGGTGTTCTGGCACTGGGGGGGACGGAGCGCAGAACCGCTGGAAGGGACGCTTTTCGGGCTCTTCTTGCTTCTGGCGGTTTTCGTGAGCGTGGCTGGACATGAACTCGCTCACGCTGTCGTCGCGCATCGCTTCGGTCTCGCCGTGCGTGACGTCGTCCTTTTGCCGATCGGCGGTCTCACGCGTATCGAGCAGGGACCACTACCACCTCGCCGCGAGGCAGCGATCGCGTTGGCTGGTCCGGTGCTCAATCTCGGTATCGCACTCGCGCTCTTGCCAGTGGTGAGCGTTGTCCTCGCTCTCTACGAGGTGACGTCGCTCGCGGATGTGGCTCGTCTCCTGACCGGGACGAGTGTCGGTAGCTTGCTGATCCTGACCATGGCCAGCAACGTCCTGCTGGCATTGTTCAATCTGATCCCTGCTTTCCCGATGGACGGTGGTCGGCTGTTGCGAGCATGGCTCTCGGCTCTGAGCGAGCGTGCGCGCGCGACACGGATCTCGTTGGTTACCGGGTATCTCGTGGCCCTGGTGACGCTACCGCTCGGTCTGTGGCTACGAGAGCCGACTTTGCCGCTGGCTGGCCTTTTTCTGGCTGGTGCTGCCTTGCTGGAGCAACGGACGCTCCAGCTGGAGCGTGTCCTGCAACGCCTTCCAGTCGGGCAGTTCGCCGTCTGGGATGGTGGTGGAATCGACCCCGAGCAGCCGCTGTCCCATGCGCTGCAAGGGGGACCACGCGATGTCGCTGTCGTACGCGATGGAACGGTCGTGGGGATGCTGTGGCGAGAAAACATCCTCCGGCTGGCGCATGTCGCGCATCTCATGCGCGTTGCTGATGCGATGGACCACGGCTTCGCTGCCGTGAGTCCGGAGACTTCCGTGTACGAAGCGCACCGCCGCATGCTGGCGAGCGGGCACCCCGCGGTCCCCGTGGTCGACGCCGGGAACCGCTATCGCGGCATCTTCACCAGTGATCGGCTGGCGCACGTGTACCGCTACGTGCAAGCGTCGCGTCGCCCGGCCGGGCGCTGGCTCACGGTCGTGCGGGCGCTCGGGTTCCTGGGGCGGTGACGGATCCTGAGCAGGAGGAACGGAGCGTGGCGGGCAGACGATCTTTCGACCCCTGGGCGGAGGGTTTTCCGTGGCGCGAACTCTTGGAACAGGCCTATGGGCTACGGGGTGAGCGATCCGGGCCGATGGTGGCCGGTGTGGGTGTACCGGTGGACATTGCCGAGCTCGAGGACGCATACGTCATCTATGCGGTGATACCAGGGGTGGAGCCAGCCGCGATGGACCTCGTCGTCGAGGACGATCGCGTCGTTCTCCGCGGTGAGGTGCGGGAACCCTCGGTGGATGGGCAATGGGTCAGTCGCGAGCGTCGCTTCGGTCGGTTTCAACGCACGATCGAGTTGCCGAGTCCAGTCGATCCGGAACGAGCCGAAGCCCGGTACGAGAATGGCATACTCGTCATTCGTCTCCCCAAGGCAGCTCCCGGAAGAGTGCGCCGTATTCCAGTCAAGGCGAGTTGAGTCGGGCGAGCACTGGCCAACGCTCGGGCACAGTCTGGGTTCGCTCAACTGCCTTCCTCGCGCCACACCCCGATGGCGCGAAAGCGCGCCCATCGGAAGCGCCGTGCTGCATCGGTTCCGTGTCGGTTCCACAGGTCGCGGAGCTCGCCCAGGCGACGCTCGACCGCATCGCCGACCCGGCGAATCGTGCCAGGAGCGTCCAGGTGCGCCGGGGTCGGTTCGGGGATCACCTCGTCGGCGATGCCGAAACGATGAAGTTCCGGAGCTGTGATCCGCATCGCGGTGGCTGCCTCGGGTGCTCGTCCGGCGTCTCGCCAAAGGATCGCGGCGCAGGCTTCGGGTGATGCGACGGCGAAAATCGCGTTTTCCAGCATCAGCAGCCGATCGCAGGTCGCCAGCGCGAGCGCTCCACCACTCCCACCCTCTCCGATGACGATGGCGATAGTCGGGACGGTCAAACGGAGGAGCGTTCGCAAGCACGCGCTGATGGCCCACGCTTGACCGCGTTCCTCCGATTCGAGCCCTGGGTCGGCGGCCGGCGTATCGACGAAGGTCAGAACTGGCAGGCGGAATTTTTCGGCTAGCTGCATGACGCGAATCGCCTTGCGGTATCCTTCGGGACGCGGCATCCCGAAGTTGCGCGCGATATTCTCTGCGGTCGTCGTTCCCTTTTGGTGGCCGAGAACGAGGATCGGTTGCCCACGAAAGCGCCCGAGAACAGCGACGATGGCCGGATCGTCCCGGAAAAGCCGGTCACCGTGCAGCTCTTGTGGATCCTCGATCAGTTCGGCAATGTAGTCGAGCGTGTGGGGGCGCGCCGGATGTCGCGCGAGCTGAACACGGTCCCACGCGGTCAAGCTGGTCATTCCCCCACCTCCTGCCGCATGGTGTCGCCGGCCAACGGAACGAGCGAGGATCCGGCGAGCGTCCGGATGAGCGAGGCCAACACCGCGCGGATTCGTTGACGAGGAACGACCATATCCACCATCCCGTGCTCGAGCGCGAACTCGGCCGTCTGGAAACCTGGAGGAAGCTTTTGGCGCGTCACTTGCTCGATGACACGCGGGCCAGCGAATCCGATCATCGCGCCAGGCTCGGCCAGTATGACATCGGCCACGGTGGCGAAACTGGCAGTCACGCCACCGTAGCAGGGGTCGACGAGGACACTGATGAAGGGCAGGCGCGCCTCGGCAAGAGCTTCGACGGCAACGATCGTCTTTGGCAGCTGGAAAAGCGAGAAGATGCCCTCGTGCATGCGTGCGCCACCTGAACTCGCGAAGACGACGAACGCTCGCCGCTCCATCGCTGCACGCTCCGCGGCACGAGCGAACTTTTCGCCGAAAACGGAACCCATGCTCGCACCGAGGAAGCCGAACTCGGCGACAGCGATGGCGACAGGAATGCTCTCGATGGTGGCTGCGCCCGTGACGAGCGCCTCACGCTCACCGGATCGGGTACGTGCCTCGCTGATCTTCGCTGGGTATGGCTCACCGAGCGCGACGAAGTGCAACGGATCGTCGGTGACGACATGGGCATCCCACTCGGCGAAGGAACCCGAATCGACGGTCACGGTGATGCGCTCTCGTGCGCTGAGTCGCGCATGAAAACCGCAGCGTGGACAGACACGCTGGTTTCGCTCGAATTCCCGCGCGTACAGGAGATCGCGACAACGGGAGCATTTGAGCCAGAGGCCATCGGGAACGCTCGGCGATTCGTGCGCGCTGGACTGGTTTTGTGCGTTGCGTCTCCGCAAGAATGGTCGCACCGGTACCCCTCTCGGTGTGCCTGCCTGTCGGGCTATGATACACGCGGGAACGGTCAAGCTGGGGCGGGAGGGCGCGATGAGCGACGTCGCGGTGATGATCCTCGCGGGAGGGCAGGGAGAGCGGTTGAGCATTCTCTCGCGCCAGCGCGCGAAGCCAGCGGTGCCGTTCGGTGGGAAATACCGTATCATCGACTTCGCCCTCTCCAACTGTGTGAACTCGGGCTTGTACGATGTGGCTGTCTTGACGCAATACCGGCCACACTCGCTGAACGAGCATATCGGTCACGGCCGTCCCTGGGACCTCGATCGCGAGCGCAATGGTGGGGTGGTGATCCTCCAGCCGTATCTTGGGCGCTCCACGTCCGGCTGGTATCGGGGCACAGCCGACGCTGTGTATCACAACCTCTTTTACATTACGCGGCGTCCCTACCGCGATGTGCTGATCTTAGCGGGTGATCATGTCTACGCGATGGACTACCGACCGATGATCGCCCAGCATCGCGAGCGCTGCGCCGATGTAACGATCGCGGTGCAACCAGTGGATTGGCGCGAAGCCTCGCGCTTCGGCGTGGTGATCGTCGCTGAGGATGGTTGGGTGGTCGATTTCGAGGAGAAGCCGGAACGACCGCGCTCCAATCTCGCGTCCATGGGAATTTACCTGTTTCGGCGCAATCTCCTGCTGGACCTTTTCACGCGCGACCACCCGGATGCGCCGGAGTTCATCGATTTCGGCCGCGACGTGATCCCCTATCTCATTCGGACAGCTCGGGTGGCAACGTATCGCTTCGATGGCTACTGGCAGGATGTCGGAACCGTGCAGTCGTACTGGGAAGCAAACATGGCACTCCTGGAGGACGAGCCGAAGCTCAATCTCTACGACCCCAACTGGCGGATTCATACCCGCAGCGAGGAGCGGCCACCGGCCAAGATTCTCGAAGGAGCGACGGTGATCCGGAGCTTGCTTTCCAATGGGTGCATCGTGGAAGGCGCGACCGTCATCCGGTCGATCCTCTCGCCCGGCGTGATCGTGAAGGCAGGAGCGGTGGTGCGCGATTCGATCGTGATGACCGATTCGGTGATCGGGCCAGGAGCGGTCGTCGATCGCTGCATCATCGACAAGCACGTGACGATCGGCGCCAATGCGTACCTCGGCTGGGGGGACGACAACTCCCCGAACTGGTTGGAGCCCAGTCGGCTGAATACCGGAATCACCCTAGTGGGGCGCAATGCGGTCGTGCCGCCCGGGGTACGGATCGGACGCAACGTGTTGATCGGGCCCGAGGTCAAGGAAAGCGACTTCCCCGGTGCGGTCGTGCCCAGCGGGGAAACGGTGAACCCGATCGCGACCGTGGTATGGTCGTGAGTGGGAACGAGGCGGGCGCATGATGCTGTGCAACGACCGAGCCAAACGAGCGAGTCTTCCAGTCGTTCTCTATCTGAGCGCTGAGGTCGCGCCATTCTCCAAAGTCGGCGGACTGGGGGATGTGGCTGGCTCGCTACCGCTGGCGCTGGCTGAGCGTGGGGTGCCGATCGTTATCCTGACACCCTGGTACGGTGGCATCGAGGATCGTGTCCCAGTGACCGAACTCCCGATCCGGCTCGCGGTTCCACTCGATGGAGGCGTGGAGACGTTCCAGGTGGGACGAGCCTGGTTAGCAAATCGCGTCCCGGTCCTGCTCTTGCGGTCCGAGCGGCTGTTCGGTGCTCCCGTCGTCTATGACGAGCCGCGCGATCGGGAGCGGTTCTTCGTGTTTTCGCGAGCAGCTGCGGAACTCGTCCAGCTCTTCCCAGTCGGCATTGTCCACGCCAATGACTGGCATACCGCGTTGACGCTCGTCTGGCTTCATCGCTGGCGGGACGACGAATCGGATCGCCCCTCGCCGGGATTGGTGTTGACGATCCACAACCTAGCGCATCAGGGAATAACCGATATCGCCTACGCGCGGCGACTGGGCTTCGAGGCGCATGAACTCTTGTTCGAAGAGTGGCAGCGGTTCCCGGGTACGATCAACGTGCTCGCCCGCGGCATCCACGTGGCGGACGTGATCACGACGGTGAGCCCGACCTATGCGCGCGAGATTCAGACGCCGGAATTCGGTGAAGGGTTGGATGGGCTGCTCCGGTACCGCAGCGATGCCCTGGTCGGGATTCGCAATGGGATCGATACGACCTTTTACGATCCGGCGAGCGATCCGGTGTTGGCAGCCCGCTACGATGTGGAGCATCCAGAAGCCCGCTCGCTCTGCAAACGAGCGCTGCAGGGGGAACTCGGCCTCGCTGTGGAACCCGATTCGTTCCTGATCGGCATCGTCTCGAGATTGGACCACCGGAAAGGTTTGGATCTCGTTCTGGCACTCGGCGACGAGCTCGTGTCGCGCGGTATGCAGCTGGCGGTCCTGGGGGTTGGCGAACCGGAAATCGGGCGGCAGTTCGCCGCACTGGCTGAACGATATCCTGACCGCGTCGCAGTGCGCCTCACGTTCGATGCGGTGCTCGCCCGCCGGATCTACGCCGGGGCTGATGTCGTGCTCTTGCCATCGCGCTTCGAGCCGTGCGGACTCGGCCAGCTGCTCGGCTTGCGGTACGGAGCGATACCGATCGTCCGGCGAACCGGTGGACTGGCCGATACTGTCGTGGAGTGGGACGGTCAGCGAGGGAACGGTTTCCTTTTCGAGGAGCCGGAACCGGGCGCTCTGCTCGAGGCGATCGAGCGCGCGCGAGCTGAGTACCGAGAGCCAGCACGCTGGTGGCGGCTCGTCCGGTCGGCCATGTCGTGCGACGTCAGTTGGGAGCAACCGGCGGAGGAATATCTGGCAGTGTACGAGCGTGTCGCGGCGCTGCGGCGAACCGGCGCGCTCGAGACAGTCCGCTGAGGAGGAAGGGGAGACGGATGGCCTGTTCCAGCGATGGAGTGCCCAGCAGCGTCAGCCAGCGATCGATTCTCTGGCTGCTCGAGGCGATCGAGACGCTGGAGCCGGCGTTGCAGCAGGCGTTCCGGGACCTGTTCGATGTCGATGTCACGATCGGGGAACTGGTCCTTCCTGATCACATGCGGAAGTGGGTCGAGCGCTACTTCGGTTCCCCGGAGGCGGTGCTGCGGCAACGGATCGTCAAAGTGACCAACCGGTGGACGCTCGACGCGACGCTGTTCAACGAGTTGCGGGCGCGCCGGCCGCTGGAGGCGCGGATACCGGTCGAACTGGCTGACGAACTGGCGCGCACTGCGCCCGATCCATTCTGCGAACCGGAATACAACACGCCCGAGGATGTCTTCGGTCGCATCCGGGGACGCTACGTCATGACCGCGAGCAACATCGCCAAGTACGATGGCCTCCATGGAGTCATCATTTTCCGCGAGCATGATCCCTTGGCTTTCGATGAGCCGTTGGTGCGCGAGATGGTCGAGGTCGCTCGTGGGTGGTTCGAGCGAGCTCACCAGGTCGATTGCGCAGCGGTCTATCCCTTCTTCATGTGGAATTGCCTCTGGAAAAGTGGCGCATCGATTCCTCATGGGCACGCGCAGGTCAGCCTCACCCGTGGGATGCACTACGGAAAGGTGGAGCGTGAGCGGCGTGCCGCGGTGCGCTACAGGACCGAGATGGGGCGTGGGTACTTCGACGATCTGTTTCGGATTCACCAGGCACTCGGTCTCGGCAAGTCCGTCAACGGTATCCGCGTGTACGCGAGTCTCACGCCGCTCAAAGAGAAAGAGACGGTTCTCTTGTCCACTGCCTTCGACGATGATCTCGCCCGAGTCATGAATCGGGTCGTGCGTTGCCTCGTCGACGACCTCAACGTGACATCCTTCAACCTCGTCGCGTGGCTGCCGCCGCTGGTCCCGACTGCCGAGGACTGGTCGGATATGCCAGTGGTCGTCCGGGTCGTCGACCGGGGTGATCCGCTTTCGCGGACGTCCGATTTTGGGGCGATGGAGCTCTATGCAGCCAGCGTGGTGGCGAGCGATCCGTTTCGCGTAGCCGAAGCGCTGTGGCGCTGCCTCGGCTGAGCATGCGCAGAGGGGAATACCTCGCGAGTGTCTGGAAGCAGCGTGCGCTGTTCCCAACGACTTCGCTGGTCGGATGCTCATGGAGCGAGGTTCGCAGTGATCGTCGCTGCAGCGTGCGACGTGTGTCGACACGTCAACGCTTCCCAAAGGCAGAGTGATGCGCTGCCGTTTTGGAGGGGAGGAACAGAGAACGAGGGATGCGAGCTGGAGGGACTGTTTTGACGATGGGTACAGTGACTCTCACCCCGATCCCCGGCAGTTCGCGACGCACCGCCTTGCACCAAAGCGGGGTGGCGGCGATACTGGTCGATGAAGCGGTTCTCGTCGTCGACTTGGTGCGGAGCGATCGGTGCCGCAAGGGGCTGTGCTCAGGAGCGACCGGTTGCGAGCGGCGCAGCGTCATCCTGCTTCGAGTGGCGAGCGGTGCCGACGGAGTCACGCACGATTGACATCGTCAGTGATGCGACATAGAATGGCGCCGTTCGCGGATGTCGGACGGCGGTCGCGCAGCCGAATCGTTCGTCGATATGGAGGAGGTGAGACGAATGGTGAGTCGGTTCGCAGGGTCTGGCGATGGTGGAGTGAAGCGTGAGGAGGGTGAAACGATGGAGACATTGCGGGAACTCGAAGCGGCAGCACGCTCAGGACAGCTCAGCCGGCGTGACGTGCTCAAACGCGCGGCTGCGTTGGGTGCGAGTGCGCCGGTGATCGCGAGCCTACTCGCGGCGTGCGCGCGCCAGGAAGCGACACCGACACCAGCGCCCGCAGCACAGACGCCCGCTGCGGCGACACCAGCTCCAGCGGCGAGCCCGACACCCGCGGCGGCAGCGAGTCCGACCCCGGCCCCAGCTGCGAAGCGTGGGCAAGGTGGCCTGGTGAAGCTGCTCTGGTGGCAGGCGCCGACGATCCTGAATCCGCACTTGGCGCAGGGATCCAAAGACTTCAATGCCTCGCGACTGGTGCTCGAGCCACTGGCCGACATCAACGACAAAGGTGAACTCGTACCGGTTTTGGCAGCAGAAATCCCCTCGGTCGAGAACGGTGGAGTGAGCAAGGACGCGAAAACGGTTACCTGGAAGCTCAAGAAGGATGTCAAGTGGTCGGACGGCCAGCCGTTCACGTCCAAGGACGTGAAGTTTACCTATGAGTATGTCATCGACGAGAAGACGACAGCGACGACGATCGCGAACTACACAGTGATCGAGTCGATCGAAACGCCGGATGATCATACGGTCGTCATCCGCTTCAAGGACCCGAATCCGGCGTGGATGAACGTCTTCGTCGGGCCGTACGGGAGGATCCTGCCACAACACATCCTCAAGGACTATGTCGGCGAGAAGGCCCGTACGGCACCGTTCAACTTGAATCCCATCGGAACGGGTCCCTACAAAGTCAAAGAGTTCAAGCCGGGTGATGTCGTCGTCTACGAAATGAACGAGAACTATCGCGAGCCAGACAAACCGTACTTCGCACAGGTCGAGTTCAAGGGTGGCGGTGACGCGACCACGGCGGCACGGGCCGTGCTGCAGACCGGTGAAGTCGACTACGCCTGGAACCTGCAGGTCGAGGCGCAGGTGCTCGACCAGTTGGAAAAGGCGGGTGTCGGTGTCGTCGAGGTCATCGAGGGCGTCTATGTCGAGCGGATCCTGGTGAACATGACCGATCCGCGCAAGGAGGTCGATGGCGAGCGCTCGAAGCTGGGCGTGCCGCATCCCTGGCAATCTGATCTGCGTGTGCGGCAGGCCTATGCGCTGGCCTGCCAGCGCGACGTCATCGCCAACACGCTGTATGGGCGAGCTGGGAAAGCCACTTCGAACATCCTGGTGGCGCCCGAGCGCTTCGTCTCCAAGAACACCTCCTGGAAGTTCGACCTGGATGCCGCGGCCAAGTTGCTCGACGAGGCCGGCTGGACCAAGGGCCCGGATGGTGTCCGGCAGAAGGACGGAGTGCGGATGGAGGTCGTCTACCAAACGACGATCAATCCGGTCCGCCAGAAGACGCAGGAGATCATCAAGAGCGCCTTCGAGAAACTCGGCATCAAAGTCGAGCTGAAGTCGATCGAGGCGTCAGTCTTCTTCTCGTCCGATCCGGGCAATCCCGATACGGCAGCGCACTTCTATGCTGATTTGGAGATGTTCACGAACGGACCGTCGTCGACCTATCCGATCGATTACATGGTTTCGTGGTATGGCAAACCCGACAACATCGCGCAGAAGGCCAACAATTGGTCCGGCAACAACTATGAGCGCTGGCAGAACGAGGAGTACGATAAGTTGTACGAGCAAGCGCTGGTCGAGCTCGATCCGAAGAAACAGGAAGAGCTGTTCATCAAGATGAACGATCTGGTCGTGAACAACGTGGTAGTCATTCCGCTGGTGCACCGAAACAGCGTGAGCGGTCGAAAGAAGGATTTGACCGGCCTCGAACTCTCCCGCTGGACCGACGAGACCTGGAACATCGCGAACTGGCGACGGTCGAGCTAGCGCGGGTGGTGGGGACGGGGTGAGCGCGCCCCGTCCCCTTTTTCTCTAACAGGGGTGAGGAGCGCAGGATGACGCAGTATCTGATCCGGCGGATCTTGATCTCGATTCCGACCCTCGTCGCGATCAGCATCGTCATCTTCACGATTCTGGCCCTGGCACCGGGCGACCCGCTGTCCGAGTTAGCGATGAATCCTGCGGTACCACCCGAGGTGCGCCAACGGATCCGGCAGAGCATGGGTTTGGACGACCCGATTCCGGTTCGCTACGTCAAATGGGCGTCGTCAATGCTGCGCGGCGACTTCGGATACTCCTTCCGCTCCAAGTCGCCGGTGAGCGATCTCATTCGCCAGCGTCTGCCGACCACGCTCTACGTGATCGGCACGGCCTACCTGGTGTCGGTCCTCATCGCGATACCAGTCGGGGTGCTCTCGGCGGTCCGACAGTACTCGATCTTCGACAATATCGCGACGACGTTAGCATTCATTGGCTTTTCGCTTCCCACCTTCGTGACCGGTATCTTGTTCATTCTCGTCTTCAGCGTGAAACTAGGTTGGTTACCGATGATCTACCGCACGACTATCGAGGTCGAGGGTCTGGCTGGCTTATGGATGAAGATCAAGCAGGCATTGATGCCGATTGCGGTGCTGGGACTGTTCGAAACTGCGGCACTGACGCGGTACACCCGAGCGGCCATGCTCGAGACGATCCATCAGGACTACGTGCGCACGGCGCGTGCCAAGGGGTTGAGCGAACGTGTCGTGATCATGCGGCACGCGATGCGCAATGCGCTGATTCCCGTAGTCACGATCGTTGCGTTGAGCATTCCCGGCATCTTCACCGGAGCGGTCATCACGGAGCAGATCTTCCGCGTTCCCGGTATGGGCTCGCTCCTGATCAGCGCGATCCGCGACAACGACACACCGGTGATCATGGCGATCACGATCATCTTCTCCGCGCTGGTCGTCTTGTTCAACCTGATCGCCGATATTTTGTACGGGGTACTCGATCCGCGGATCAAGTACGAGTGAGTGGCCGCGACGGGGGGGTAACGCGATGTCCGAAGCGACCGAGCAGCGCAGGCTGGAGACCGCGGCACGCACGGTCGGGCCACCCGTGGTACTGCCGACACGCAAGCCGCGGTCGCTCTGGAGCGATGCGTGGAGGCAGTTTCGGCACCACCGGCTCGCGGTGGCGGGAACCATCGTCTTGGTGTTCATGATCCTGGCCACGATCATCGGTCCGTTTCTCTGGCCGATTCCCTGGAACACGTTCGATATGGCGGAAGCCCTGCAAGGACCGTCACTCCGGCACCCCTTCGGCACGACGGATCTCGGCCATGACATCTTCGCGCGTATTCTTTGGGGTGGACGGATCTCGATCGCGGTGGGTGTCGTCGCCATGTTGGTTGCGGTGACGCTGGGAACGCTCATCGGTGCGGTCGCAGGATATTTCGGAGGAATCCTGGATTCGTTCTTGATGCGGATGACCGATATGTTCATCTCGATCCCGAGCCTCCCGTTGCTTCTCCTGATCACCTACCTTTTCCAGGATCGGATGAAAGCGCTCTTTGGGGTCGAGCTCGGTATGTTTTTGCTGATCGTCCTCGTGATCGGCGGGTTGAACTGGATGCCGGTGGCGCGCCTGGTGCGTGCTTCGTTCCTGTCGCTCAAGCAGAAGGAGTTCGTGGAGGCGGCACACTGCATCGGCGTGAGTACCAGCGGGATCATCTTCCGCCATATCTTGCCGAACACGCTGAGCCCGGTGATCGTGGCGGCGACACTCGGCGTCGCACAAGCGATCATCACCGAGTCAGCCCTGTCCTTCCTCGGACTCGGTTTCCCGCCCGACATCCCGACGTGGGGCCGCATGCTGTACGATGGAATCAATTGGATCGAGTTCGCACCATGGATGGTTCTCTTCCCCGGTGCGGCGATCTTCCTAACCGTGCTGAGCATCAACTACGTCGGTGATGGACTCCGGGACGCACTCGATCCACGGCGCATGTTCGCGATCTGAGGGGTAGCATGACGACGCGTGGCCGGGCGAGCGCACGGGAGAAAACGGTGGGAGCGCTCGCTCAGATGACTCTCGTTTGTGACCGTTGTAGTGCGAGGTTCGAGCCTGCGGGATCACCTGGGCGCTGCCAGTGCGGTGGGCTCCTCCATGTCGAATTCCCACTCGCGGAGGTGGTCGAGCGAACCAACTTCGATGTCCGCTTGTCGAGTTGGCAGGCGCTCGATCGGAGCGGCGTCTGGCGCTACCGGGAGTTGCTGCCGCCTCTGCCAGCCGCCGCCATCGTGACGCGTCCCGAAGGCAATACTGCCCTGTACCAGCATCCCCAACTCACCGACTGGACGGGGTGCGAAGAGCTCTTCCTCAAGCACGAGGGGGAAAATCCGACCGGCTCGTTCAAAGACCGGGGGATGACGGTCGCGATTTCCCATGCGCGAACGATCGGTGCGCAGGCGGTGGCCTGTGCCTCGACGGGAAACACGGCCGCCTCAGTTGCGGCCTATGCAGCCCTGGCAGGTCTTCCCAGTGTGGTGTTCCTCCCCGCGGGAAAGATCGCGGCAGGGAAGCTGGGCCAGGCGATCGCGTATGGAGCACGGATCGTCCAGGTGGAGGGCGACTTCGATGCCGCCATGCGCCTGGTCGAGGAGGCGAGCCGGGAACTCGGGCTCTACCTGCTCAATTCGGTGAACCCGTTTCGCCTGGAGGGGCAAAAGACGATCGTGTTCGAGCTGCTGCATCAGCTCGGGTGGAGCGTCCCGGACTGGATCGTGCTGCCCGGCGGGAATCTCGGCAACACCGCGGCCTTTGGGGCAGCACTGGCTCAGTTGCGTGACGTGGGATGGCTCGAGCGCCTGCCGCGCCTGGCAGTGATCCAGGCCGCGGGGGCTGCGCCGTTTTACGCAGCCTACCGGAGTGGCTTCCGGGAGTTTCGTCCCGTTACCGCTGAGACCATCGCGACGGCGATCCGGATCGGAAATCCGGTGAGTTACGAGCGTGCTCGCCGTGCGATCGAGCTGACCGACGGTCTCGTGGACACGGTCAGCGACGAGGAGATCCTGGAGGCGAAGGCACGCGTCGATCGAACGGGAATCGGGTGCGAACCGGCATCAGCTGCCTCGGTCGCCGGCGTTCGCAAGCTCGTCGCGCGAGGGGTCATTCGGCCAGGCGATCGAGTTGTGGCGATTCTCACTGGTCATGTCTTGAAGGATCCGGATGCAGTCTTGGCGTATCATCTCGGGGATCCTCCACGACCGCTTGCGAACCGGCCGGTGACGATCGCGCCCACCCTCGACGCACTGGCAGGAGTATTGGCTCGTGCGTTGTGAAGTGCGTGTTCCCGCTTCGAGTGCCAATCTCGGACCCGGTTTCGACGTGCTGGCGGTGGCCCTCGGCCGCTATCTTTCGGCTCGCTACGAGCCGGACGAGACGATCGGCGAGCTTCGGGTAGTTGTTCGACCAGAACTCCACGGCGGGCGCAACCTCGTCGCCGAGGCGATGCGCTATTACGCGTCATCGACTGGTCGATCGCTCCCTGGTGGCACGCTCACCGTTGACTCCGACATTCCCGTGGCTCGGGGGTTGGGGAGTTCGGCGGCAGCGATCGTAGCCGGATTAGTTCTCGCCAATGAGCTGTGCGGGGAGCCGCTCGGGCGCTCGGAATTGTTCCGCATGGCGTGCGAGCTCGAGGGTCATGGCGACAACGTCGGTGCAGCGCTCTTCGGTGGGGTCGTGCTCGCGGTCGTTGACGAGGAAGGGCCGCAGGCAGTTGCGGTACCGGTCGAGTTCCCGCTCGTGGCGGTCGTTTTGGTACCAGATGCTCTCGGCTACACGAGCGATGCGCGTGCTGTCCTGCCGCGGCGGGTGCGCCGGGTCACTGCCGTGCGGACTGCAGCGCACACCGCGCTTTTGGTCCTGGCTCTGGCGACTGGGCAGCCGGACCTTTTGCGGACAGCAATGACCGACGAGCTCCATCAACCTTATCGCGCGGTCTTGTACCCGCATCTGGAGGAGGCAATCGATCGCGCACTGGTGGCTGGCGCCTACGGCGCAGCGCTGTCCGGGGCGGGGCCATCGGTCCTCGCGTTCTGTTCTCCGGAGCGAGCGTCGGCGGTGCAAAGGGCGTTTGCTGATCTCCTGGCGCGACGCGCGATGGATGGGGAAGCGCTCGTACTACCGATCGATCGGCAAGGTGCACAGATTCTCCGCGCCGACGAACGCGGTCCGGTGAGCGCGCCCGAAGCGATTTCCAGCCATCACGAGTAAGTAACCGCACGATTTGCTTCGTTCCTGGTTCATCTCTGTGAACGGAAGTGATCCCCCGTCTGGAGCCGCCTCGCCCGGCGCTCGACGCGTTCGACGGCGATCCTGGGGCGCGCGTTCAGCAATCGGCAGCGGTGGAATCGCGTTGCGCGTGATCGCAGCCCGTACTATACTCATTCTCGTCAAGACATAACGAGAAAGCCCGGCCTCCGTCGAAGGGAAACGGAGGTGAGCCATGGAGATCGGGACCTTCTTACTGATGCTGGCTCTGAGCTACGGGTTCGGTGTCCTCTGGTACGATCTTCTTCCTGGTCGTTTGCCGGAGCGGGTGTGGCGCGTTGCGGCCTATCCGTTTCTCGGGATCTGGATTGCCGAACAGCTCCCGGCGTTCGGGCCGGCTTTCGGCGGTATCCACTTGATCCATGCGGCGGTCGGTTCGCTCGTCGCAGTTCTCGTCGACTGGGTGATCAATCAAGCACGGCGACCAGCGATCGTGCAGCAGTTCGAGGCACGAGCGGCGTGAGCGCGGAATGAGCCGGGCTTTCTCGAGGTACGGGCCCTGGAGCATTGCTCTGGGGCTCGTCTGGTATACTCGCCTTGCTCGCGGTCCTGCGGCCGCGTTGCTGTGGATGTCGTCCTTTCCGCGCTGCGACCGCCCGGATACGGCAACGGTTCGGTCGTTGCGTCCAGCGCGAACCCGAGGAAAGGAGAGGAACGTTGCCGCGTTATGAACCTGCACCTCGCCCGTACGAGCTGATGGTGCTTCTTCGCCCTGATCTAGCTGACGATCGGTTGGAAGCAGCTCTCGAGCGGATTCGGAACACGGTGGTCGAGCAAGGCGGGACGATCACGTTCGAGAAGCGCGATACGCCGTGGGGACGCCGCCGGCTGGCGTACCCCATCCAGAAATTCCAAGAAGCGTTCTATGTTCTCTTCCAACTCGTCTGCCCGCCGCGCACGGTTCGGGAGATCGAGCGGGAGCTGCGGTTGAACGAGCAAGTCCTGCGCCATCTGATGGTTCGTCTGGACGAATGAGTGGTCCGGCGTGGACCGGAGCCCGGGGGTATGCGATGTCTCGCGGACTCAATCGAATCGAACTCATCGGGAATGTCGGCCGCGACCCCGAGATGCGGTATACACCAGCCGGGGCTCCGGTCACCGAGTTCTCGCTCGCTGTCAACTCGATGCGCCGTGGTGGTGAAGGCGGACAGCCGATCGAGGAAACCGATTGGTTTCGGGTCATCTGCTGGAACCGATTGGCGGAGATCGCTGACCAGTACATCCGCAAGGGTACCAAGGTGTATGTTGCAGGCCGACTCCGCGTCCGGCGCTACACCGGGAACGATGGTGTCGAGCGGACCGTCGTCGAGGTGATCGCCCGAGACCTTCTGCTGCTGAGCCCGCGTGCGCCGGACGCACCAGCGGCGGTGCCGCCAGGCATCGTCGATGAAGAACCGGTACTTCCTGACGTAAATGCGGACTTCCCGTTGGACGATGATCCGTGGAACGATCAGGTTCCGTTCTGAGACCGTTCGAGGAGTGAGGGGACGATGGCCGAAGAACTCGAACCGATGACGGCGGATGATGGGGCGACCGAGCAGACAGCGGAAGCGACCGGAGAGTCCGGGCGCCCCGCTCGCTCTGCAGCGACCCGCTACTATCCGCGCAAGAAGGTCTGCTCCTTCTGCATGGACGGTATCAAGAAGATAGACTACAAGGACTTTGGTCGTCTTCGGCGGTATCTGTCGCCGCAGGCGAAGATCGAGCCGCGTCGCGCAACGGGAACATGCGCCAAGCACCAGCGGCAGCTGGCGCGCGCCATCAAGCGAGCACGGCATCTTGCCCTCCTGCCCTTCGTGCCGGAACGATAACGTTCGTCCGCTGATTCCTCCTCTGGGATCGCGTCGAGGCAGGAACGCTGCGAGGTGCTAGATGCTCGAGTGGGTGAGGCGGCTCTTTCCCCGCCGATGGGGGGATCGCAGGGCGCGAACACATCGGCGGGTTCCTCGTCGCGAGCGGGAACGAGTACAGGAGCGAGCAGCAGTCATCGGTGTATCGGTTGTTCTGCTGCTCGTGGCTGGGTTACTCGGCGGTGGAGCGATCTACCAGTATTGGTACCTGCCGCGCCAGGTCGTCGTCGAAGTCAACGGTGAGCCGATCACCCGCGCCGACTACTGGAAGATGCGGCGCCTGGAACTCTTGAATCAGATCAGTCAATACCAACAGTTGGCCAATCTCATGAGTGGTCAGCAGAGTGTCCAGTACCAACAGCTCGCTGACCAGGCTCGCCAGCAGCTGACGACCGTCGAGCGTGATCCGATCAATCAGGCAACGGTCGGGCAAATGATTGATGACCGTCTGGTGCTTCAGCGTATGGGACAACTCGGCGTTGCGCTCGACGAGCGAGAGGTGGAGGACTATACCGTCAGCCTGTTCAGCAGTGTTCCCCTGCTCACGCCGACACCGACGCTCGGGATCGATCCGACCGCTGCGGCCTGGGCTACCGCGACAGCGGCGGTGACGCCGACCCCACTTCCGACACCAACTCCGGAGCCCGGGGTTACCCCGACGCCGCAGGCAACCCCGACGCCAACGCCGAGTGAATCGCCGACACCGACGCCGACGGTCCCACCCGAGGAGGCGCGGGCGACAGCGACAGCGCTCATGGGGGAGTATCAGAAGAACGTGCTCGAACAGGCCGGTCTCTCCCTGGCTGACTTCCAGCGATTGGTCGTGCGGCCGATGCTGGCTCGGGAGAAAGTGCAGCGTGTCCTGGAAGAGCGGATCCCCCTGCGAGCCGAGCAGATCCACGCTGCACACATCTTGTTGGCGACTCGCGAGGCGGCAGAGCAGGCGCTGGCCGATATCCAGGGTGGAGCTGACTTCGCGACGATCGCTCGCGAGCGATCGATCGACAGCGATACCGCACCGAACGGCGGAGACCTGGGATGGTTGCCGCGCGGCTATATGCCGAGTGCGTTCGACGAGGTGGCGTTCGCTCTCGCACCCGGAGAGGTCGGCGGCCCGGTGCAGACCCAGTATGGTTGGCACATCGTGAAGGTGCTGGAACGTGATCCTGATCGACCCCTGAGCGAGCGCATGTTGCAGGCGTTGCGGGGGCAAGCCTTGAGCCGTTGGCTCGACGAGCAACGCCGAACCTCGACGATTCGCTGGCATCTCGGGTTGACTCCGCTGCCCACGCCAGCTGTCCAGCCGTTCGTGGCCCCACCAGACGCGCCGCCGACTCCGACCCCGACTCCCACTCCAACGACCGTGCCAGGAACACCGACCGTGGAGGTATCGCCGACCGCAACGCCACTGCCATAATGGCTGAGCGAGCGTTGTCCGGCTGGCTGCTCGACGTGGGAGATCGAGGAGGCCCGCGGAATGCAGGGTCGAGGATCGGTAAGGTACCGCGCGCGGGCTGCTCCATCAGCAGGTGGGTTGATCGGTCTCGCTCTGGTGGTCGTCTTTGCCGCCACGACCGTGCTGGCTCTGCTTGGCCTGCTCGGTGTGACTCCGTCGACCATAAGCCAGCAGGTTCTCTGGCTAGTCTTCTTGATCAGCGGTGCGGCAACCGTTTTGCTCGTTTACCTGGTCATCGGGTATTTCTCGATCGGGTATGACGTGACCGGCGAAACGGTTCGGATTCGTTGGGGTGGTCGAGTCGACGAGGTTCGCATCGATCGTCTCACCTATGCCGGGCCAGCAGCAGCGGTGCTCGGCAGTTCGATCCCGAACTGGCAGCCCTTCTGGCCCGGGTATTATGTGGGACGCCTGCGGACGCCGTTGGGGCCGGTACGAGTTGTGGCCACGCAGCCGGTCAGTCGCCAGCTGCTCCTTTCGACAGATGCTGGTCATTGGGCGATCTCGCCTGCCCAGCCAGTCGCCTTCCTCGATCAGCTGGCACTCGCGCGCCGTCGACATGATTCGGACATCGGCAGTGTGGCGATCGCTGGTCGTGATGACCTGGCCGCTGCTGGCTGGACCGCTGCCTTCCCGACGCTGAGCGAGGCCAGACAGGAGGCACGCGGGCGAGGTCTCGGGACGCTAGTCCCGCGCTTGGGTCGGGATCCGTTATCGCTCGTTTTGCTCGGACTCGCGCTTCTCTTGCTCGCCAGTCAGTTCGTCTTCTTACTCGTGCAGTCCTCGCGGTTGCCGGAGATGCTCGTTCTCCATTGGAACGCTGCCGGTCTCCCGGATCGTATCGGAACCCGTCGCGAGGTGTGGATCTTGCCGATCGTTGCGACCATCGTGGTCTTCGCCAATGTGGCACTCGCCGTCCTGGCTGCGTCGCTCGAACGGTTCGCGGCTTGGCTGCTACTCGGGGGGACGATCATCGTGCTGGTCCTCGTCTGGATCGCTCTCCTCGTGATCACGCTCTGAAGACAAGGAGCAGGGGCTGGATCGTGGCGAACGCGATCACCGCTGGGCGCATCGCCCTCCTTTTCCTCGGTATCGGCATGCTTTACACGCAGCGGGTGTGGACGCTCGGTCTGGCCATCGTCATCTTGCTCGTCGTCTTCGTGGCGGATGCGCTCGATGGGATCGTCGCGCGCCGGCGTGGGCGAGAGACGGTATTCGGCGCGGTATTCGATATCGCTGGTGATCGCGTGGTGGAAAATGCGCTGTGGGTGGTCTTCGCCGATCTCGGCGTGATCGGCGTCTGGGCACCGCTGCTCGTGCTGACGCGCGGTTTTCTCGTTGATGGACTGCGCAGTGTCGCGCTGCAAGCGGGACGCACGCCTTTCGGTGAGCGCTCCATGGCACGCACGCCGATCACTCGTTTCCTGACTGCCTCGCGGTGCATGCGGGCGCTGTACGGTACGGCCAAGTTGGTGGCATTCCTCTTTCTCGCTGGTGTAGTCGCGACTAGGCGTGCGGAGTTCCCGATCATCGACCGACTCTTCGTCGAACCGGTGTTTCTGCTCGCTGGGTGGCTCTGCGTGTATCTCACGCTGGTCTTGACGGTCGCGCGAGGATTACCGGTCGTTGTCGATGCGTGGCCCTACCTCGGCTGGACACGGGAAGAATTCGCTCGCGACCGACGCTCGGGCTGAGCGGTGAGCGCATGCGAGGCGATCGTTTCGGGCGAGCGCTGCGTCTCCCTCTCCTGGAACGTCCGGCCTGTTGGGTGGTCGATCGCATCGGAGAAGCTGCGTACCTGCTGTGGCGCTCGCGCCGCGCGGATCTCTGTGCGAATTTGGCCCATGTGCTCGGTTTGCCGGCAGACAGTTGCGCCGTGCGGTCCGCAGCACGGCGAGCCTTCCAGGCGAGTGCCCGGAACATCGCAGCGCTCCTCGTTCTGCGCCTGACAGGCGGTCGGTGGCGGCCAGTGGTCGAGATGGAAGGAGCTCCGGTCGCGCTTTCCGGTTCACCGGTCATTCTCGTCTCGGCGCATCTCGGTCCGTTCGACGTCGCGGCCGCCACGCTTGCCTCCACTCGTCGTCTCCGGCTGGTCAGCGTGGCTGCTCCGATGCGTCCATGGTGGATCGACCGCTCGATGCGCTGGTTGCGCGGTGTCTCGGGAATCGAACTGGTGCCGCCGACGGCTGCCGGTCTCTTGCGCGTGCGCCGAGCACTGCAAACCGGCACACCGGTCGTCTTTCTGGTCGATCGTGATCCCGCGGGAAACGGACAGCTGGTGACCTTCTTCGGGGCGCGGACGACCTTGCCGGATGGTCCGCTGCGCCTCGCTCGTCGCCTGAACTGTCCCATCGTACCCGTCTTCTGTTATCGTGCCGAGCATGGATACCGGGTCCGCTCTGGAGAGCCGCTCCGGGTCGCACGAACGGCGAATCGCCAGCAGGACATCACTGTCGCACTCGAGGCACTGGCTCGGCAACTGGAGTGTGCTATTCGGGAGGCGCCGGATCAATGGCTCGTTTTCAGTCCCGTCTGGCGACGAGGACGCGGCCGTCCGCGGCCTGTTTCCCGACGTCTCTTCGCCTGAGCGAGCGGTTCAGCCCACAAGTCATACGGCTCAGCCTGGGTGATGCGGACAGTTACGAACTCACCCAGTGGCAGTTCCTCAGGAACGAAGACGAGTCCGTCGACTTCTGGCGCGTGGCGCGCTGCCCGACCAGCCGAGAGGGGAGCGCGGTTTCCCCTCTCGTCTTCGACTTCCCCAGTGCCTTCGACGAGGATGGGAAGGATTTTCCCGACGAGTGTCTTGTTCCTGGCCCACGAGATGCGTTGCTGGAGTTCCATGAGTGCGGCCCGGCGCTCTTCCGCGACCTCCGGTGGAACCGGGTCCTCCATGCGTGCACTCGGCGTTGGTTGCTCGCGGGAATAGACGAAGACACCGACGTGGTCGAACTCCATCTCGGCGACGAAATCGTAGAGTCGCCGGAACTGCTCGTCGGTTTCACCGGGAAAGCCGACGATGAAGGTCGTCCGGAGAGCGACGTCGGGCAGGCGTTCCCGCGCATAAGCGATGAGCCGACGATAAAAATCAGGGTCGCTCGGTCGCATCATGCGGCGGAGAAGAACAGGATCGGCATGTTGGAGCGGAATGTCCAGATACGGAACACACGGCTTCAGTTCAGCCATGGTGTCGATGAGTCGAAAGAGGAGTGGACTCGGATAGAGGTACAAGAGGCGGAGCCACGGCAGGTCGGGGACGTGCTCTGCGATCGAGCGAAGCAGGTCCGGAAGCCCGTTCCGCAAACCCAGGTCTGCGCCGTAACGGATCGTGTCTTGGGCAACGAGGATGACCTCCTTGGTGCCTGCATTCACGAGTTCCCGGATCTCCCGCACGATCTCGGAGGGACGCTTGCTCCGCTGGTTCCCTTTGATGAGCGGAATGGCACAGAACGAACACCGGTGATCGCATCCATCGGCAATCTTGACATACGCGCTCGGCCGTCTCACAGGCAGGCGCGGAAAGGACGGCAGATCGCGCGTGCTCTCGAGCACACTGGGGATCGGTAGACCGAGGAGGTCAGCGACGACTGCATCGATGCGGTTCCAGTCGTGTGTTGGGACGTAGGCGTCGAGACCGGGCGGCAGCTCAGCCCGGTGCTGGTCGAGCGAGACCATGCACCCGGCCGCGATGATGATTTGGCCCGGGCGACGGCGGGCGGCCAGTTCCTCGATAGCCGCGCGTGACTCGGCACGAGCTGCCGCGAGGAAGCCACAGGTGTTGACGACGAGCACAGCAGCCTCATCCGGCTCGTCCGTCGGTTGCAGCCCGCGCGCGATCAGTCGCTGCGCCATGCCTTCGGAATCGACCTGATTTTTCGAGCACCCGAGTGTCACGATGTGAAAGCGGAGCGGTCGATCCATCTTGTCTCCTCGCCGATCCCCCATTGTCCCGGGAAGTATGCCTTACTCAGGTACGTCGAGCCGAGGTCAGGCTGCCCCGATCGCGGTGGCGGAGGGTTGTCGGGTGCACGGGCGACGGTGGAGCGATTCCTGGCAAAAATCGCACAGCGAACGTGCAGGAGCTGAGACCGAGCACGCGCCAGGAGATCAGGGCGGAGTCGAGCCAGCCAGGGTGGGTGTTGGCTGGGGAGAGAGAAGCGCACGGGCCGCGCACCACCCTGCCGTTGCAGGGCTGTCCCTGGCTATGCTAGACTACTGAGTGCGCCAGCCAGGGCGCGGGGCTGTAGCTCAGTGGGAGAGCACAACGCTGGCAGCGTTGGGGTCAGGGGTTCGAGTCCCCTCAGCTCCACGAGAGTGGGTCGGCCGGTCCACCGCGAGGTGAGACCGGTTCTCGTCATGGAGACGGAAGAGGCGACGACGAGGAGCAGTAGCGTGCAGCGGCCGTCGAGCGAGTCGGGGAGGGTGTGAGCCCGACCGGTGTTCGGCGCGCGAACTCGCCTCCGAGCTGCGCTCGTGAGAAGCGGTAACGAGCGCCGGGTCGTGCCCGTTAGCGCACGGACGAGCGGACGCCGCAGGTGTGGCGTCAAGGAGGGTGGTACCGCGGGCTGGCCCGTCCCTTCGTGGACGGGCCGCTGTCCGTTCGAGGAGACCGAGGCGCGGGAGGAGCAGCGATGGCGACGACGCAGGAGGTCCGGCAGGCCGAGCGGTACGAGCCGCAAGTGATCGAGCCCAAATGGCAGCAAATCTGGGAGGAGACGGGTATCTACTCCAACGTGCAGGAGGATCCCACTCGTCCCAAATGGTATCACCTGGTCATGTTCCCCTATCCATCAGGAAATTTGCACATCGGTCATTGGTTCTCCTACGCACCAGCTGATGCTGCTGCCCGCTACAAGCGGATGCGTGGTTACAATGTCCTCTTCCCATTTGGGTTCGACGCCTTCGGGTTGCCGGCAGAGAACGCGGCGATCAAACACGGTATTCATCCCCGCGTGTGGACCATGCAGAACATCGCGCACATGAAAAAGCAGCTGCGCTCTCTCGGCGGGATGTTCGATTGGTCCAAGGAAGTGATCACGTGCCTTCCCGAGTATTACCGCTGGAACCAGTGGTTCTTCCTCCAGTTCTACAAGCGGGGTCTGGCCTACCGTGCCAAGGCGCCAGTCTGGTGGTGCCCGACATGCCAGACGGTGCTGGCCAATGAGCAAGTCATCGATGGACGCTGCGAGCGCTGCAGCACCGAGGTGTACCGACGAGACCTCGAACAGTGGTTCTTGCGCATCACCGCGTATGCTGAAGAACTTCTGCGCTTCGATGGGATCGACTGGCCGGAGCGCGTCATCACGATGCAGCGCAACTGGATCGGCCGATCGGAGGGCGCGCGGATCGTCTTTCGCTCCGAGCAGGGAGACCCGATCGAAGTGTTCACGACACGCCCGGATACCCTCTGGGGGGCAACCTTCCTGGTGTTGGCGCCGGAACATCCACTCGTGCAGAAGCTGACGACCCCTGAGCGGCGAGCCGAAGTCGAGGCGTACATCGATCAGGCGCGGCGGCGGAGCGACATCGAGCGAACCTCGACTGAACGTGAAAAGACGGGTGTCTTCATCGGCGCGTACGCGATCAATCCGGCGAACGGGCAGCGGATCCCCATCTGGATCGCCGATTACGTGCTCATGCAGTACGGTACCGGCGCCATCATGGCGGTGCCGGCGCACGATCAGCGCGACTTCGAGTTCGCACGCGCCTTTGGCCTACCGATCGTGGTCGTGATCCAGCCACGAGACCGGACACTGGATCCGGCGACCATGGAAGAGGCATACGACGGCGAGGGCGTGATGGTCAATTCTGGTCCCTTCGACGGTACGCCGACGGAGGGAGGCGAAGCGATCCGCCGCGTCATCGCGTGGCTGGAGGAGCGAGGGGTGGGCCGAGGTGAAGTGACGTACCGGTTGCGTGATTGGCTCATCTCGCGCCAGCGTTATTGGGGAACGCCCATCCCGATCGTCTATTGTGATCACTGCGGCATCGTTCCGGTCCCAGAGGACCAGCTTCCCGTGCTGTTGCCGGAGGATGCGGAGTTCATGCCGACCGGGCAATCGCCCTTGATCACCCACGAGGCCTTCGTGAACACCACCTGTCCACAGTGCGGTGCTCCGGCACGGCGCGAAACCGATACGATGGATACCTTCGTAGACTCGTCTTGGTACTGGTACCGCTATCTGAGTCCGCACGAGAACGAGCGGCCGTTCGATCCTGAAAAGGTCGCCTATTGGACGCCGGTCGATCAGTATACCGGTGGCATCGAGCACGCTATCCTGCATCTCCTCTACAGCCGCTTCTGGACGAAGGCGCTCGCTGACCTCGGATTGGTGAATCATCGCGAGCCGTTTCTCCGGCTCTTCAATCACGGCGTCATTTTGGGCGAAGATGGCGAGAAGATGTCCAAGAGCCGCGGCAATGTCGTCGATCCCGACGACCTCGTGGCCCGGTTGGGAGCAGACACGGTTCGACTGTACCTGATGTTCATCGGTCCTTGGTCGCAGGGCGGCCCGTGGAGTTCTCGCGGGGTCGCGGGTGTGCAGCGCTTCTTGCAGCGTGTTTGGGCGCTCGTGACCGAAACGCTCGATGTGCCGGTCGACACAGCGGAGGACGAGCAGGCCCGAGCTTTGCGCCGGCTCGTGCACCGGACGATCAAGCACGTGACCGACGACTTCGAAACGTTCAGCTTCAATACCGCAATCGCGCGGATGATGGAACTCGTGAACGAGTTGTCACGCTTGCGAGAGACCACGGTCGTGCGGATGCCGGTCTGGCGGGAGGCGTTGGAGACGCTCGTCCTCTTGCTCGCGCCGGGAGCACCGCATTTGGCGGAAGAGCTTTGGCAGAGACTCGGCAAGCCGTACAGCGTGCACCAGCAATCCTGGCCGGCGTATGATCCAGCACTGGCGGCTGAGGAGACGGTCGAACTAGTGATTCAAGTGAATGGGCGGGTGCGCGATCGCCTGCTGGTTCCGGCTGCGATCGATGAGGACGAAGCGGTGGCGCGAGCCCGCGAACTGGAGCGCGTGCAGGCCTACTTGGCAGGGAAGCGGATCGAGCGAGTCGTCTACGTGCCCGGTCGGCTCGTGAACTTCGTTGTCAGTGACACGGCCGACTGAGTGTTCGTCAGCGGCGACCGAGCAGGAAAGCCAGCGTCGCGACCGCCTCGCGTGCGATGTACCAGCGCTCGAGCGGCGAGCCAGGCCGGATCGGACTACCTGGCGCAGGGCTGCCGACTACCTGGAAACCGAAGGAGCGTGCCATGAGCTTGCTCCGGAAGAGGTGGAACCCATCGCTCACGACGAGAAGGCGCTGAACTCCTCGCTCGTGAAGCGGCTGAGCTGCTGCCTCGATGCTTTGCCAGGTATTGCGGCCAACCGGAACGACGATCAGAGCATTATCGGGAATGCCCTGCTCTCGGAGATAGCGGGCGCCAGCTTCGGCCTCACTCTCGAGGTCTCGGTCGGTTTTTCCACCGACGAGGACGATCGTGGGAGCGTATCCTTGACGAAAGAGTGCGGCAGCGTGGTCGAGACGAGCGCGGAAGGCGCGAGTGGGCCAACCGTTGTACTGGGCAGCACCGAGAACGAGGATCGCGTCGGCGGGTGCGCGCTCGTCGCTGCGAGCGTGCTCAGCGATAGCTAGTCCGAGCACGAGGATGGTCGTCCCGGCAGTCAAGGCAGTCAAACCGAGAAAACCGGCGACGAACCAGCGGGCACCAATCATGGACCGGCGCGAGACGCTCGTCGAGGTACACATCCGATACATTCTCCCGTTCCTAACTGTGCCAGATGACTCGTTGCCGAGTGGAGGACCGGATGAGCGAGGAAACGGACGCGATAACCCGGATCGTACCGGACCGTCGCCGACCCGATCGGCTACTCATCGAGCGGAACGGTTTGCCGTGGCTGCGGCTCAGTGCCCTACGGATCAGCGAACTCGATGTGCGGACCGGTGAAGTTCTCACGCCGGAGCGACGAGCGCGCTTGGAGCATGCGGCAGCTGTCGAGGAAGCGATAGAGGCTGCACTGCGATTGCTCGCAGCGCGTCCGCGGAGTGAGGCGGAACTTGCCCGCCGACTGCGACAGAAAGGCTTCAGGGACGCCGTCGTCCAAGAAGTGATGACCAAACTCCGAGCGCTCGGCTACGTGGACGATCGTGCCTTCGTCGCGTTCTGGGTCGCGCAGCGACGCACGAGTCGTCCGCGAGGCATCGCAGCTCTGCGTCAGGAACTGCGCGCCAAAGGAATCACCGACGAGCTGATCGAAGCGGCCGTGACACACGATGCGGAGGAAGAATTCAGCGCGGCGCTGGCGCTGGCCCAGAAGCACCTTGGGCGTTTGCAGCAACATGACCGGGTGACTCAGGAGCGCCGCGTCATCGGCTTGCTGCAGCGCCGCGGATTTTCCTGGTCCGTTATCCGGCGCGTGGTGCGGGAAGTGTTTTCCGGAAAAGCTGGAGACGACGATTTTCCGCTGGCTGATTGACCAGGGAGCAGATTCACGCAGAGGACCCTCACCCCCGTTCGATTGCGCATGCAGCGCTCCAGGCGAAGCCTTCGTGTGCGGGGCCGTTTCCTCCAATCTTGCTGGCAGCGAGTGCTCTCGTGGCGGAGCGAGCTCGATTCGTGACGGACGCTCGCTGGCCGGGTAGCCGGGCACTGGTTGCGAGGGTGAACGGACACACGGTATACTGGGGTCCCGATGTGGATGCGGAACCCTCGCGTGCAGTTCCGTCCTGCGCCGGTATCAGTGCGAACGGACGGTTCTCGATGGCTGAGATCAAATGGCTAGGGCATGCCTGTGTCCGGCTACGGGGACGAGATGTGACGGTGATCATGGACCCGGTCGGACCAGAGACCGGGTACGTGCCTGCCAAGCAGCGTGCTGACATCGTTACCGTGAGCCATCCTCATCCGGGTCATCGTCATTTGGAATTGGTCCGACCCGGTTACCGGTTGGTCGAGGGGCCGGGAGAATACGAGATCAAAGGGACGTTCATCACCGGCATCCGTACCTACCACGATACCGAACACGGAAAGCGGTTCGGCAAGAACACTGTCTACGTCGTGGACTTGGATGGGGTTCAGGTCTGTCACCTCGGGGATCTCGGTCATCCGCTGAACGAGGAGCAGGCTGAGCTCTTGAGTGACGTGGATGTTTTGCTGGTTCCCGTCGGTGGGGGAACGACCCTGGATGCTGATCGTGCGGTCGAAGTGGTCGGACAGATCGAGCCGCACATCGTCGTGCCGCTCCAATACCGCACGGAGAAGGGTGATCGGGAGCGTGACCCACTGGAACGATTCATGCGGGCGATGGGAATCACCGAGTGGAAGGCCCAAGAGAGCTTGAGCGTGCGCAAGGGCGAGTTCGGGGAGGCGGTGGAAGTGGTGGTGCTCGTCCCCGATCCCTGACGGTGGAGAGCGCTGCGCGGGAGGTGTGCTGATGCCGAAGTACGTCTTCGTGACGGGGGGTGTTGTCTCATCGGTCGGGAAGGGGATCACCACCGCTGCGATCGGGAGACTGCTCAAGAGCCGCGGCTTGCGGGTGGCATTGATGAAACTGGATCCCTACTTGAACGTGGATCCGGGCACGATGTCGCCGTACCAGCACGGCGAAGTCTTCGTCACCGAAGATGGCGCGGAGACCGATCTCGATCTTGGCCATTATGAGCGGTTCACGGACGAGAATTTGAGTCGGGCATCCAACGTCACGACCGGTCAAGTCTACTCGGCCGTGATCGCGAAGGAACGCCGTGGAGATTATCTCGGTGGCACCGTTCAGGTGATCCCGCACATCACCAACGAGATCAAGGCACGCATCCGCCAGGTGGCGGAGCTTCACCGACCGGATGTCATCGTGGTGGAGGTCGGTGGCACAGTTGGTGATATCGAAGGGCAGCCATTCCTGGAGGCGATTCGCCAGATGCGGCGCGAGGAAGGCCGCCGCAACGTGCTGTATATCCATGTCACGTTCTTGCCGTACATCGCTAGCACCGGCGAAGTGAAGACCAAGCCGACCCAACACAGCGTCAAGGAATTGCGCGCGATCGGGATCCAACCGGACGTGATCATCTGTCGGACCGATCATCCGGTCGGTGATGACGTGCGGGCGAAGGTCGCGCTCTTCGGCGATGTGGACGAGGATGCCGTCATCTTGTTGCCGACGGCCGAGACGATTTACGAAGTTCCCTTGATGCTGGAGCGCGCGGGGCTGGGCCGATACGTCATGGAGCATCTCGGCTGGGACGATCGCGATCCCGATTTGGCCGACTGGGAGCGGATGGTGGAACGGTTGAAGTCGCCGCGCCGGCGTCTCCGCATCGCGCTGGTCGGGAAGTACGTCGAGTTGCACGATGCCTACTTGAGCGTGGTCGAAGCCTTGCGCCATGCAGGACTGGCGCATGATGTCGCCGTGGAGATCGTCTGGGTCAATTCGACGGCCGAACGAAGCGAGATCGAGGCGGCGCTGCGCCATGTGAACGGAATCGTGGTGCCGGGAGGGTTCGGCCCGCGCGGCGTCGAAGGGAAGATGCTGGCGGCTCGCTACGCGAGGGAGCGCGGGATTCCTTACCTCGGTCTCTGCTACGGCCTGCACATGGCAGTGATCGAGTTCGCGCGAAACGTCCTCGGACTGTGCGGGGCGAACAGCACGGAAATCGATCCGGAAACGCCCCACCCGGTCATCGACCTCATGCCCGACCAGCGGGGGGTCGAAATGGGGGGTACGATGCGTTTGGGACGATATCCGTGCCAGCTCGTACCGGGGACCAAGGCAGCGCTCGCGTACGGGGAATCGCTGGTCTACGAGCGACACCGCCATCGCTGGGAAGTGAACAATGCCTATCGAGAGGCGTTCGAGGCTGCTGGTTTTGTCGTGAGCGGACAATCTCCTGACGGCCGGTACGTCGAGATCATGGAGCTGCACGATCACCCGTGGTTCGTCGGGGTGCAGTTCCATCCCGAGTTCAAGTCGCGACCGAACCGGCCGCACCCGCTCTTCGTGGCGTTCATCGGTGTGGCCAAGCATGTGTTGCGAGAGGGCGAGCAGCGACCGCTGCCACTGGCTGAGCCGGTCGCGATGCCTGCTGCCGATGACTGATCCGTGTTGCTGGTGCCGCTGGGTTTGTGATAGGATGCGCAAGCGTGAGCGGGCCGCAGAGTCGCCCGCCGCGAGTACGAGATTGGCAAGCGATCGGGACAGCCCTGGGCCTCGGCTTCTCGGTCGTGTCTAGTCTTGTCCTCTGCATCGGCGGAGGAGTGCTGTTGGATCGTTGGCTCGGGACGACGCCGTATCTGACGTTGGTAGGGCTGGTACTGGGACTGGCGACGGCGGGGTATTCGCTGTATCAGCTCGCTGTCATTGGTGGGCAGCGGCGGGGCAGGAGGTAGGGAGTGGAACTCCACATCTCGGTCAAGCCGGAGACGCTCTGGAGTCTCCCGCTCTTCGGTCATTTGACGCTGCGCATTACCAACTCCTTCCTGACGATGCTCCTCGTGATGCTCTTCCTCATCATCCTCGGCTCGATCGTGGCTCGGCGGGCGCAACTCATTCCTGGCCGCTTGCAGTCGGTCGTCGAGATGGTGGTCGAGTTCTTGCTCGGCCTGGTGGAGGGGACTGCAGGCAAGAAACTGGGACGGCGGATCTTTCCGCTGATCGGTGGTCTCTTCATCTTCATCATCGTCGCGAACTACACCGGTTTGCTCCCTGGTATCGGGACGATCGGCATCTGGCATGAGGGGAAGCACGCCCTGGTGGCCGCGAGCGAGGGGGCGACTGGCACCGAGCACGGTGGTCGGACACTGGTGCCACTCTTCCGCCCGCCGAGCGCCGATCTCAATATGACGCTGGCCATGGCACTGATCAGCTACGTCGCGTTCCAGGTGGCTGGCATTTCGGCGCATGGCGTCTGGGGCCGCATCAAGCATATGGCGAACCCGCCGTTTCTCTTGCCGATCGAGATCATCAGTGAACTCTCGCGTATCGTGTCGCTCTCCTTCCGTCTTTTCGGGAATATCTTCGCTGGCGAGACGCTGTTGACCGTCATGTACGGTATCGCCAATGCGATCAAGATCACGGTGGTCGGCTTGGTGATTCCCGTCATTTTCCTCTATCTCGAGGTGCTGTTCGGTTTCATTCAGGCCTTGATCTTCGCGGTGTTGACCTTGATCTACATCGCGTTGGCCTCGGCGCACGAGCATGAGGAGGAGCATGAGGCCGAGGGGCATCACCGGGGTAGCGCGCACGACTCGCGAGCGGTCCCGCTGGGGGCCAGCGGCGATTGACGGTCGGTTACGGAACGCTTTGTCTCTGAGCGGAGCGGACGGTTGGTGAAGGGAGGACAGGATCGTGTTCGCGAATGTCACTGAGCCGGGTGTCGTCGTGCCGATGGCTGCGGCCCTCGCGATCGGGCTCGGAGCACTCGGGCCTGGAATCGGTATCGGGCTCGCGGTAAAGGGCGCGATGGAGGCGATCGGCCGCAATCCGGAGGCTGAGGGAGCGGTCCGCCTGACCATGATCATCGGTGCGGCGCTGGCCGAGGCAGTGGCGATCTATGCCTTCGTCGTCGCGGTGATCATCGCCTTCGTGCTGTAGATCGTCGTCGATCCTGCGGGAGATGGCGGACGCGCCAGCAGCTTCCTGTCGGGGCTGCTGGCGCGGGTTCCCCCGAGACGATGCATCCGAGAAACGTTCGAGAAGGGGCTGGGCAGGAGCATGGAGCAGCTGGGAATCTCCGGTGAAAATCTAGTCGTCCAGCTCATCGCCTTCCTGCTCTTCCTCGCGGTCTTCTGGCGATTCGCTCTGGGGCCGATCACGCGGATGATCGACCAGCGTCAGGAGCGGATCCGCGAGGGTCTGGAAGCGGCCGAGCGGATGAAGCGCGAGTTAGCCGAGACGCAGGCTCGCAACGAGGAGATTCTGGCCGAGGCGCGGCGCGAGGCACAGCGGATCGTGGCGAGTGCCCGCGAGAGCGCTGAACAGTTGATCGCGCGGGCGCGCGAGGAGGCGCAGCAGCAAGCGCAGCAGCTTATCCAGCAAGCGCAAGAGGCGATCGAGGCCGAACGCCAGCGCGTGTGGGCTGAATTGCGCCGTGAGGTAGCGGACCTCGCCATTCTGGCTGCGACCCGTATCATTCGCCAGGAACTGGATCGCGATCGGCACCTGGCCTTGATCGAACAGGCGCTGGCTGAACTCGATGGCGCGCGGCGGTAGGGGGTGCGAGCGTGGCGGTCGCAGGAGTCGCCAAGCGGTACGCCCAGGCTGCGTTCGCCGTCGCCAAGGAGCACGGCCAGCTGGACTTTTGGGAGCAGCGATTAACTGATTTGGAGGCCCTGGCGCGAGACAGCGCGGTCGAGGAGTTCATCCAGAATCCAGCGATCCCACTGGAGGCCAAGGTCCAAGTGATCGATCGGCTTTTCCCCGGTGACGAGAACCGGTACGTGCGAAATCTCCTCGTGCTGCTCCTGGAGCGGGGACGCTGGCACCAGCTGCGCGATGTCGTCGTGGCTTTCCGCGAGCTTCTGCGGGAGCATCGCGGGGTGATCGATGTCGAGCTGGTCACGGCGGTGCCACTGGAACCGAGCGAGGTGGAGCGACTCCGTCGCGAACTCGCGCAGCGACTGAGTCGTCCGGTCGAGTTGCGCACGACGGTCGATCCCGAACTTCTCGGTGGTGTGGTGCTCAAGATCGGGGACGAAGTCTTCGATGCCAGTGTGCGCACGCAGTTGACGAATCTCCGGCGGCAACTCGTCGGAGCAGCAGCCTGAGCGCGTGAGGGAGGCAACATGTCAGTGCGTCCGACCGAAATCACGGAGATCCTCAAGCAACAGATCGAGCAATACGGTAGTCGGATGGTCGTGACCAATGTCGGCTACGTGGTCCAAGTGGGTGACGGGATCGCGACTGTCCATGGCCTGCGTGATGTGATGGCCAGCGAGCTCGTCGAGTTCGAGAACGGTGTGCTCGGCATCGCCTTCAACCTCCAAGAGGACTCGGTCGGTGTCATCATCCTCGGCGACTACACGGGCATCGAGGAAGGTGACGAGGTGCGAGCGACCGGCCGCATCGCGTCGGTACCGGTCGGGCCAGCACTGGTCGGCCGGGTGGTCAATGCGCTCGGTGAACCGATCGACGGGAAGGGGCCGATCAACACCGACAAGTTCCGCCCGATCGAGCGGATCGCTCCCGGCGTGGTGATGCGTCAAGATGTGGACACAGCACTGCAGACCGGCATCAAGGCCATCGACTCGATGATCCCGATTGGCCGGGGGCAGCGCGAGCTGATCATCGGTGACCGGCAGACGGGGAAGACAGCGATCGCCATCGATACCATCATCAATCAGAAGGGGAAAGGTGTCATCTGCATCTACGTGGCGATCGGTCAGAAGCGTGCGCAAGTCGCACAGACTGTGGCGACGCTCGAGCGGTACGGCGCGATGGAGCATACGATCGTCGTGGCTGCGACCGCATCGGATCCGGCAGCACTACAGTACATCGCCCCGTACGCCGGTTGTGCGATGGGCGAAGAGATCATGGAAAGCGGTGGCCATGCCCTGATCGTCTACGATGACCTGTCCAAGCATGCCTGGGCGTATCGGCAGGTTTCCCTGCTGATGCGGCGGCCACCGGGCCGAGAAGCGTATCCTGGCGATATCTTCTACCTCCATTCGCGCCTCCTCGAGCGTGCTGCGCGACTTCGAGACGATCTGGGGGGTGGAACACTGACCGCTCTGCCGATCGTCGAGACGCAAGCCAACGACGTCTCGGCCTACATTCCGACGAACGTCATCTCGATCACGGATGGTCAGATCTATCTGGAGCCGGATCTGTTCTATGCCGGTATCCGGCCCGCGATCAACGTGGGTCTCTCGGTTTCGCGCGTCGGTGGCGCAGCACAGATCCGCGCGATGCGACAAGTGGCCGGGCGCTTGCGTCTGGAATTGGCGCAGTTCCGGGAACTCGCAGCGTTCGCGCAATTTGCGGCCGAATTGGACCCAGCGACCAAGCGCCAGATCGATCGCGGTTTGCGCCTGACCGAGGTGCTCAAACAGCCGCAGTACGAACCGATGCCGGTCGAGGAGCAGGTGGCGATCATCTGGGTCGCGACGAACGGCTACCTGGATGACGTACTGGTCGAGCATGTGCGCGAGTTCGAGAAGCAGTATCTCGACTACCTGCGGACGAGTCATCCGCAGATTCTGCAGCGGATCGCCAGTGAGCGTGAGCTCAAGGACGATCTGATTCAACAACTGCACGAGGTCACGCGAGCCTTCAAGCAGAGTATTTGGGCGCCGCCGCAGGAGCGGGTGATCATCTGACCAGCTGGAGGGGGCGAAGGCCGTGCCGCAAGCAGTAACGCCGCGCGAGATCAGGCGCCGGATCCGGAGCATCAAGAATACGGCGCAGATCACCCGCGCCATGGAGATGGTTGCTGCCTCCAAGATGCGGCGAGCGCAGCAGGCAGTACTCGCTGCACGACCCTATGCTGATCGGATCCGCGCGATGCTCGGCGATCTGGCCGCGATGACGAGTCCAGCCGAGGAAGTGCGTGCTTTCCCGTTGCTCCAGCGAAGGCCGGTCAAGCGGATCCAACTCATCCTGGTGACTTCCGATCGCGGACTGGCTGGCGCGCTCAATACCAATGTGATTCGCCGCGCGGTCGACTTCATGACACGGGAGCGTAGCGAGCCGATCGAGCACTTCGATATCGTGGCTATTGGGCGGAAGGGGCGCGATTTCCTCGTCCGATACGGCTGGCCGATGATCGCGGAGTTCACGCGCGTCACCGATCGACCCTCGGTGGAAGCGATCAGGCCGATCGTCGAGCTCGCGACGCAGGACTTCATCAGCGGCCGTGTCGACGCGGTGTTCGTCGTCTACACGCATTTCATCAACACGTTGCGTCAGGAGCCGCGAGTCTTCCAGTTGCTGCCGATCGAGCCACCGGAAGAGTCGGGTGCGATCAGCGACTATATCTTCGAGCCCGATCCCGCAACGGTGCTGGAGGCGCTACTCCCGCGTTTCCTCGAGATGCAGCTCTATCGCATCTTGCTGGAGGCCTCCGCATCGGAGCACAGTGCGCGGATGGTGGCGATGCGCAACGCGACGCAGAACGCATTGGATCTCGTGGCAGAGTTGACCTTGACGTACAACAAGGCACGGCAAGCGCAGATCACGCGTGAGGTCAGTGAGATCGCTGCCGGCGCCAATGCACTGGGCGCACTGCAATGATCGCCGTGAGTCGACGAGTGAGGTGAAGAAGATGGCTACGCAGGTCGCTACTGGCCGGATCGTGCAGATTCAAGGAGTCGTGGTCGACGTCGAGTTCCCGCCCGGGCAACTGCCCGATATCTACAACGCATTGATCGTCGAGCGGCCCGAGGGTGGCCGGTTGGTGCTGGAAGTTCAGCAGCACCTCGGTAACGACTGGGTGCGCGCGGTGGCGATGTCGACGACCGATGGCCTGAAGCGTGGCATGCCCGTGATCGATACCGGCGAACCGATCAAGGTGCCAGTCGGTCCAGCGACGCTGGGCCGGATTTTCAACGTGGTCGGTGAGCCGATCGACGAGCAGGGACCCGTGCCGGGGGACGCTCCGCGCTGGCCGATCCATCGTCCGGCGCCCTCTTTCGAGGAGCAATCGACGCAAGTCGAAGTCTTCGAGACTGGCCTCAAGGTCATCGATCTGGTGGCTCCCTTCACCAAGGGAGGGAAGGTCGGCGTCTTCGGCGGCGCCGGTGTCGGTAAGACCGTCATCATCATGGAACTGATCCGGAACATCGCCGCTGAGCACGGAGGATACTCGGTCTTCTGCGGCGTGGGGGAACGCACGCGAGAGGGAACGCAGCTCTGGCGCGAGATGCGCGAGTCAGGCGTCATCGACAAGACGGTGCTGGTGTTCGGTCAGATGAACGAGCCACCGGGGGCACGCCTGCGGGTCGGGTTGACCGGCCTGACGATGGCCGAGTACTTCCGCGACGAAGGTCGTGACGTGCTTCTGTTCATCGATAACATCTTCCGGTTCGTGCAGGCTGGCTCCGAAGTGTCGGTGCTGCTCGGCCGCATGCCCAGTGCAGTGGGATACCAGCCGACGCTCGGGACCGACATGGGACAGCTGCAAGAGCGGATCACCTCCACCAAGCGTGGTTCGATCACCTCGGTGCAGGCGATCTACGTGCCGGCCGATGATTACACTGACCCGGCCCCAGCGACGACCTTCGCGCACCTGGACGCGACGATCGCGCTGGAGCGATCGATCGCCGAGCAAGGACTGTACCCGGCGGTCGATCCGCTGGCGTCCACCTCGCGTATCCTCGATCCGAATATCGTGGGCGTCGAGCACTACAGGGTCGCGCGCGAAGTTCAGCGGGTGCTGCAACGGTATCGTGACCTTCAGGACATCATCGCGATCCTCGGCATCGAGGAACTGAGCGAAGAGGACAAGCTGATCGTGGCGCGCGCCCGGAAGATCCAGCGCTTCCTCTCGCAACCGATGTTCGTGGCGGAAGCGTTCACTGGCCGGCCCGGCCGGTACGTCCCGCGGCATGAGACGGTCCGGGGCTTCAAAGAGATTCTCGAGGGGAAGCACGATCACCTGCCAGAGCAGGCCTTCTACATGGTAGGGACGATCGATGAGGCGGTAGAGAAAGCCGAGCAGATGGCGCGCGAAGCGTGACCGGGGGCGAACGATGGCCGGGAAACTCCGGGTGGAAGTGGTAACCGCCGAACGGGTCGTTTATCAGGTCGATGATGCCGATATGGTGATCGCTCCCGGAGCCGAGGGGACACTCGGGATCTTACCGCGCCATGCCCCCCTCGTCTCGTTGCTGAGTATGGGGGAGATGCGCGTCAAGCGCGGGCGCGAAGAGGACAGCCTGACGATCTTCGGCGGTTTCCTGGAGGTCGCCAACAACGTCGTGCGTGTGCTGGCTGACGTGGCGGAGCGGGCCGAAGAGATCGACCTCGCACGGGCGGAGGAGGCGAGACAGCGGGCATTGGCGCGCTTGCGCGAACGCCGGGCGGACATCGATCGTCGACGTGCCGAAATGGCGCTACGGCGCTCGACCATTCGATTGGCGGTCGGTCGCAAGCGACGAGCGCGAGCTGGAGTGGGTGGGCCACCGCTCCCCGAGGCGCAACCCTGAAGGAGGTGGCCGTGGCCATCACGACAGCCACCGAGCGAATCCGGACGATCGGCGGTCGCGTCCTGCGAGGACGTGTCGCGATCGGCGGCGCAAAAAATGCGGCTCTGCCGGCGATGGCTGCGGCACTCCTCACCGAAGAAGAATGCGTCCTCGAGAACGTGCCGCTCCTCGAAGATGTCGTCGTCATGACCGAGTTGCTACGGGCGCTCGGTGCCGAGGTCGATCTCGACACCGAGCGTCACCGCGTCCGCATTCGTGCTGCCGATATCGAGTCGTTCGAGCCGCCCCCTGAACTCGTCGCGCGCATGAGAGCGTCCTTTCTCGTGACCGGTCCATTGCTGGCTCGATTCGGAAGGGCGCGCTCGATTCCTCCCGGTGGCTGCCAGCTCGGTAGTCGTCCAGTCGATGTCGATCTCCGCGGATTCCGCAAGTTCGGGGCACAGGTCGAAGTAACGGAAAGCGGCTTCGAGCTGCGGAGTGGACGGCTTCGCGGCTGCGAGATCTACATGGATTATCCGAGCCATACCGGCACGGAAAATCTTTTGATGGCAGCCTGTTTGGCCCAGGGGACGACGACGATCCTCAATGCCGCGGCCGAGCCGGAAATCGTCAATCTCGGCCAAATCCTCCAGGATATGGGAGCCCGCATCAACGGACTGGGAACCTCGCGGATCGTCGTCCAGGGAGTCGATCGCTTGCGCGGATATCGTGCCTCTGTATTGCCTGATCGCCTCGAGGCGGGGACGCTGGCGATCGCTGCCGCGATCACCCACGGCGAGGTGATCCTGGATCATGTACGGGAAGCTGACATGGCACCGCTGACGCACAAGTTGCGGGAAGCGGGAGCAGAAGTCTGGTGGAGCGAATCCTCGATGCTGGTGCGCGCTCCTGGACCGCTCTACGCGACGGAAATTCAGGCGTTGCCCTTCCCAGGGTTCCCGACCGATCTCCAGGCGGCGTTTGCCGTCCTCATGACGCAAGCTCAGGGGCGGAGTCGTATTTTCGAGCGCGTGTTCAACGATCGTCTCCGCTACACGAGTGAGTTGCAGCGGATGGGAGCACGGATCGAACTGATCGATCGCCAGCAGGCGATCATCGAAGGACCTGTCAAGCTGCAGGGTACAGCAGTGCGTGCGCTCGATATTCGGAGCGGAGCCTGTCTGGTCTTGGCGGGTCTCGTCGCCGAAGGAGAAACGATCGTCCTCGAAGCCCACCACTTGCGACGTGGCTACGAGGACTTGGTGGGCAAGCTGGCCGCGCTGGGCGCAGACATCCACTACGCGTGAGTCTGTTCGCGCCGAGGGAGCTCGGTACCCCATGACGACGACACAGGGGCTGTGGCGTGCACGATTGCCGGTTCTCATTGCGGGGGTGTTCGTGCTCGCCTTCGTCGCGCTGGTTGCCGTCGCATTCGAACGGCAACGTGGGACGAGCGAACTCGGAGCAGGTGGCCGCATCAACACGGTCGGGACCTTCATCCGCTTTGCGAATCGTGCAGCGCCCGACTTCACACTGCCCGATCTCCGGGGCGGGAAAGACATCGCGCTCGCTGACCTGCGTGGTCAGGTGGTCATCGTCAATTTCTGGGGATCCTGGTGCCCGCCATGCCGCGAGGAGGCGCCGGTGCTGGCTGCCTTCGCCCGCGAGTATGCGGACGACGGCGTCACCGTCGTCGGGATCGACGTCTGGGAAAAGGATTGGAACGACGGACGGGCCTTTCTCGAGGAGTTCCGGGTCGACTATCCGAACGTGTACGATGCCCGCGGCCGTGTCACGATCGACTACGGGGTTTCCGGTGTCCCGGAGACCTTCTTCATCGGCCCAGACGGGCAGTTGCTCGGGAAGTACACCGGCCCACTCAAGTCGGCCGATCAACTTCTGAGCATCCTCGCGGAACTCGGTATTACCCTCAGCCCGATGCGCTGAAGGATGCACCGAATGGAGCAGATCGATATCGCGGCGTTCGTGCGGATCGTGCTGCGGCTCGTCCATGCTCTCGCCGGCGCCATCTGGCTCGGCAGCGGAGCATATCTTCTCGTCGCACTGACTCCGTTACGAGGAGTCGTGACCAGCGCACAGGACACGCTGCGAGCTGCGCAACTGCGTTTTCGCCGTTGGTGGGTGATAGCCAGCGCGCTGTTGCTCGGATCAGGTGTTGCGCTCATGTTCGACCGGCTGGCCGATGGTCGGGGTACGGCGCTGTACGTGATCCTCTTGCTGGTCAAGGTCGCGGCTGGCCTCCTCGCGCTCGCCGCCACCGGCGGGCTTCTACCCCGCGGCGCTTCCTGGGAGAGAGGGAGTGCGACGCGAGCGTGGCTGAGCGGTCGAACGGTGCTCCTGCTCGGGACACTCGCCTATCTGCTCGGTGTACTCTTATCGGTGATCTATCCGCCGGACCCGACCGCGGGCTGGCGGTGACGGACGGTACCGAGGCGAGCGGGGGCTGATCGATGAGTACGGCTGTTGCGACCCGTAGCGGGGCTCGTCGGATTCGCCTGGATGTTCGTCTGCTCGTTCTCGCGCTCGTGATGGCCGGTGCGGTCGGGTATCTCATGTATACCGGCTTGCAAGGCACGGCGGCTTCTTACTTCGTCACGGTCAGCGAATTGCAAGCGCGAGCGAGCGAGGTCGATGGGCGGCGCGTGCGGGTCGGCGGTGATGTCGTTACCGGGAGTATCGTGCGCGGTGGTCCTGGTGAGCCGATCCATTTTCGTATCGGCGATGGGACCAGCGAACTCGAGGTCGTGTACAGTGGTGTGCTTCCTGACATCTTCGCCGAGGGGCGTCATGTCATCGTCGAGGGGTTGTACCGCAACGGGCAACCCGTGCAGGCAGACAGCGTCCTAACGCAGTGCCCGTCTCGTTTCGAGGCAGCTCCGACTGCCTCCTCGAGTTGAGAACGGAGGCTTTCTCGTGGCACAGCTGGGTTCGGGAGCGCTGGTCCTCGCTCTCCTCTTGGCAGTGTACGGTCTCGGAGCGAGCTTCATCGGGGTGCGACGGCGCGTGCCGGAACTCCTGGCGAGCGCCTACCGAGCGACCTACGGCGTGGCTTTCCTGATTCTCGTCGCCCTCATCGTCTTGGTCATTTCGTTCGTGCGACACGATTTTCGTCTCGCTTACGTGGCAGCGCGTTCCAGCCGCGACATGCCGATCCAGTATGTCATTTCAGCGTTCTACGGGGGACAGGAGGGTAGCCTCCTCTATTGGGCCGCAGTCGCGAGCGGCTTGGGGGCACTCGCGCTGTATCTCCACCGCCGTTCCGATCGTGCACTGCTTCCGTACATGACGATGACCCTTTTGGCCATCGTCACGTTTTTCCTCCTTGTCCTGACGATCGTCGCCAGTCCCTTCCGGCTGCTTCCGGTCACCCCACCCGATGGGGCGGGACTCAACCCGCTGCTCCGCGATCCAGGAATGATGGCGCACCCGCCGTTCCTGCTGGCAGGGTATGCGAGTTTCACCGTGCCCTTCGCTTTCGGCATGGCGGCACTGGTGACCGGACGGCTCGGCAGCGATTGGCTGCAGGCCATTCGGCGCTGGACGCTCCTGGCCTGGGCGCTCCTCGGCATGGGTCTCTTGATCGGGGCGTGGTGGGCCTACCATGTGCTCGGTTGGGGAGGCTACTGGGGGTGGGATCCGGTCGAGAATCTGGCCCTGTTGCCGTGGTTGACGGCAACAGCGTTCTTGCACTCGGTGATCGTTCAAGAGCGGCGGGGGATGCTCAAGGTCTGGAACCTCGCCTTGCTCTTGGCGACGTTCGCGTTGTGCATCTTCGGTACGTTTATCGTGCGCAGCGGCATGCTGTCGTCCGTCCACGCTTTTGCCGTCTCGACGATCGGTCACTGGTTCTTGGCGTATTTGGCTCTCGTCCTCGTCGTGGGGATCGGATTGCTGCTCTATCGGCTACCGGGGTTGCAGAGCGAGCGGCACATCGAGTCGGTGACGTCGCGCGAGGGCGGCTTCCTCGTGAACAATTTGCTGCTGACCGCGATGGCCTTCGCGGTGTTTTGGGGAACGACTTTCCCATTGTTCAGCGAGCTGTTCTGGGAAACTCGCATTACGGTCGGGCCGCCCTTCTATAACCGCGTCGTCGGGCCTCTGCTTCTCGTTTTGCTCGCATTGATGGGGCTGGGACCGCTCCTGGCCTGGCGACGGACGGAACTTCCTTTGTTGCTCCGCAATCTGCGCTGGCCGCTCCTCGCTGCGGGAGTCGCCGCCGGATTCGGTGTCATTCTGCTCGACCGCTGGTGGGCCGTGGCCGCCTACGCCGTCACAGTGTTCGCCTTTGCCGCCACGATCCAGGAGTACTGGCGAGGTGTTCGAGCACGACGCCGCAATGTCCGCGAGGCTCTCCCGGTAGCTGCGTGGGAGCTACTGCGTCGGAACAACCGTCGCTACGGTGGGTATCTGGTTCATCTGGCGATTCTTCTGATGGCGGTCGGTATCATTGCCTCCAATGCCTTCCAGCTGGAGCGCCAATTCGTTTTGCGCCCTGGTGAGCAGGGTTCCATCGGACCGTACACGATCGTCTACCGCGGCCTGGACGATCGGCGGACAGCAGACGCGGAAGTCGTCGCTGCCAAAGTCGATGTCTATCGTGGCGAGCGCTACGCCGCGACAGTCGAAAGTTATCGATTCTTTTATCGCAACTACGAGGATCAACCGACTGCCCGCATGGGAATCACACTTGTGGGCCTCGATGACGTGTACGTGGTACTCGACCGCTGGCAGGATGACGGAACTGCGAGCATCCGGGTTTATGTGAATCCGCTGGTGATCTGGATCTGGGTCGGTGGAGCAGTATTCGTCCTTGGTACGCTTACGCTGTTCTGGCCGCAGCCGGTTCCCGCGCCGGCTCGCCTGCCGCGTACCGTTCCGGGTATGGCACGCGAGGCATAGCATGACTGCGCGAGGGTGGCGAGCACGAGTTCGAAGGTGGCGAGTGACTCGGCTGGGTGCACGGGTGAGTCAGCTCGTTCCGGGGTTCGTCATCGTGGTTCTCGTGAGCTTCTTGTTCGCTGGAGCGGTCCAAGCGGAAGAAGCGCTGTCACCAGAGGCGCTGGAGATCGCCAATCAGCTCAATTGTCCCGTCTGCCAGGGCCAGAGCGTCCGCGACTCCAACTCCGAACTCGCGCGTCAGATGCGTCAACTCATCCAGCAAAAGCTCGATGCCGGCGAATCGCGTGAGGAGATTCTCCAGTATTTCGTCGATCGCTATGGAGTGAGCGTTCTCCGCGAACCGCCCCGTCAGGGTTACTTCTGGGTCCTCTGGTGGGGGCCGGTCGTTGGGCTGGTGGGAGGTATCCTGTTGCTCGTTTTGTACTTCCGACGGCGAGATGCAGCAGCGAGTGGCGTCGAGGAACCAGTGGCACCTGAGGAACTGCGACGCGTCGAACAGCTCCTCGAGCCGGAAGGGAGAGTCCGCTGATGCTGCTCGATACGGTCCTCTTGCTCCTCCTGGCGATCGGGGTTGTCGCTTTCGTCCTGCACCCCTTGTGGATCGCCCGGCGCAGAGTAGCGGGGCCCGCTTGGTCAGCTGAACTCCTCGACCTTTTCGCCGAGCGAGACGCGATTTTGGCGATGCTCCGTGATCTCCAGCTCGACTACGAGACCGGAAAGGTGAGTGACAGCGACTATCGCGTCATGCGGCAATCACTCCTGACACACGCAGCTCGGCTCTTGCAGGCGATCGAACGGGCTGAGTCGTCGGTAGACGCGGATATCGATCGCGAGATCGAGCAGCTGCGCGAACTGGCACGGCAACTCGATACTGGCTCGACTCGGAGAACGGTCGGCGCATCACCATGACAACGCAGGTCGATCGGAACGACGCGACTCGGCTGGGACACGACCCTGTTCTCACCGCTCGTGCTCTCACGAAGCGTTATGGCTGGAGAACGGTCCTGAACAGGATCGATCTGACGGTCCACGCAGGCGAGTGTCTGGCGATCCTCGGTCCGAACGGTGCCGGGAAGACGACCTTGCTCCGTCTTCTCGTCGGTCTCGTGCGCCCCACATCTGGATCGATCGAGTGGTTCGGTCGACCGGCCGGAGACTTCGGACCGGCAGTTCGCGCACAGCTGGGCGTGGTCATGCATCGCATCATGCTCGATCCGGAGCTGACGGTAGCCGAAAACCTGCGCTACTATGCCCGCCTCTACGGAGTAATTGATGCTGCTGAACGGATTCGGGCATTGGGGGAGGAACTGGGACTGACCGACCGACTCGGTGATCGAGTGCGCTCCTTGTCGCGCGGCTTTCAGCAGCGTGCGGCACTGGCCCGAGCGCTCCTGCACCGACCCCGGGTGCTCCTCCTGGATGAACCGGATACAGGTTTGGATATCGCCTCGCGCATCCGTCTGGTCGACCTGGTGGAGCGGTTTTGCGCCGACGGAGGCACAGTGCTCATGACGACGCACGCACCTGAACTGGCCATCCAACTCGCCCAGCGGGCCATCTATCTCGAGCGCGGGCGGATCGTCTGGTCGGCGCGCGGGCGAGACGAGCTCGATCTTCACCTGCGGATCCAGCCGAGGCTGGTGACCGTATGAGTGCCTGGAGCCAGTTCACCGCGATCGTCAAGCGTGACCTTCTCCTCGAGTGGCGGGCGCGCGAACTCGTCCTCGGGATGCTCGTGATGACGCTCTTGACCTTGCTGATTTTCACTTTTGCTTTCGATTTGAGCGGCGTCCAGCGTGCGGCGAGCGGTTCAGGGGCCTTGTGGGTCGCGATCGTCTTTGCAACGCTCCTCGGGTGGGGACGTGCTGTCGCCCTGGATCGCCAGGAAGGTGCCTGGGAGGGACTTCTTCTGAGCCCCGTTGAGCGACCGGTTATTTTCATCGCAAAGCTCGTGAGTATGCTGGTCTTCGTCACGATCGTCGAGCTCGTCGCGCTCCTCGTCCTGGCCGTCCTCTTCGCACTGCCGGTTTTGCAGCCTGGGGTGCTCGTAGTGGTTGGGCTGGGCACGCTCGGGCTCTGCACGCTCGGCACGCTGTTCGCTGCGATGACCGCCAATGTCCGCTCGCGTGAGGTGCTTCTTCCAGCCCTGTTGTTCCCGCTGGCTGTGCCGGTCGTCATCGGTGCGGTTCGGGCAACGACGCTCGAGTTGAATGGCTTCACGGGAGACGCGGCGCCGTGGAAGAGTCTGCTCGGGGGCTTCGCCGCATTGTTCTTCGCGCTCGGTGCACTGACCTTCGGGAGCGTGACCGAAGAGTGAACGAATCGGCTCGAAAGGAGAAAGGAGAGTGAGCATGGCGACAGTCACGAACACAGTCAGGCGACCAGCGACCACTGCATGGTTGTCGGTTCTCGCGGCGCTTTCCTTCTTGTCGGTCGCCCTATCGGTCGTGCTGATCTTCCTGTATGCGCCGCGTGACGTCGATCAGGGCGAGGTGCAACGCTTGTTCTACCTCCATCTGCCAGCTGCCTGGTTGGCCTATCTCTCCTTTTTCATCATCTTCGTCAGCAGCATCTTGTACCTGGTACGGGGGCATGCCCGTTGGGATCGGCTGGCTCGCTCTGCGGCAGAACTCGGCTTCATTTTCACCACGCTCGTGTTGTTGACCGGTTCGATCTGGGGGCGACCGATTTGGGGCACATGGTGGACGTGGGATGCGCGACTCACGACGACCCTGATCCTGTGGTTCATCTACCTCGGCTATTTCCTTTTGCGCGCGTATGTTGCAGATCCGGAGCGGGGGGCACGGTATGCCGCTGTTCTGGGAATCGTCGGCTTCGTCGATATTCCGATCATTCACATGTCGGTTCGCTGGTGGCGCACGTTGCATCCCCAACCGATCGTGGTGAGGAGCGAGGGACCGGCCATGCCGCCGGAGATGCTGGTGACGATGATCGTCACATTGGTTGCCTTCTGCATTCTCTACGTGTTCTTGCTCGCGGTGAAATACCGGATCGAAACGACGCGTGATGAAGTGATGGAGCTCCGCGGGACGCTCGAACAGTACGGCTGATCGAGAAAGGGAGGAAGCGGAACGATGGAAAATGTGTGGTACCTGTTCGCTGGTTTCTTCGTGACCTGGTTGATTCTCGGCATCTACCTGTTCTCGTTGCGGCGGCAAATCGAAGTGCTCCGCAGCGAGTTGGCCAGTCTGCGCGGGGAGGCGCGCACGTCGGAACGGCAGCGGTCCCCTGAATCAGCTACTGCCAGCGAGCCGAACGTTTCCTGAGGTCTCGATCCGGCGTGGTGCGCCGCCTCTCTCCGAACCCAGACGCGTCGTGCGAGCACAGGGAGTGACCCGAGCGATCCTTGGGGGTCGCTCGGGTCATGTGCTGATCTTGTCGGCTGCGCTTCCGGGTAGGTGAATCGGCGTGATTCGTCACCGGACGACTACTCGCTCCTCGGCGAGTTGGATGGCTCGCCAGACCCTTTCCGGTGTCAAGGGCATGTCGAGATGGTGCACACCCAATGGCTGCAGAGCGTCCAGCACGGCATTGACGATGGCTGGTGGGGCAGCTGTGGTGCCAGCTTCACCGATCCCCTTGACGCCGAGCGGGTTGATCGGACTCGGTGTTTCCAGATGTGCCGTCTCGATGGAGGGCACCTGTGCGGCACGTGGAACCGCGTATTCGAGAAAGTTTTGGGTCAAGAGCTGTCCGTTCTCCGAGTAGACGATCCCCTCGTACAACGCCTGTCCGATCCCCTGTGCGACGCTTCCGTGAATTTGTCCCTCAGCCAGGAGCGGATTCACGAGACGTCCACTGTCATCGACAGCAAGATAGCGAAGAATCGTGACGAGCCCGGTCTCTGGATCGACTTCTACCATCGCGAGGTGCACGCCAAAAGGGACGTTGCGACGACCAGGATTGAAGAAGCGTGTCGCCTCCAGCCCCGGTGCGATTCCGCCCGGGGGACCCTCCATGACGTACGCCAGGCGGGCGATCTGTTGCCAGGATAGCGTGCGATCGGGGCTGCCTCGCACCGAGAAGCGGCCGTCGCGATACTCGAGGTCCTCTGGAGCGACTTCGAGGAGGTGGGATGCGATATGGAGGGCCTTTTCCAAAACGTCCCGTGCGGCCAAGTAAGCGGCTGAGCCGCCCAGCGCCGTGCTGCGGCTGCCGAAGGTACCGATTCCCTGCTGAATAGCGGCCGTGTCGCCCGTGACCACACGGATACGCTCGAGCGGGAGCTGGAGAACCTCTCCGACGACTTGGGCGAGCATCGTGGTATGCCCCTGTCCGCTCGGGGCGATGCCGGAAAGAACCGTGACAGTGCCATCGGGGTGCGCGCGGACCGTGGCTGACTCCCAACCTGGACCCGAAAGTTCACAGAAAGCAGCGATGCCGATTCCGATCAGTCGGCCGGCGGATCGCAGGCGCGCTTGTTCTCTTCGTGCACCAGCGTAGTCGAACCGGCGAAGCGCTTCTGCCAAAACAGCTGGGTAGTTGCCACTGTCGTACGGCACGCCGGTCGGCGAACGGTGCGGGAAGTCCTCCGGGTGTAGGAGATTGCGTTGTCGGATAACCACCGGATCGAGCCCGAGGCGACTTGCGCCCGCGTCCATCAGCCGTTCCAGCAGGTACGATGCTTCTGGCCGACCAGCCCCGCGGTACGCTGCTTGTGGCGTCGTATTGGTGACGACACAGCGGAGGGAGAGTCGCAGATTGGGGACCCGATAGGGGCCTGCGATAGCCAGACCAGTCAAAACCGCGGTCGGACGTGTTGGAGAGGCGTTCCATGCACCGAGATTACTGAGGAGGTGAACATCGAGAGCGAGCAGAGTCCCATCGCGTCGAAAGGCTGCCCGCACGAATTGCTGTTGATCGCGGCCGTGATTCGTGGCGTGGACACTCTCGGTCCGCGACTCGGTCCACCTGATCGGCCGCTGGAGTCGCCACGCCAGCGCGGCGACTAGGACGTACTCCGGGTAGAGCCCACCTTTGGCACCGAATGCACCGCCGACATCCGGTGTCACGATGCGGATCGAATGTTCGGGGATACCGAGTACGCTGGCGATACCAGCACGCAAGGTGTGGGGCGTTTGCGTCGAGGCCCAAACGGTCAGCTGGCCATGAGCAGGATCGACAGTGGCTGCCGCCGCTCGGGGTTCCAAGAATGCAGCGTAGACACGCTGGTTCACGAGTCGGAGCTCGATGATCGCGTCCGCGCTGCGAAGGGCAGTGTCAACATCACCGAAACTGAGATCCCAACGAAATGCCTCGTTATCCGGCCAATCGGGATGAAGTCGCGGCGCATCGGGAGCGAGGGCAGCTTCCGGGTCGATGACCGCCGGGAGTTCCCGGTACTCGACGAGTACTTCGGCCGCCGCGTCTTCAGCTGCGGAACGACTCGTCGCGACAACGGCGACCACACCCTCACCGACGAAACGAACGCGATCGACCGCCAGCGGGTAACGACGCTGTAGACGCACGCCGGCCGATTGCGGAGGAACGGGGAAGGGCGCGAGCCAGTCCGCGAGATCGCGACCGCTCAGCGCTGTCACGAACCCCGGCACTCGTGCCGCGGGGCTCCAGTCCACGTTCGTGATCTCAGCGTGTGGATAGGGACTCCGTACGAGTGCGAGGTAGAGTGCTCCGGGCAACGCGATGTCGTCGGTAAAGATCGCCCGACCTCGCAGATACCGCTCATCCTCGAGTCGGCGAACCGGGCGTCCGAGGTAACGAGATTCGCTCATGTTGTCCCCCTCTCGAATCGCCGAGCTCGATTCTCGGCATGCACGGACGAAAGGGAAAGAGTGTCGTTCGGGATACGAGAAAGAAGTCAGGACAGCGAGCGCTGCCGCAGCCAATCGCGCAAGATTTCCGCATCGTGCGGAAAGGCAAGCGGGGGCAATGCGTCGAGCGGGAACCACTCGACTGCGGTGCTTTCCTCGCTGGACCTGAGTTCACCGCTGACGACGCGTCCTTCGTACACAGCGAGAACGACCGGCTGGCCCTGCCGTGAGTAAAGTCCGACGAGTTGACCGACTTCGATGTGTAAACCCGTTTCCTCCAACACCTCGCGCCGGGCTGCCTCCTCGACCGGCTCGCCGCGCTCGACGAATCCGGAAGGAAAGCTCCAGAGACCGAGACCCGGTTCGATCGCGCGCTTTTGGAGCACGATCCGATCGCCATGCCAAACGATCACGGCTACCGCGAGCTTGGGGTCAGCGAAGAAAGGCCGATCGCATGCCGGGCAATAGGGGCGGAGTCGGCCAGCCACCATCCGGCTTTCGAGTTCATGACGACAATACGGGCAATAACGAATGTCGTCGGCAAAATTGACGCTCATGGCTCGTGGCACTGCTCACGGCAGAGCTGTCGCGCTCGTTCGATGTCTTCGGGGGTATCGAGGTCGAGTGGAATGGAGCGCTCTGGTACGTCACAGGTAACGATCTCATCGCGGTGCCGGGCGAGCACTGGACGTGCACCGGTATCGCCCTCCAGCGCCAAGAGTTCAGGGAATAACCGGCGGGCGATCAAGATCGGGTGTCCCGGTCCATCAGCATAGCGCGGTCGCACGATCGCTGCTCGGGTTGCGCGGAACCGATCGACGAGCAGTGCGGCGACTGCTGGATTGACGAACGGTTGGTCACCCAGGAAGAACACAACTGCATCGACGTCGTCGGGTAAGACAGCGAGCCCGGCTCGGATCGAGGTGCTCTGTCCTTCGCCTGCTCGTTCATTCACCACGACGATGAAACCTTCTGTCTCCAATGCGCGAGATCGAGCAACGTCGGGGTTGAGCACGAGAACACGCGGTTCCAAGCTGGTGCGCTGGACTGCGTCGAGCACCCACTGCAGTGCTGGCTTGCCGCAGAGTTCGACGAGCTGCTTCGGATAGCCCAACCGTCGCGAGAGGCCGCCGGCGAGAACCAGGGCGGCGATCCGTTGCATGGGAACCATCCGTGCTGTGCGTTAGGCGCCTTCGCGCGCGACCGGAGCGGCGGATTTGGCCGGTCGGAGCGGTTGCCCGATTCGCCCCCGGCGGACGGCGATGATCTCGGCCAGAATGCTCACGGCAATCTCGCCGGGTGTCTTGGCTCCGATATCGATACCGATAGGCGCATGGATCCGAGCGAGCTGCTCCTCGCTGAACCCCGCACGACGAAGCCGTTCCAATCGCTGCTGGCTCGTCTTCCGACTGCCGATCGCGCCGATATAACCAGCTCTCGACCTCAGGGCGACGTGCAAGGCTGGATCCTCGAACTTCTCATCGTGCGCCAGAATGACGATATCGGTCTGCGGTGTGATCTTCAGGCCGAGCAGCGCTTCATCCGGCCAAGCGACGATGAGCTGGTCAGCGTGAGGGAAGCGTTCCCGGGTAGCGAAGAACTCGCGGGCGTCGATCACTGTGGTGCGGTACCCGAGTTCTTTGGCCATCGCGACGAGCGGCACAGCGATGTGGACAGCGCCGATGACGACCAAGTGGCGCGGGGGCAAATGCGGCTCCAGGAAGACCTCGATCTCTTGACCCTCGCGAGTGCGGTACGTGCGGATGGTCGGCTCGCCGGATTCGAAGAGCGATCGCGCATCCTCGTTTACGATCGCGTCGAGTTCGCTCGAACCGAGCGAGCCGATGGTTCGACCGTCCTCGAACACGAGCAACTTCGCTCCCAACGGCTCGCCGGAGACGAGCGTTGCGCTGACGACCGCTTCTTCGTTTTTCAGTGCTTCACGCAGCGCTGTGAAAACGATGGCACTCATGACTGCTTCACCAGGGGTTCTACGAAGACGTCGATGGTTCCGCCGCAGCTCAGACCGACGTCCCAAGCCTGCTCGTCGCTAATGCCGTAACGGACGAGCCGCGGCCGACCGGTCTCGAGTACTTCGAGCGCGACCTCGAAGACTGCACCTTCCACGCAACCGCCGCTTACCGAGCCAGCCATGCGTCCTGATCGAGTGACAGCCATCTTGGCGCCGACTGGACGCGGTGACGAGCCGATGGCGCGCACGACCGTGGCGAGCGCGATCTCTTCACCGTCGGCGATCCAACGTTCGATGTCTGGCAGTATGTCACGCATTGGTTCTCCCCCTTTTCAGGCAGCAGGTGCTTCGGGCAGCACAGCATGCTGACGGCGCACCGGCCGCTTGTCGTCGATCTGGCTGAGGTGCTTCGCCAGCGCTTCCAGGCTGGCAAAGTTATGGATCGGCATGAAATCGTCGATGTACGGCAGTGCGGCTTGCATACCGCGCGTCAAAGGTTCATAACGAGGCGAACCCAACAACGGATTGAGCCAGATGAGGCGGTAGCAGCTGCGTTGGAGACGAGCCATCTCCTGCGCCAGCAGCTGCGGATCACCACGATCCCAGCCATCGCTGATGATGAGAACGACAGCCCCGTTGCGGAGTACCCGGCGGGCCCACTCCTGGTTGAAGCTCTGGAGCGATTGCCCGATCCGCGTTCCCCCGGACCAGTCCTGCACCTCGCGCGCGACACGCCGCATCGCCTCATCGATGTCCTGATGCTTGAGGAGGCGTGTAACGCGCGTGAGACGTGTCCCGAACACG